>JALWPK010000263.1 GCA_026995045.1 Gammaproteobacteria bacterium | reverse complement strand
ACGCA
This sequence comes from Gammaproteobacteria bacterium, assembly GCA_026995045.1. Classification (GTDB taxonomy): domain Bacteria; phylum Pseudomonadota; class Gammaproteobacteria; order SZUA-229; family SZUA-229; genus S139-92. The sequence continues at coordinate 2,464 of JALWPK010000263.1, read as the reverse complement.
CGATGACGAAATCGCCGCGTACGCCCAGCGCGTCATCCATTTGCGCGACGGGCGCGTGGAAAAAGTGATTCACAACGTCGAAGGAGCGCTGGCATGAAGTGGAAAGAGATTTTGCGTGTGGCGTGGGAAGCCATTTTGAAAAATTCGGTGCGCTCTATCCTGACCATGCTGGGCGTGATTATCGGCGTCGCCGCGGTGATTGTGATGGTCGCCATCAGCGCAGGCACAGAAGCCACCATTCAGGAGGAAATCACCAGTTTAGGCACCAATTTGCTCTTTGTGCAGTCCAGTTTTTCGCGCGGCGGGATGGGCAGCAACCCGACGGGCGGACTGGTCTTCGATGATTCCACCGCCATTGCCGAGCAGGTCGTCGGCGTGCAGGGCGTGGTGGTGGAGCAAAACGCCGCCGCGACGGTGAAAGCCAACGGCGTCACGCTGGAAAACGTCTCGATTTTAGGCACCACGCCCGACTTTCCCTCCGTGCGCGATGTCAACCCGGCGCTGGGACGTTATTTCAATGACCTTGAAGTAGACCGCAAGCAAAAAGTGGTCGTTTTGGGCAGCAGTCTGGCGGAAGAATTATTCGGCGAGGCGAACCCGATTGGCGAAGTCGTCACGGTCGGCAGCGTCAAGATGCGTGTGATAGGCGTGCTGGAGCCGAAAGGTCTGGTCGGCGAAGTGGATTACGACGCCCGGCTGTACATGCCCATCAGCGTTGTTTTCCAGAAGTTCACCCCGTCCATGCTGGCGAGGCTGCGCGGCGACCGCGTCCGCCTGATTTATGTGGAAGTGGCGGAAGATGCCGACCCGGAGGAGGTCACCCAGCAGATAGAACTCCTGCTGGCGAAACGGCACGACGTTTCGCTGGACGAAGCGGACTTCGTCATCACCACCCAGCAGGACATCATCGCCACGCAGGAAGCGACGACGGCGGCGTTCCGCTCGCTGCTCTCTTGGGTGGCTGGCGTCTCGTTGATTGTCGGCGGCATCGGCATCATGAACATCATGCTGGTCAGCGTGACGGAGCGCACCCGCGAGATTGGCATCCGTCAGGCAATCGGCGCAATGCCCGAGGATATCCGAATGCAGTTTCTGGCGGAAGCCCTGCTTTTGAGCACTTTCGGCGGGCTGCTGGGAATCCTTCTGGGGATAGGCGGCGCGTACATCTTCGGCGCGTTGAGCGAAATGCGGACGGTCATCGTCCCGGAATCCATCCTGCTGGCGTTTGGCTCGGCGGCGGTGGTAGGCGCGTTCTTCGGCTACTACCCGGCGAACAAAGCCGCCGAACTCGACCCGATTGAAGCCCTGCGCTATGAATAACTTGAATTGCGGATAAAGAAGAACTTCGCCACCATGTCATTTCGAGCCGCTGCGCGGCGAGAAATCTTTTCAAGAATTTTGGTGAATTGTGCGCTGGAGTAGGTCGGAATGCCATTCCGACCTACTCCGCAGCAAAAAATCTTTTTTAGAAAATTTCTTCCTTCAGTTGGAAGGACACGGATAAGAAGCCCACGTCTTATTTGCAGCTTGGGTTGAATAAATTGATACGATTGGAGAAAAAACGATGAAAATCAAAAAACTTTTCTGGATAGTCACCCTCGTCGCCCTGCTGGCGGCGGGATGCGCCTCCTCAACCGAGACGACAGAGAGTCCCGCGCAGCCGGAAATTTCCCGCGCGACGGAATTGCTGGTCGGCACTTGGAAACTGGACGGCACCGAAAACGACATCACCGCCGAACAGGCGGCGGAATTATTGCCGCTCTGGCAGTTGTTCAGCACCCTCAGCGTCAGCGACACTACCGCGCCCGCCGAACTGGACGCCCTCGTGCGTCAAATTGAAAGCCTGATGACGGACGAACAATTGGCGGCGATTGACGCGATGGACATTCAGCCGTCCAATATGCGCGAGTTGATGACCGAACTGGGCATCAGCGGCGGGCAGGGCGACGGCAGCAAACAGCCTCCCGAAGGCATGGCGCCCGGACAAGGACAGGGACGCGGCGCGGGCGGCGGAGGCGGCGGGGGCGGCGCGAACCTCTCCCCGGAGCAAATCGCCACCGCCGAAGCCAGGCGCGCCGAGCGGGCAGCCAGCGCCGCGCAGCGCGTGCCGGGTCCCCTGATGAACGCCTTTCTGGAGTATTTGCAGTCTAAGGCTGGGAAATAAAGCAAAAAAAGGACGCCGATTTGCTCGGCGTCCTTTTGCGTTAGGGGAAAAGGGAATGACGCTCGGCGCAATCATTCCCCCTCTCGAAAATCGTAAATCCCCTCCTCGATGGGGTAGGTTTTGCCGCATTGGGAACATCGGCAGAAGGTTTCGGTTTCTTCCAACGGCGCGTGTCCGCAAGCGGGGCATTGGAAGAGAGTCCCCGCCTCGGCGAGGGGCGTATCGCCCGCCGCGAGGCTCATCGTAAAGACGGAGGGAGTCAGCTGCCAGTACGCGCCCGTCCACTGCGCGAGGGAATCG
>JALWPK010000262.1 GCA_026995045.1 Gammaproteobacteria bacterium | reverse complement strand
CAAAACAGAAGAGATACAACACAACAACACACTAAGTTTTAACGAGGCTATTGCCCAGACATGCAAAGCACTTGAAACCCAAGGTACAGACATTGCATTGGCACAAAAAGCCTTACTTGCTTCACTGAAAGAAAAGAGCACCTCATTAGAGACTTTAGAACAAAATATTAACAAAGAGATAGACGCACTGCAAGGCACAAAACTCTCTGCCAAAATAGTGGACTATCAGGACATTTTACAGCGGGTTAAAAAAGCTTTGGGCTTAGAAGTGAAAGTCACTTTCCCTAAAGATGCTTTTATACTTCTTGCAGATGACCTCTTACCTAGTGAGATAGCCATGCTTGCAAACACACAGGTACAAGGGGTCATACTCAAAGAGACTTCCATCAACTCACATACTGCCATACTCCTACGTGCTTCTAGTATCGCTTCACTTATAGCTGACACAAGTAAGATACCTTTAGATAGAGAGATACTTCTAGATAGTTTTGCAGGCGTTGTGGTACTGACTCCAAGTAGTGACGATATAGAAAAAGCCAAAGCCCTACAAGAAAAAACAAAAGTACAAAAAGCACACTCGGCATCTAAACGTTTTGACACTGCTGTAACAAGTAGTGGGAAGCAGATAAAAGTCTTAGCAAATGTAGGAGATGTTCAGAGTGCAAAAATAGCAAAAGATGAAGGTGCTGAAGGCATAGGGCTTTTGCGTACAGAGTTTTTATTTAAATCTGTCAAGCCAAGTTTACAAGCACAAACCGATGCGCTTAGAGAAATATTTAGCACCTTTGAGGAGATCACCGTACGGACACTCGATGTAGGTGGAGACAAAGCCCTACCCTACATAGAGATCCCTCTAGAGAGTAACCCATTTTTAGGTTTACGAGGCGTACGCCTTTTTAGGACGCATCCTGAAATACTTGCAGAACAACTTCATGCGATATTTGTAGCATCAGAGGGAAAGAGAATTAAAATCATGTTCCCTATGGTCTCAAATGTAGAGGAGTTTCGTAAGGCAAAAAGTTTTGCGCAAGAGGTTGCTAAAAAACACAATATCGACATAAGTAACATAGACTTTGGTATCATGATAGAAGTACCTTCTGTGCTCTTCCTCATAGATGCATTCAATGAAGTAGTAGACTTTTACTCCATAGGTACCAACGACCTCACCCAATACCTCTTCGCCATAGAACGTACCCACCCACTTCTTAAAGTGGATGAACTTTCTCCTGTTGTCTTTTCTGCCATAGAGAGTGTTGTCAAGCAAAGCACAAAACCTGTAGGCATCTGTGGTGAACTCGCAGCCCATACGGATGCTATAGAAAAACTGATAGACTTAGGACTCACAACACTTTCGGTGAGCCCCAAAAGTATAGCCCAAACCAAGGAGAGTATACGTCATTCTTCATAGCTATTTGTAGTGAAACTAATCTCTATGTTTAAATACATTGTTAAAGTTTATAGAGGCTTTACAACAAGTTGTTTCAGATACCAAAGTTTGGTTAAATATTGTAGTAGGTAATCGTTTGTAGGGGGTATTAAAACTACTCTCAACGGGGAATAGATGTAGCGTTTATTGTAGCAGGTAATCGTTTGTAGGGGTATTAAAACACAATTTTAGCTAACAGTTGTCTATTTTGAATTGTAGCAGGTAATCGTTTGTAGGGGTATTAAAACTCACTCCAAGTTTTGCTGCAATCTCATATAATTGTAGCAGGTAATCGTTTGTAGGGGTATTAAAACTCACTCCAAGTTTTGCTGCAATCTCATATAATTGTAGCAGGTAATCGTTTGTAGGGGTATTAAAACTAGGACTTCCACACAACGACCATCCATCTCATTGTAGCAGGTAATCGTTTGTAGGGGTATTAAAACAGGAGTTATGTTTAGGCAAATCTTTTAAAGATTGTAGCAGGTAATCGTTTGTAGGGGTATTAAAACACGAGGTTGTCTATTTGTTTTGGGGTGTAGATTGTAGCAGGTAATCGTTTGTAGGGGTATTAAAACTATTGGTGCTGTCATGCTCTACCCCTCATAATTGTAGCAGGTAATCGTTTGTAGGGGTATTAAAACAAAGCAAGTTTGCTTCTACAGATGTTCTTTATTGTAGCAGGTAATCGTTTGTAGGGGTATTAAAACATGTTTAGTAATTCTGTGATGTATAGGACTATTGTAGCAGGTAATCGTTTGTAGGGGTATTAAAACATAGACGATATGGAGGGTAAAGGGATTAGTATTGTAGCAGGTAATCGTTTGTAGGGGTATTAAAACTTGAATGCTTTTAGCCTATCGTTACCATCTATTGTAGCAGGTAATCGTTTGTAGGGGTATTAAAACTATTAAAAAAAATTTAATTTTTTAAATATTTTTACTTTTTAGGTTATTTTTGATAGAATTCAATTTAGTTGTAACAGTTAATCGTTTTTTAGTAGGGGTATTAAAATAACGTCTGTAACATTTTGTTACGACTACTTTAGGCATATGTTTCGATA
>JALWPK010000261.1 GCA_026995045.1 Gammaproteobacteria bacterium | reverse complement strand
GCCGTTTGCGGCCCTGTTTATCAGCTTGGCCACCGAGACGATCCCCGGTACTGCCCTTGTCGGCAACGAGGTCACCATAGGGCGGATTGAGCCACAACAAACCGAACTGGCGTTGTCCCAGATTGCAGTCCTGGATATCACCATGGATGCTATGATCCAGGAGTTGTTTGGCGTGCCAAGCACGTTCCCGGTCGTATTCCACACCGAAGGCCTGAACATGATCGCTGCCCAGATGGTGTTTACATTCCGCCAGGGCGATACCTTCACCGGCACACGGATCGAGAATCCGCAAGGCGCCCGACTTGGGCGCCGCCAAAGCGGACAACACCCGCGCGGTGGTATTGCCATCCGTCGGGTAGTAGCCGTTCTTTATAAAATTACGCGCCAGGCGCTGAAACATTAAAGCCATGATGTTTCTCCTATCATTGAGTTGAAATGAGCCGGAGAGACACCACCCCTGTTGGGGAAAGTATTTCCCCGGCAGGGTTTTAAGATGAAGGGTCAGACAAATACTTCGCCGAGCATGCGGCGGGGAATGCGATAGCACATGCCACCATACGTTCCCAGCAGCGGCCGTTTTGACGTGATGACCACCCACGGAATTGAAGCGTTAACAAGACCGATCTTCTGGCCGATCTCGACCTTCCGGTTGCGTCGTTGGTGATACTTCCGGACCTCGGTACGCCAATCGGCATTGGCCACCGGTACCATATCGAGATACTTCAACGGACAGGAGAAATAGTAAGGAAACATGGATTCATCCATGCTCTTATATCCCCAGCCGTAGCCTTTCTCACATGAAAGCAAGTAACAAGCTATGAACCGTTTGCGCGGCTTATCCTGCTTGTACGTGATTTCAACCACCGCCCAAAGGACGTTGCCACGGACGCAGTGGGCGAGTGTCTCCCAGCGCCGCGCGTCGTTTTCCTCTGGTGCAACCAGATCGTTGATAATGTCGGACTTTGATGTGCCCTGAGTAAAAAGCCAGCCCATGGTGCTCCTCCTTTCGTTAAGTAAAAAGCGGGGTGCACCATGACCCACAGGGGTATGACGATACCCCGCGGGTTTATAGAAAATGAACCGACGGTCGAATGACCGATGCGCCTGTTTCACGGTTCGGCGTAGGCGTTTCAGGTGCCAACAAATGTTGGCAAAGGTACTGCTTTAACCAAGCAGCCAGGTTGAAAACCGTTATCCGGAATCTTCCCTGATCTTCCGGCTTTCGGGAGATCAGGGAAGCCCCCGGAGGGGGGCTGGTTGGTGGAGGTTGCTAAGCGAGAGTCAGTGAACCGTCCTTCACCAGGCCGGTGATCACCGTTTCGACTTCCTCACCAAGGTTGAGATCGATCATGGCGGCATGAATACCGATGCCATCGAAGTCCTTGATCCAATCCCGGGACCGGAATGCTTCGGTAACGGGGTTGATCCAGTGATCGAGCAATGGCAGGTGACAGATCGCTTTCGTCAACTGCCAGATACGACTGTGTACCGCTTCTCGTCCTGCCTCTGTTGACACCTCGTCCGGCTTGAACAGGGCGATGGTGCGACGGTTGGCCAGGTCAGGCTCGGTCACCAGTCGGTTGAACAACCACAAGTGAGCCATATCACCAAAGATATTGGTCGGCATACGGCCCGAGTAGTGGTCGAGTCGATCGGCATCGCCGATCTGCACGAGTTTGCGACTTGGCAATTTGTACTTGGACAATCCGTTCTCACTAATTCCTGGACATAGAAAAAAACTGTCCAGCCCGCCTTCGTGTACGGGAAGTGACAACCGGGCCAGAAACTCCTGGAGTGCGGTATCGTGTCCCCAAAGGGACAGGAACAGCAGATTGTCAGCGGCATCCACCAGCACGGCATCGGCAAACAACTCCGGTGCCTCGTCCACCTGCATCAGATGTGATTCAAACATTGCTTTCTCCTTGGGTTAAGAAAAATGGTTATGAAAACGCCGGAGAAAGCACACCCACCGGGGCGTGTTTTCCCGGCTGGGTTTTGAAGTGAGAAGTGACCGGAACTAATTTTTGTTATTGTTACCAGCGTTGCTCCAGATCTGCTCAATTGCGTCAAAGGTATAACCCAGATCCTTGAGACGGTTGCGCTGCTCACGGAACCGCTTGCGATCTACCGTGGGATCCAGTCTGACCTGGGTTCCGAGAGGCCACAGCGTGCCAAACAGTACGTCATCACCTTCGGTGCTGGCTTCAACCTCAGATGGTTGTTCCGGCTGATCGGTTGAAGGTGGGGCTTTCGTTTCCACAGCAGGCGAGGGTTGATCGTCTACCGGATCCGGCTCCGAAGCGACTGCTTTGTCCTCGGGTTTGAGCTCATCGACACCATCGAGCGTCAGGTTCTTTAATGTCGCCCTGACCTCGACAACGAAGCGACCCGCAGCGAAGTAGGATGCCGGGAAAATCTGCGTAATGCTGAAATTCCCCTCATAGCGGCCTTCATCATATTGATCGAGCAAGGTGTCTTTGACGGCAAACTCGCCCAGATCGGTGATGAGCC
>JALWPK010000260.1 GCA_026995045.1 Gammaproteobacteria bacterium | reverse complement strand
ATGCAAGCACCTGTATGCTGAATTCTCCTTTTTCCACATAGTGTGCCTTCGCGTTTATTTGCGTGCATTTGCGGAATGTATTTTAAAAATCTCAGGCAAATCCCTGCGGCATCCGCCGGTGCCAGTCGGTCGCCTGCTGGTACTGGTGCGCCACGTTAAGCAACCGGCTTTCGCTAAAGGCGTTGCCGATAATCTGCAGCCCCACCGGTTTGCCGTCTGCAAAACCCGCCGGAATCGACATACCCGGCAGACCGGCGAGGTTGACCGCGATGGTGTAAATATCGTTCAGATACATGGACACCGGGTCGTCCATTTTTTCGCCGAGGCGAAACGCCACGCCCGGTGAGGTCGGCCCCATAATCACATCGACTTTTTCGAAAGCCTGTTTGAAGTCGTCGGCAATCAGATGGCGGCACTGCTGCGCTTTCAGGTAATAGGCGTCGTAATAACCGGCTGACAGCGCATAGGCGCCGACCATGATGCGGCGTTTGACTTCCGCGCCAAAACCTTCGCCGCGTGAACGCTCGTACATATCGGTGAGGTCTTTGGGGTCATCGCAGCGATAGCCGTAGCGCACGCCATCAAAGCGCGACAGGTTGGCGGAGGCTTCCGCCGGCGCCACCACATAATACACCGGCACGCTGAGACCGGAGTTGGGCAACTCAATCTCGATGAGTTCCGCGCCCATGTCACGGTATTGTTGCAGCGCCGCCTGCACGACTGCATTTACCGACGCGTCCAGACCATCGCCAAAATATTCTTTTGGCAGGCCGATGCGCAAGCCGTCCAGCGGTTTGTCGAGTTCGGCGGTGTAGTCTTCGGTATCTCGTTCGATGCTGGTGGAATCCTTTTCATCGAAACCGGCCATGGCGTTCATTAACAGCGCGCAGTCGCTGGCCGATTGCGCCATCGGCCCGCCCTGGTCCAGACTGGAGGCAAAGGCAATCATGCCGTAGCGCGACACCCGGCCATAGGTTGGCTTGAGCCCGGTAATGCCGCACAGCGCCGCCGGCTGGCGAATCGAACCGCCGGTGTCGGTGCCGGTGGCCGCCGGCGTCAGTCGCGCCGCCACCGAAGCGGCGGAGCCGCCGGAGGAGCCGCCGGGCACGCAGTCGGTATCCCAGGGATTTTTCACCGCGCCATAAAAACTGGTTTCGTTGGATGAGCCCATGGCGAATTCATCCATATTGGTTTTGCCCAGGGTGACCACGCCGACCTGCTGCATTTTTTCCACCACGGTGGCGTTGTAGGGCGAAATGAAATTGTCCAGCATTTTCGAACCGCAGGAGGTTTTCAGGCCCTTGGTGCAAAAAATATCCTTGTGCGCGATCGGCATGCCAAGCAGCGCGCCACTCTCACCTTTGGCGCGGGCGTCATCGGCGGCCTTGGCCGCCTCCAGCGCATTGTCGGCGACGGTAATAAAGCTGTTGAGCTGCGCGTCGTGCTGCTCGATGCGTTGCAGAAAATGTTGGGTCAACTCAACACTGCTGACCTCGCCCGATTGCAGCATGGCCGACAGCTCGCTCAGTGAGCGGGTATGCAAATCACTCATATCGCCGCCTACTCAATCACCCGCGGCACCAGATAGACGCCATCTTCCACCTTCGGCGCGACCGCCTGAAACACTTCGCGCTGATTGGTTTCGGTGACCACATCCTCACGCAGGCGCTGTACCGCATCGAACGGGTGCGCCATCGGCGTCACGCCTTCGGTATTCACCTGACCCATCTGCTCGACCAGGTGCAGAATGCTGGAAAGATTGCTGGCGTAGTTGTCGATATCGGCCTCGTCGATTTTCAGCCTGGCCAGATGGGCGATTTTGCGAACCTGTTGTTTGTCCAGCGACATGGGATTCCCGGTTGGTTAAGTGCGTTCGTGGAGGCGGGAAGTTAGCATAAACTCGCTTCAAGCTCTAGCAGGCTGCTGAAAAACCCTCATGCGGCGCGATGCGGCGTTAAAATCCGGCTCAAACTGCTCATTTACTGCGTGTAAACTGCGCTTTTTCACCGGATTTTGCCTTGCCTCGCACTCGCCTGAGACTTTTTCAACAACCTGCTAGCAGGGCGGTGGGAAAGCCGGTAAACCGCTTGCCCCGGCCCCGTCTGATTGCTAGAGTACGCGGCTTGAACCGCCCGCTCCTGGGGGCGTGTTTGATGCGCATTTGACCTACATTTTTAGGGCAATCCGGGTCCGCTTGGCCTATATTCTCACTCATAACGATAAAAACACCATAATTATAAAAGCATCAGCAGGTAAGCCGTCTAATGTTTAACCGTATTCGGGGAATGTTCTCCAACGACCTGTCTATTGATTTAGGCACGGCCAACACGCTTATATACGCCCGCGGCAAAGGCATTGTGCTCGACGAGCCCTCTGTGGTGGCCGTGCGACAGGATCGCGGCCCCGGCGGCCCCAAATCGATCGAAGCCTATGGCAAGGACGCCAAGGGCATGCTCGGCCGCACGCCGCAGAACATCATCGCGATTCGCCCGATGCGCGACGGTGTGATCGCCGACTTCAACATCACCGAGAAAATGCTGCAGCACTTCATTCGCTCGGTGCACGAAAGCCAGTTGCTGCGGCCCAGCCCGCGCGTGCTGATCTGCGTGCCCTGCGGCGCCACCCAGGTGGAGCGCCGCGCAATCCGCGAGTCGGCCAACGGCGCCGGCGCGCGCAGCGTGTACCTGATTGAAGAACCCATGGCCGCCGCCATCGGCGCCGGCATGCCGGTGGACGAACCGCGCGGCTCCATGGTGCTGGACATCGGCGGCGGCACCTCCGAAGTGGCGGTGATCTCGCTCAACGGCATTGTCTACGCCGCCTCGGTGCGCGTCGGCGGCGACAAGTTCGACGAAGCCATCACCAGCTATGTGCGCCGCAACTACGGCATTCTCATCGGTGAAGCCACAGCGGAAAAAGTCAAACACGAAATCGGCACCGCCTACCCTGGCAAGGACCTGCTCGAAATCGAGGTCAAGGGCCGAAACCTGTCCGAAGGCATTCCGCGCAGTTTCTCGCTCAACAGCAACGAAATTCTCGAAGCCCTGCAGGAACCGCTGCACGGCATCGTCAGCGCCGTCAAAACCGCGCTGGAGCAGACCCCGCCGGAACTGGGCGCGGATGTGGCCGAGCGCGGCATTGTGCTCACCGGCGGCGGTTCGCTGCTGCGCGACCTCGACCGTCTGCTGATGGAAGAAACCGGCCTGCCGGTGGTGATGGCGGAAGACCCGCTGACTTGCGTCGCCCGTGGCGGCGGCCGCGTACTGGAACTGATCGACCAGCATGGCGGTGATTTTCTCGCCGTTGAATAATCGCAGGGGCGAGGGGCGAGGGGCAAGGGGCAAGGAAAAGCACTCTCTGCCTCGCCCCTTACCCCTTGCCACTTGCCCCTAGCTACTGTGCAAACCTTATTTCTGCAAGGCCCGTCGGTCACGCTCAGAATGATTCTGCTTGTGATTCTGTCGGTGGTGCTGATGACGCTGGATCATCGCTGGAATCACCTGCAAGCGGTGCGCGGCGTCCTGTCCAACCTGCTGTATCCGCTGCAATACACCATCGACCTGCCGATCCGGTTTTATTACTGGGCTGATGAAACCCTCACCAGCCACAACAAACTGCTGCTGGAAAACCGCCAACTGAAAGCGCAACAACTGGAAAACCGGGTGCAACTGCAAAAGCTGGATATTCTGGAAAAAGAAAACGAGCGCCTGCGCCTGCTGTTGAGCGCCACCCCCAAAACCCGCGAAAAAGTACTGATTGCCGAAATCATCGGCGTCGATGTCGATCCCTACCGCCAATTGTTCGTGATTAACAAGGGCAGGCTGCACGGCGTCACCCCCAGCCAGCCGATCATCGACGCCCACGGGGTGATGGGACAGACGCTGTACGTCAATGCCTATTCCTCCACCGTGATGCTGATTACCGACGCCAGTCACGCGCTGCCGGTGCAAATCGACCGCACCGGGCTGCGCGCCATCCTGTTCGGCGTCGGCCAGAAAGACTATCTCGACCTGCGCCACATTCCGCACAATGCCGATGTGAAAGTGGGCGATTTGCTGATTACTTCCGGCCTCGGCGGGCGCTTCCCGCCCAACTATCCGGTGGCGATTATCACCAGCATTGAACGGGTCACCGGCGAACCCTTCGCCCGCATCCGCGCCGAACCGCTGGCCCTGCTCGAACAATCCCGCGAAGTGCTGCTGGTGATGTCTGAAGAAACCGAACAGACGCCGGAAGTACAGAGCCAGACCGAAGCCGGCGAGCCAACCGGCAAACACCACCCCGACCGCGAGAAAGCCGATGCGCAGTGATTTACGCATCGCCGTCATCACCATCATCGCCGCCTTCGCGCTGGCGATTTTGCCAATGCCGGACTGGGCGCTGAAACTGCGCCCCGACTGGGTGACACTGGCGCTGATTTACTGGGCGATGGCGCTGCCCTCGCGTATCGGTGTCACCACCGCCTGGTTCGCCGGGCTGATGCTGGACGTGGCGCACGGCGCCATTCTGGGGCAGCATGCGGTGGGGCTGGTGCTGGTGATATACATCGTGCTGCTGCAACACCAGCGCATGCGGGTGGCCTCGCTGCTGCAACAGGCGCTGGTGGTGCTGGCGCTGCTGTTGCTGAAACAACTACTGGTGCTGTGGGTGAACGGCATCACCGGGCATGACACCGGCGGCTGGCTGGTTTTTGCGCCCAGCCTGATTGGCGCCCTGCTGTGGCCGTGGGTGTACATCGTGCTGCGCGACCTGCGCCGCAAGTTTGTTTACCGGGCGATGTAATCCAACCGTCGTCCGCGCTTATCCAGCAGTCTTTTTGCCGCCCGGCCAGCCGAACCACAAATACAGGGCCAGCAACAGCAAACCAAGCTGCAACAACAGGCCAGGCAGGTTGGGATAAATCCCCAGCAGTTCGATGCGCGGGAAACTGATGTACACATAGGGAATGTACCCCGCCTCGGACATCGCCGCCACGCCCTTGCCGGCGAAAATCACCGCCAGCACAAACATCAGAATGCCGGTAACGCTGAAGAACTGCCGCAACGGCAACCTTGCGCTGTAGCGCATAATCAACAAGGCCAGCACAGCCAAAATGCCCGCCGCGATAACAAAGCCGGCCAGCGCCATTGACTGCCCCGATTCATCCGCCTGCACCCACAGCGCCTGATAGAACAGGATGGTTTCAAACACTTCGCGATACACCGCAATGAAAGACAGCCCCGCCAGCCCCCACAATGTGCCGCTGCTGAGCGCGCGGTTGACGTGGGTTTCGATAAACTTTTTCCATTGCGCGGCGCTGGTTTTGTCGTGCAGCCAGAAACCAACATAAAACAGGATGGCGGTGGCCAGCAAGGCCGCCAGCCCTTCGGTCACCTCGCGGCTGGTTCCACTGATTTCAACCAGCGACACCGACGCCCACCAGGTAAAGAAGCCCAGCACCAGCGCGCCAATCCAGCCGGCATGCAAATAGCGCATGTTCTGGCGATGACCGGTTTTTACCAGAAACGCCGCCAGCGCAGCCACCACCAGTATGGCTTCCAGCCCTTCGCGCAACAGTATAAAGAAGGCCGCGGTGAAGGCCGCGCCACCGGACAAACCGGTGGTTTGCAGCCGGTCGGCGGACTCGTCCAGCAGCGCTTGAATGGCGGAGACTTCCTGCTCCAGCTCCGCCAGGGGCGCGCCCTGGCGAATCCGGGTGCGCAGCGTGGTCATGTCCTGCTCCACGCGCAGGCGCAGCGCCGGGTCGATGGCGTTCAGCGCCTGCTCGACCAACTCAAACCCTTCCAGATAGGCTTCCACTGCAAGCTGATACGCCTGCTTGCTGTCGCCGGCGCGGTAGGCGGCGAGCACATCATCCAGCCGGTTGCGTGAAAAGGTCAGCGGCGATTTTTGCTGGAACACCAGTTCGGGATGCGTGCGCAAATACGCCATCAGTTGCGCGCCCGCCTCGCCGTATTGCTGCGCGGCTTCCGCCGGCGTGGTGACAGTCAGCTTTTGCACATCGAACAGGGGTTTGAGGCCGGGGTCGGCCAGCAGGGTTTCCGCATCCAGCCGGTCGGCGTCGGCCCGCGCCGCAATCGAGCCCACATAAAACGCCAGCGCCCAGCGATCTTCGGCGGGCAATTCGTGGTAGGACCCCATCGAGGTGTCGGCCACCCCCTGGGTGATGGTGTTATACAGACCATAGAGCGTGCGCTGGGCATAACGCTCGCGATCGGTAAAATCGATTGGCGGCGGCTCCAATCCCTTTGCCAGCGGGCCGTTGCCATCGCCCTGCGCGCCATGACAGCTGGCGCACTGCTCGGCATACAGCGCCGCGCCGCGTTGCAAATCCACCTGCTTGCGCGGCACTACGGTCACCTGATAATTGGCAATGACGCTCCCACGCATGGCGGCGGTCACCTGCCGCACCTCACTGGCGTCGGCCTTGTCCGCGACCAGCCCCGCCAGCTGAGCGGCCTCTTGCTGCAAGGCCTGCTTGCCTTCTCCGTCTGGCAAAACTTGTATCAACTGGGCAATGCCGGAGCTGAAATCCTGCATTTCCTGGTATTCACCTTCGTGAATCACCTTGCCATCGGCAACCGCCTCCGCATAATCCACACCAACATAATCAACAAGTTGCAATAACTGCTGCAGGTTATCCGCCTGCGCGGTGAAAGGCAGCGTCAGGCATATGGCGGCAGCAAAAATCTGGGCAAAAGATCGGGCAAAAATTCGGGATATAAGCTTCATTTCATAAATAAGAATAGTTATCAAGCGCGAATGATAATGAATCTTATTAAGGTTGTATATACCCACAATAGTCAGGTCATTAGCGCACGCATTCGCGCCACCGCTTGTCGACTCTGCGTCCACAGACAGTTGCCTGTCATGCTATATTGCGGTTTTACGCTTCATCTTTCTGTACAGGGAGGTTGTTTTCAATGTTACGTTGTCCCCACTGCCAGCAACCCGGCATTTCACCACTGCGCAAAGCCATCCTCAGCCCCGGCCTGTTCGCCAGTTGCAAACTGTGCCAGGGCGAATCCACCCTGCGCTACAAAAGCTGGCTCAGCGCCATGACGCCGGGCACGCTGCTGATGATAGCCGCCCTGTTTGTCGACGACAGCACAACAGAATGGATACTCAATGGCATAGGCTTGGCCTTGATAATCGCCCTGCCGCTTTGGTTTGCGCCATTGCATAAGGACTAGCCGGGAAATACCAGTGGGAGGCCACCGTTGCGGCAACCACGCACCCGCAGAAAAAACTTCCGTCCGTGGCGGCATCATTATTGAAGTATAAAAATGAAAAAGCGCGCCTGATGCTCTCAGTGCAAGTTAACCATCAAACACTGCAGAATCCACGTCAGTAAATTGCACGATTTTTTCCAGCACCACAGGTCTGTGCAACCCCGCTTCTAGTGTGATGTAGATGCATAGCACACAATTTCCCACTCATTCCAGAAAGACTTCACCGCTTCTGTGCTATATCAAAACCAAATGCAGAGTGACACGAAATACAGTTATTCATGAGGTCACTCAACTGGGACAATGTTTGACCACGATCACCAAATTGCTCCGCATCAAGCGCCAACTCATCAAACCTGGCATGCGTATCAAATCCTAGTTTTTTAAACGACAATGGAAGCTTGCTGATAAGCGCGCCTGGCACTTCCAGCTGTGCACTACGGCCTGATCTTTTTGCCCCCGCCGCAACCAACATCATGTCATCATCAGAAATGCCCTTCACAATCTGCCGCACACTATCCAAAAATACTCTCATTTCTGACAATACGAGATCTCTTTCATTGGGATCAAGCTGGATAGCCACCCGAGTATCTGCATTTATTATCACATCACCTTGCACGACAAACTTGTATAGCATACCTGCAATTATCAATATCAGAACAACAACTGAACCGCAACACAACTTACCCATTTACTCTCTACACCTCGTATACGACACAGTCAACGACATAACAACATTGAAGTTATATTGGAAATCCAAACGCCAATATATACAACGACGCAACAGCCAAACCGCCATGAGCCAAAACAACTATCTTCGGAAATACACCTTTCCTTCTTATCAAGAAATATAAAGTAGCGCCTCCGATGACAGTTATGATATATGCACCTAAAGCCGGAGCTACTGTCAAGTTACGTTCATCACCCATAATAAAGGTTATGCCCAAAAGAACAACACCAGCCACACCCATACGCCCATGCAATATCCCCAAGTCAACTTTTATTGGTAAACTTTTGTTTGCCAGTAGTAATATTGCAGCCAATGCTCCGCCCATAGTGGCACCTAGTAAAACAATTAATACAAAACCACCGAGTAACGTTTCTGGTAATGCCATGCCTACTATCCGCATATAAGTTATCGATGCGGTGATACTAATGCTGTTCATTCTCATATAAAATAGGGTAAAGTAGAATCCTGCGTTCCAAATATGAAACACAACTGGGTTCATTTATGGATTTGAATAACTGGCTATTATTCGTACAACTTATTGATTTTGGAGGACTAAGCGCTGCAAGTCGCAAATTGGGATTACCCAAATCTACGCTAAGTCGCCGATTAACTAGGCTGGAAGACGAATTTGGCGCACGTCTCTTGATACGACGAGGCCGCACATTTGAACTCACTGATCTTGGGCAGACATTCTATCAAGAGGCTCGTCGCCTCACAGAACACGTAAACCAGGCGAATGAACGACTAGCGGAACTTTCGAATAAGGAAGGCGGAACACTGAGAATGACTGCCCCAAAAGCGACAGGCTCACAATTTTTAGGAATCTGGTTGACAGAATTTTACCTGACATATCCACATATCAAGATTGAATTAGATTTAAACGACCAAATGGTCAATATATTTGAACAGGGTTATGATCTTGCGCTTCGCGTTGGCCCATTAACAGACTCAACACTTGTCGCTCGTAAAATTGGCTATAGTGAACGAGTTCTAGTCGCTACAAGCCGCTACATAAATAAATTTGGTCAACCGGACTCACCGATGGCGCTTCAGCAACATAAATGCGTGGGATTTGGCGAGCAGCGCAGCGGGCTTTGTTCCTGGATCCTTAAATGTGGAAAACAATCAGAGCACATAAGTTTTAATCCAGCACTAAGATGCGATGACATGGCGACAATATCACGCGTTGTCCAATCAGGTATGGGAATAGCCATGATTCCAGTCTTTGTTTGCCGAGAATTACTTGCAGCAAAAAAACTACACCGTATTCTTCCTCAATGGAGCGGCCCTGTTGCTGAATTTTATCTCGTTTACCCAGAGCGAAAACTCATGCCAAAACGTGTTCAGCTATTAGTTAACTTTCTGGCAAAATGCGCAAAAACAGAAAACTGGAGACTGGCCGCAATATCATAGCACCGAAAATATCAACATAAAATCAATAACTTCAGCAAAATATCGTAAATTCAATTTACAAGTGCAACTCAACCAGTATGGTTAGAGGGCGAGCTACGTTAGCATCACAGCTAAATTATCCAATATCACAAAACAACAATACCGCACTAACTCAACATTTCCCTCAACCCCGCAAGATGCGCCTTGCCCTTGCTCTTTTCGGTTTTTTTCGGTGGCCTTGCCGCCGCGCCATTCGAGATCGTCCTGTGGCAGTTCTTCGAGGAAGCGGCTGGGTTCGCACATCATTTTTTCGCCGTAGCGCTGGCGCACGCGCGCCAGGGTGATACAGAGTGTTTTTTGTGCGCGGTAGCACTACAACCTCCACAGCTTGCTACAGGAGATTCCATCGTTAGGTTCGTAAACGCTACATCCCTGTAGCACTACTGCCACGTCGCTATCGCTCCTCGCAATAACAAGTATGGAACGGGTGCGTTCACGCAGACAAAATCCCCCCAATCATTCCCCCCAACCAAATCCACAGTGCTATCATAGAAACATGAGATCACAGAAGCTCCATCTGTACCTCACCTCTGCCCACGAATGCGGTTACCTGCCTGACCGACTCGCCACCAACCTTGTGCCTGATCCGCGCCTGCAAATGGACATGGCGACCTACAGCCA
>JALWPK010000259.1 GCA_026995045.1 Gammaproteobacteria bacterium | reverse complement strand
TCTACGCCGGTGGTGACAATACCCTGGGTCCGGACCTGGTCGTCACGGCGGTTGCCGCCGGGCGGCGGGCGGCACAGGGTATACTGCAAGACCTTCGGGACGGGCGCGGCCATGCGCCGTCGCGCAATACAGGGGGCGGCTCAGCGGCTGCGCGGGTTGCGGAGCGACTGTTGCCCGCGCGCTTGCCCTGGGGAGAATTCCTGGTGCTGGCCCTGTCGCGGTCCGGTCAGGATCTCATGAGCTGACGTTCGAACCCGTGTCCACCCGCCGCCAGTTCTCGTCATCGCGGTACACCTGGTGTCTGGCCCAGCGCGCGAACTCGCGGCGGGTGGCGAAGCCGGTGCGTCGCAGGCCGTCGCCGGCGACCGTCTTGTAGATGACCAGGTCCTTGTCGGGATTCCGGTGACGGGATTCATCGATGATCTGGCGCACGCTCCATTCCGGCCCGTATTTCCCGTTGCTGTAGTAGCCGCCCAGTTCCAGTTGATCGGGGTCCATGCCGCGTGAGCGCGAACGGTGGGTGGCGAGATCGTAGATGGCCAGCAGGTCGCGCTCCGAGATGTCGATGAAGGAGTTGACCTCGGCCAGCGCGTACACCAGGTCCTCGTGGGCGATGGCGCGCTGGTCTTCTTCTTCCGGTTGCTGTTTGGGGGGCGGTTTCAGGGCCGCCGGGTAGCGGCGCCAGGCAAAGGGGTAGTTGAACACGAACGCCACAGTGAGGATCACCGCCACGTTGATCGCCACCGGCGTCAACATATATTGGTAGCCGATGGCGTGCACCGCCGGCCCGCTGACCACCGCCGACAGCGCGGTGGCGCCGCCGGGGGGGTGAATGCAGCGCAGGTAGTGCATGGCGCCGATGGCAAGGCCTACGGCCAGCGCCGAGGCCAGCAGCGGGTCCGGCACCAGCCTGGCGCAGGTGATGCCCACCGCGGCCGAGATCATGTGCCCGCCGGCTACCGGCCAGGGTTGTGCCAGCGGGCCGTGGGGTACCGCGAACAGCAACACCGCCGATGCGCCCATGGATGCCACGATGAGCAGCGCGTCGTTCAGTTCCAGGACGCGGGTGCTGACCAGCAGAATGGAAAAGATGCCGAGAAAGCCGCCCAGGGTGGAAACGAGGCGTTCGGTGTGAGTGACCGGGCTGAGTTCGATGCCGAGAAGCTGGAAGAGGCTCGAAGGTTGCCGGTTGCTCATGTATGTCAGGGTTCCGTTAAGCGGGGGACGAGGCTGGCCGGTTCGGTGGGGCCTGTCGGAATAATGCGTGTTCAAGGTGCGCATTTCAATCGGCGCGTGGCGTGCAGGTCCGGTTTACAGTCGCGCCGCACATGTTAGAGTGACTGCTCTGTAGCAGGCAGACACTCCAGGGAGACGCGCATGAGCTTCGATATCATCAACCCCGCGACCGGTGAGAAGATCGAAAGCTACCCGGCCATGTCGGCGCAGGAAGTCGATACCATTGTCGGAAAGTGTCACCAGGCGCAGCGGGAGTGGGCGCAGACGCCGTTTTCGGAACGCGCGCGGCTGCTCAAGGCGGTGGCCGGGGTGCTGCGCGGCAACAAGGAAGCCTATACCGATGTCATGGTGCGCGAGATGGGCAAGATCCATGCGCAGGGCCTGGCGGAGGTGGAGAAGTGTGCCTGGTGTTGCGACTACTACGCGGAGAACGGCGAGCGTTTCCTCGCCGACGAGGAGGTGGATACCGGCGCCCACCACAGTTTCGTGAGTTACAAGCCGCTGGGCGTGGTGTTGGCGGTGATGCCCTGGAACTTTCCGCTCTGGCAGGTGTTCAGGTTTGCCGCCCCGGCGCTGATGGCCGGCAACGGCGCATTGCTCAAGCACGCGCCCAATGTATTCGGTTGCGCGCTGCTGCTGGAAGACATTTTCCGCGAGGCCGGTTTTCCCGCCGATCTGTTTCGTTCCCTGCTCATCGACGTGCCGCAGACCACGCAGGTGATCCACGATCCGCGGGTGGCGGCCGTGACCATCACCGCCAGTGTCGGCGCCGGTCGCGCCGTCGCCGCCGAGGCCGGCAAGGCGCTGAAAAAATGCGTGCTGGAGCTGGGCGGTTCCGATCCCTTTATCGTGCTGGAAGACGCCAGGCTCGACAGGGCGGTGGAGGTTGGCATCGTCGCGCGCTTCCAGAACAGCGGCCAGAGCTGCATTGCGGCCAAGCGCTTCATCGTGGTGGATGCGGTTTATGATGAATTCGAGCGCAGGTTCGTGGAGGCGGTAAAACAGTTGAAGGTGGGCGACCCGCGAGAGGAAGGGGTCGATATTGGCCCGATGGCGCGCGTCGACCTGCGCGACGGTTTGCACGACCAGGTGCGGCGCAGCGTCCAGGCGGGCGCCCGGGTGCTGGTTGGTGGCGAGATCCCGGACGGCCCGGGCGCCTTCTACCCGCCCACCGTACTGGTGGACGTGCGCGAAGGCATGGCGGCCTGGTCCGAGGAACTGTTCGGGCCGGTGGCGACGTTGATCAGGGTGCGCGATGAGGCCGAGGCGCTGCGCGTCGCCAACGGCACCGATTTTGGCCTGTCGGCGTCGGTCTGGACCCGCGATCTGGCGCGCGGCGAGCGCATTGCCGCCGACCGCCTGCAGTCCGGCGGGGCTTTCGTCAATGAAATGTCCAGGTCCGACCCGCGCATGCCGTTTGGCGGCATCCGACACTCCGGTTACGGCCGCGAATTGTCGATCCACGGTATCCGCGAATTCGTCAATGTCCACACCGTGTGGGTGGAGCGGGGTGACTAGCTTGCGGTTGACCGGGAGCTGTCAAACGCGGATATTGCCCCTGTTATCCACAGGGCTGTTTGCAATCTAAATGCGAATCATTATAATTTAAATCCACCTTCTCCCCGGATTGTTTGTTCGTCATGAAACGTTTCTCGCTGGCTTTCGCCTTCCTGCTGTTCTCCACGCTGACCCACGCCGCCGACCTGCAGCAGCTCCTGCAGTTGATCGACTATGTCGGGGTCGACTATGGCGAGGCGGTGACGGCGGAAGGCGAGATCATCAATCCCGACGAGTACGAGGAGATGAAGGATTTTTCCCAGGGCATCGTCACCCAGATCGGGGAACTGCCCGCCGGCGAGACCCGTGAGCGCCTGGCCGGACTCGGCGAACGCCTGTCGGCGGGCGTCATGGCGCGTGCCGCCCCGGCCGAGATCCGCTCGGTGACCGGCGAGATGCGCCAGGCCATCATCGACGGCTACAAGGTGACGGTAGTGCCGCGCAAGGCGCCCGACTTGGCGCGCGCCGCGCAACTCTATGCCGGGCAGTGCGCCGGCTGTCATGGCGGCAACGGCGCCGGTGACGGGCCGCTCGCCGCCGGCATGCAGCCGCCCCCCATCGACTTTACCGACCGCGAGCGCTACCTGCAGCGCAACCTCTACGGCCTGTACAACACCATCACCCAGGGCGTGCCGGACACGGACATGAAACCTTTCCACGAGATGCCGGCGGACGACCGCTGGTCGCTGGCCTTCTATGTCGGCCAGTTCGCGGTCAGCGAGGCCGAGCGCAGCGGCGCGGACTCCAATTTCTCGGATTCCGCGCTTGCCCCGCTGCAGGACGTGCGCAAGCTGACCGTATTGACGCCCGCCGAGGCGAAACAGCAGTACGGCGAGGCCGGTCTGCAACTGATGGGCTACCTGCGCACCCACCCCGACGCGCTGTTCGCCAACCGTTCCCCGCTGGAGTTCTCGCTGCATCGCCTCGACGACGTGGTCAGCGCCTACCGGGCGGGCGACACCGGCAAGGCTTACCGCATGGCCGTGGAGGCCTACCTGGAAGGCTTCGAACTGGTGGAGCAGGGACTCAACGCCGTCGACAGCAAGCTGCGCCTGGACATCGAGCACGACATGACCATGCTGCGCAACGACATCCGCAAGGGTATTCCCGTCGACCAACTCGAAGCCTCGGTGATCCGTATCAAGGGCAAGCTGGAGACGGCCGCGCAGCGCCTGGGCGGGCGCGCCCTGTCCGGCACGGCGGCCTTTGCCAGCGCCTTCTTCATCCTGCTCCGCGAGGGCCTGGAGGCCCTGCTGGTGGTGGTGGCGCTGGCCGCCTTCCTGGTCAAGACCGAGCACCGCGACGCCATGCGCTACCTGCACTATGGCTGGATCGGTGCGCTCGGCGCCGGGTTCCTGACCTGGTGGGCGTCGGTGTCGCTGATCCAGATCAGCGGCGCCAGCCGCGAGATCACCGAGGGCGTTGCGGCGCTGACCGCCACCGCGGTGTTGTTCTACGTCGGCTTCTGGCTGCATGACAAGACCAACGCCGTGCAGTGGAAACACTTTATCGAATCCAACGTGCGCCGCGCGCTCGGCACCGGCACCCTGTGGGGCCTGTCGGGCCTGTCCTTCATCGCCGTGTACCGCGAGGTGTTCGAGACCATCCTGTTCTACCAGGCCCTGTGGGTGCAGACCGACGAGGCCGGCAAGAGCCTGGCGCTGAGCGGCTTCGGCACCGCGGTGGCCACCCTGGCGGTACTCGGCTGGGTGGTGATCCGCTACAGCATGCGCCTGCCGCTGCGCCAGTTTTTCAGCGTCACAGGCATCCTGATGTTCGTGCTGGCGGTGATTTTCGCCGGCAAGGGCGTGGCCGCCCTGCAGGAGGCCGGCTATATCCCGATCAGCCCGGTCAACTTCCCGCGCTTTGAACTGTTCGGCATCTACCCCAACCTGCAAGGCCTGGCGCTGCAACTGGGCCTGCTGCTGCTGGCGCTGTTCCTCTGGTACGGCCTGCCGTCGAAGCGCCGCGCCGCCACCTCGTCCTGATATGAAGGCGCTGTTGATCGTTGCCCACGGCAGCCGTCGCGAGGCCTCCAACGAGGAAGTGCGGGCGCTTGGCGAAGCGGTCGCGGCGTTGCCCGACAATGCCTTCGACCGGGTGGGGTGCGCCTTTCTCGAACTGGCCGAGCCCTCCATCCCCGACGGCCTGCTGCAATTCATCGAGGCCGGCGCCACCGAGATCACCGTGGCGCCCTATTTCCTCTCGGCGGGCCGCCACGTCAGTGAAGATATTCCGGCGGAGGTCGACAAGGTAAAATCCGCTTATCCGCATATCACAGTTCGTATTGCGCCATACCTTGGCGCGTCGGCGGCGATGCCGGCACTGTTGCTTGCGCAGGGCTGCGCGTGCTGACAGGCCAGGTGGGCATAAGAATGGGGGGGAATTGATCATGGTGGAAAGTTTTCTGGTTAGCGAGCTGATGGATCGCAGTGGTGTGGCATTTGGCACCAGTGGCGCGCGCGGCACCGTGGAAGCGATGACGCCGAATGTTTGCTATGCCTACACGCAGGCCTTTATCCGCACGATGGAGGCAGATGGCGCAATATCACCCGGCGGCGATATCCTGCTGGCAGGCGACCTTCGCCCGAGCACGCCCCGTATTCTGGCGGCGGTTTCAAGGGCCGTCGAAGATGCGGGTTACAAGCCGGTGTACAGCGGGCGCCTGCCGTCGCCAGCCGTGGCGTTTTACGCCATGCAGCACAACAACGCTTCGATCATGGTGACCGGAAGTCATATTCCGGAGGATCGTAACGGTATCAAGTTCAACCGGCCGGACGGAGAGATACTCAAGGACGACGAAGCGGCTATCCGGACACAGCGAGTGACCTGGTCAGAGCCTTTTCCGGTCATCGATGAAAGTGAACTGCCGCCACCCGATTCGGCAGCAGAGCAAGCCTATCTCTCGCGGTATCGCGATTTCTTTGGCCCGGATTGCCTGGATGGTCTGCGTATCGGCGTCTATCAGCATTCCGGCGTAGCACGTGACCTGCTGGTGGATATCCTCAAGGCGCTGGGCGCCGACGTCACGCCGCTGGCGCGGTCGGAGAGGTTTATCCCCGTTGATACCGAGGCGATCCGGGCGGAAGATGTTGAACTGGGTCGTAAATGGGCCGCCGAGCAGGGATTTGATGCCATTGTCTCGACGGATGGCGACGCTGACCGCCCGCTGATCGCGGACGAGCATGGCGAATGGCTGCGCGGTGATGTCGTCGGTGTGCTTTGTGCGCGGTTCCTCGGCATTGAAACGCTGGTGACACCGGTCAGCAGTAATACCGTTGTGGAGGCCTGCGGCTGGTTCGACACGGTTTACCGCACCCGTATTGGTTCGCCCTATGTGATCGAGCAGATGAATGAGGCGCAGAAGTCGGGTGCGGCCAGCGTCGCCGGTTATGAAGCCAACGGTGGCTTCCTGCTGGCTTCGGATATTACGCTGAATGGCCGGATGCTGGACGCCCTGCCGACGCGTGATGCGGTGCTGCCAATACTGTCTATCCTGGCCAGTGCCCGACAGCAGGATTGCCCGGTGAGTCAGCTGGTATCGGCGTTGCCCCCGCGCTTTACAGCCAGTGACAGACTGAAAAATTTCCCTACCGAAGTATCCCGCCAGAAAATCGCGGCGCTTGCAGCTTCAGGCGAGGCGATCGAAGCCCTGTTCGGCGACCTGTGTGGCGCCGTGCGCTCCACTGATCAGACCGATGGTCTGCGTATTACCTTTGAAAACGGCGAGATTATCCACTTGCGCCCGTCCGGCAATGCGCCGGAGTTGCGCTGTTATAACGAGGCAGACGAGCAGGAACGGGTGCAGAAACTAAACCGGGCCTGTCTGGAAAGATTGGCGGGATGGCGCTAGGTCCGGCTGTTTACGCTTTACCCGCCAACCCCGCCGGCCTACACTTGCGTGAGCCGGAAAATCCCGGCGTGGTTTAAAGAAAACCGGTGTTTGTTCGATAACTCCCATGTTTTTAAAGAATTTTCGCGGCACCTTCAGTGCTGCGGTTGGCTAGCCAAGGATAACAATGGTTCATTTCGTCAAACCCCACGGTGGCGCACTGGTCGACCTGATGGTCGATTCCAACACTGCTGAACAACTCAAGCAGGAATCCCAGCATTTCCCCTCGCTGACATTGAGCCAGCGTCAGCTTTGTGACCTGGAGTTGTTGATGAACGGGGCTTTTTCACCCTTGGCCGGCTTCATGGGGCAGAAAGATTACGAATCGGTAGTCGAGAACTTGCGACTCGCCAACGATACCATATGGCCGATCCCGATTGTGCTGGATGTGCCGGAAAAGTTCGCGGAAAAGCTGGAAAAAGGACAAAAGATAGCTCTTCGTGATAGCGAGGGATTTATGCCCGCTGTAATGACGGTCGAGGATATCTGGCGGCCCGACAAGGCACGCGAGGCTGATCAGGTCTACAACACTACGTCAGAGTTGCATCCCGGGGTACGTTACCTCAACGAGTGCGTCCATCCGGTATATATAAGCGGAAAAATTGACGGTATCCAGGCGCCCGTTCACTATGACTTCGAGAACCTGTGGGATACCCCCGAGGAACTGCGTGCCCTGTTCAGGAAAATGGGCTGGCGTCGCGTGGTCGCTTTTCAGACAAGCAAGCCCATGCACCGCCTGCAGCGCGACATCATTCTGCAGACGGCCAAGGATATTGGCGGTCACATCCTGCTGCATCCCACCGTAGGTATGACCAAGCCCGGCGACCTGCACTATTACGCACGTGTGCATTGCTACCAAGCCATCCGTCGGCACTTCCCGCACAATCTAGCAATGTTGTCGCTGTTGCCGCTGGCCATGCGCATGGCTGGCCCGCGCGAAGCCATTTGGCACGCTATTGTCAGCCAGAACTACGGTTGTTCGCATATGATCGTCGGGCCGAAGCACGCATATCCGCCGGACGGCGATAGTGATGAGCGTCGATTCTATCAGCCGGAACAGTCTCGTAAACTGATCGAGAAGTACGGTGCTGAACTTGACATTGATATTGTGCCCATAGAGACCATGCGCTACGTTCCGGTTAAAGCCCGTTTCCTGCAAGCCTCGGTGATCGAGAGGGAGGGTCTGGATGCTATTGACTATAGCGACGCTCAGCTAAAAAGGGACTTGATTGGTGGTGAGGAAATCCCGCCCTGGTTCAGTTTTCCGGAAGTTGTACGAGAGCTGAGGAAAGCCTACCCGCCGCGCAGCAAGCAGGGGTTTACATTGTTTTTTACCGGGCTTTCTGGCTCGGGGAAGTCAACGCTGGCCAAAATTATCTACGCCAAACTGCTGGAGGCTGGAGGCCGACCAGTAACCTTGCTGGATGGTGATATTGTACGGCTGAACCTGTCCAGCGAGCTTGGGTTTTCCAAGGAACACCGTTTTCTAAATGTCAATCGCATAGGCTTCGTGGCAAGTGAGATAACAAAAAACCGTGGCATAGCAATTTGTGCGCCGATTGCGCCCTATGCACAGATGCGCCATACGGTTCGAGAGATGATAGAACCACATGGGGGGTTTATTGAAATCCACGTGGCAACGTCGCTGGAGGCCTGTGAAGCGCGTGATCGGAAGGGGTTATACGCCAAGGCGCGTCGTGGTGAGATTCCTGAGTTTACCGGGATTAGCGACCCTTACGAGATCCCTGAGAACCCGGAACTTCGTGTGGACACCGAGGGGGTAACGCCCATGGAGGCAGCGCAGGAAATTTATCTGTATTTGTTGCGGGAAGGGTACCTGGATTCACATCGTGAGGATTGATTCGGTGTGCTATGGATGTCCCAAAGTAATCAAGGTGCCGCGTGGTTTTTTTAAAATACTTTCATGCGCTGCAACTGGGCGCGGAGCCTGAGTGTCTCGTTCTTGGCCTCAACTAACTCCGCTTCATTCTGTTCTGGCTTGTCCGGGGTTGCTGCATTGACCTATTTGTGCAGGCTGTGACTGGATACCCGCAGGCGCTCTGACACTTCGGCTACAGAGTAACCCGGATCGACGATCTGGCGGACGACAACATAAAATCGTTGAATTCCGCTTAATAACCTTGACTACTGATCGGGCTACCTCCTATGCTCGAGTTATACGCGGGAGGTGTCTACCAGGCCGGGAGAAGTCCAAACTTTCCTTATCCTGCCCGGCTAGTTGAGGTGCACGTCTTTACGTATATAAGAAGGAAGATAAATTATGGGTGAAAATATTGTTGGTAATTATGGGTGGCAGTCATCAAAGGGCCCTGATTCCTGCAATTATATAACACCAGAAATTCTTTCGATCTTAAAAAATTTAAATGTCCAGCGGGTGGTCGATATAGGATCTGGAAATGGACATCTTTGTTCTAAAATTCATCGAGAAGGCTATCAGGTAGTTGGTGTTGAATATGATGGCAAGGGTGTGGAAATTGCTCGTTCTACTTACCGAGAAATTTCTTTTTATAATTTTGGGGTGCAAGATGACCCTGCAAAACTCCTAAAACATGAGAACCCATTTGATGCTGCGGTATCAACAGAAGTTGTGGAGCATCTTTTTTCACCGCACTTTCTGCCTATTTTTGCTAGGCGGCTACTCAAAGAGGGGGGGTATTTAATCATTACTACCCCATATCATGGGTATATTAAGAATCTTGCCATTTCCTTGTTTGGTAAATGGGATTCTCATCACTCGCCTTTATGGCATGGTGGGCATATAAAGTTCTGGAGCCGAAAAACACTCACTACATTATTAGAAGAAAACGGTTTTAGAGTGGTTGGTTTTTCAGGGGTTGGTCGAATTCCTTATTTGTGGAAAAGCATGGTTCTCGTTGCAAAAAAAATAAACAAGAAATCCGGCGGGTAGGAGGAGCTGAGTAATTCGGCTAAATTCCTGATCGACCATTCAGCAGTGATCAAAAAATGCTATAGCCTCGTAAGTTTCCTGAGAATCCGGGCAGCATTCCCCGGAAATCTTCGATGAACCTTATTTTAGCGTTCTGCTCCTGAGTCGGCATGCAGGGTTTCCTGCATAAATTCCATTGTGCTCGGCGTTTTTGGTTAAGACGCCTCCAACCGCTACTACCGCATTGCGGCCAACGGTGACCCCTGGGCAAATCGTTGTTCGGGCGCCAACCCAAGCGCCATCCTGTATCTCTATAGGGGTCGTGATCAGCGTAAAAGAAGTGCTTTTATAATCATGGTTTCCGGTGAGAAGGTATGCGTCCTGGGAAACACATACATCCCTCCCTATACGGATATCTGCCAGATTGTCTATCCAAACGCCTTCGCCAATCCAGCTGTTATCGCCGATATGCAGTCGCCACGGGTATTTGATGTTGACACGCGGCTTGATTATAACGCCATTTCCTATACGTGCACCGAATGCTCTCAGCAACCACCTCTTGGGAGTATAGAAGGGAAATAACGGGTTCATAAATATGATTGCATTGACGATATACCACAGGCCTCGACGAACCGGGCCACTACCCGTGGAGTAGCCTGTTACCTGATATCGGCCGAGATCAACCGTCAGATTTTTGTTGTTGCCGGAGTCGGTGTTCATAAAGCTTAGCGTCGACCAGAAATCGGTACCAGAAGGCCTGAAGGAAGTGAAAAATAAGGCCGCGAGTACCGTCCATGAATCCCAGTCTAATGAAGTAACGGTAAATGAAATAAAGAAGTGGTCTAACAAATAATGGGGTGCGCAAGTAAAACTTGTCCTTGACCCAACGTCTGGCGGAGTCCTGTGGGCCAGTTATAGATGCTTCTACTATGGTGTTTTTTTGGGGGCTGTCTAGTTGTTTTCTTTCCTTGTTTAGGATGTCGAGGACTTCCCGAGAGGCGTATTTGTTGTGCTTGTCGGTCCAGAAGGTCAGGTCCTTGTTGTTTTTATCGATAATGTCAGCATTGATAGAAATCGTTTTGCCACCAGTAATAACGATATGCTCGTCCATGAAAAGCGTCTCACATCGCCCGTGCCCATTACGGAATATGCGAAGTAGCCAGGTGGGGTAATAGCCGCCATGGCGTATCCATTGACCCATAAAATATACTCGCCGTCGTATATAGGCTCCCGCTACATCGGCGGGTGGATCCTCTAGAAAGTTTATTATTGCCGACGCAAGCTCTGGCGTGAACTCCTCGTCTGCATCCATCCGCATAATCCAGTCGGTCTCAATGTGAGCGTTGTCCAGCCCCCAATTAAGTTGATCCGCATAGGTTGTCCAAGGGCGTTTTAGGACAATGGCACCCATGGATTCGGCGATTTCAACTGTTCGGTCATCACTCAATGAGTCAACAATATATACCCTTGCGCCAGTAGGTGCTATGGAGGCAAGGCACTTCTCGATATTCTTTTCTTCGTTGTGCGTGAGGATAAGAATTGCTAGAGAGTCCATGGCTTGTTGGTATCGGTGATATGTGAATTATGGTGGTCTGTTATAGTTTCACGATGTTGAGCATTTCTCTAAGGCGTTGTTTATAGGTATGCTCCTTGTGCGCTCTGCGCCGACCGGCATCTGCTATTGCGCGGCGCTCATCGTCATGTTCGAGATAATAGCAAACCTTGTCACGAAGTTCGCCCAGGCTTCCGAATGTTTCGATCTCCTTTCCGGGCTCAAAGTGTCGCGCAACGGCATCCGAATGGGAAATAAGCTGAAACCCACCGCAGCCGGCAAGTTCGAAGGCTCGTGCGTTTAATCCACCAAATTCCATGGGAAATAAAGTATTAACTACTATCTTTGCGGAGTTGAAACAAGCGGCCTTGTCATGCGTAAATACGGACTCTCCAGTGGAAAATTTCCTCAAGGGGCCATCGTAGAATCGTGGGACAGCGCCCCATATTTTCAGATCCATATCGGACAATGATTCCAGAATCTCTGACCGATAGTAGTAGAGTGTGGCTGCAGTTGTAACGTCGCACTCAAAGCGTTTCAGCTCAGCTTTGGAAGGAATGACGGGATGATGTACCTCGGGGTTGCATGCCTCTGGAAGGTAATGTATTTCTGGAATCGACGTGTAGTTTCGGAATAAGTCAACCATCGTCTTATCTTTCGCGAACAGGTAGTCGAATTTTGATCCGAGGATATATTGTCTGCCCATGGTGCCCATATGATCTTGGCACCAACACACGATAGGCGCCTTTGTGTGCTCGCGAATTTTACGGACGGTGGCCGGAGGGACATAGTTACCAAGCAGAAGCAGTACGAGATCAGGCTGGAACTGGCGTATCGATTTGATTAACGATCGCTCAACCGGGGTCGATCTTATCAAGTGAAGATCGGTGCGGATAATTTCCAGTGCCTTATTGAGCCTGGGGCCGAGGCCAGCACTCACAAACGGATAGTAGCTTGTCTCTACATCAAGGGCATTCAATCCTGAAACTATATGTGCCTCCATGATGTCGCCGCCCATGTTGTTGAGAGGCGATGTGCCAATGAAAAAGACCTTCATCACCGTATTCCTTACTTGTGTTCGGTTTGCTTAAGTGTTGTTCGCCTGACCGGTTTTACAAAGGTGTAGCCGGGGAGCGAGCGATTGTTGGATGAAGTCGTTTTCTTCGGGATTAGGGCGTTCAAGATAAGGAGCAAGATGCAGGCTCGAGCCCAAGTTGTATAGTTCAGGGCTAAAGCGCTTTCAAAGCGAAGACTAAGAAGGTATACCGTTGTCAGGAGCATCAGAAAACGTGGCAGCGTGTGTAGCGAATCCAGTCGGAGTGCTGATGCGATCAGGGCCATCACTATACCAATCAGAATCATTCCGATAATTGCTCCAGGCCAGCCAAAGTTCCAGTAGAGCTCACCTAGCTGACTAACAGAGATATATGTGTCAGGGTCAGGCGATAGCTCAAATTCACGGTTGAATAGCCGGCCCGCCATTCCGCTGTCGGCTTTATTTGGGAGAATAAAACGAGGAATAAATGCATAAAGTAACGGGGCGATAGTATGTCCATCCTGGAAAGGGACGTCTCTCCCTGTACGGGCTACAATGAGTTCTACGTTATGCTTCAGGGTGATCCTGTCAGCGAGGTAATCAAGCCCGCCAGACAGCCGCTCACCGATGTCGTCACTTTCACTTGCAATTTTCCCCAGTGTCGAGCCGATATTCTTTAACGCCTCGCTTCGGCTTTCATGCTTTGAGTGTACGGCAGTCCTATAGGCGGAGAATGCACTGAAGGCGAAACCTGCCACAAGAATAAAGATAACAGATTGATGCAGGGGAAGTTTTTCTCGCAGCATGACGACGCTAAACAGGTATAGCAGGGGGGCGCGTATGGCAATTTCCTTTGAATCGCCGACAAAGCCGAGACCGAGATCGCCGAGCATGGTGATAATTAGGGCAAAAAGGGCGGTTTTGTTTCCAGTGGTAAGGAACAGGTAGATAAGAACCAGCGATCCGAGTGGTTGCAAGATACGAAGCAGGGCTATGAAGCCGCCAAGTGAATGGGATATTGATATACCGGCGTACCGGTCAGAAACTCCGAATTGCCATGAGGCTGTAATGTAGAACCCGATCATCCAGAATACTATGCCGAGCATCAGGGTAATGCCGGGGCGCCAGTCTTTTGTCAGAATGCCCTTGTTGTGGTCAGGGACCAGGCGCGTGACTGCTGAATACCCTAGTATGAAACAAATTGCGCCCAGTAGTATGGCAACTTCCCCTCCGTTCAATATTGCATTGGGCGACAAGCCCGTCAATGGCTCACCTCCGATGAGGTCTGAAATGTCTTTTAGGCCGAAAGCGCCAAAGTAGTAGGCCAGGAAGATCAGCATCAGCGAGTGTTTTCCCCGATAAGACTTGATGAATGTCAATGGGAATGTGCAGATGGCACCTAGCAGTACGATGTAGAATGCATCCGCCGGATTTGCGTGCTTGTTAGTCAGCATCGCAGTGCTGGCTAGGAGAATAATCAGAGTGTTGGTGATATAGAACAGACGCCGTTTTTGATGTATACGGAATGAGGAAGTGCCAATTTCCGGGGTTGACTGCTCTATGTTTCTGTCGGCCATGGTTTGTCTTTGAAATGTCCTGAACAGGCGGCAATGTTGTGGACTGCGCATTATAACTGATTTGCCTATCCCGGGCGGATTGTTTCTACCGCTGTTTATGCCTTCTGGCAAGTAGGCTGGCGCCACATGGTGTGCTTCTGGCCTAGGTCGGCGTGTTGTCGCCGGAGCTTTAGAAATATGTTGCGCGTGTAACGTTTATCCGTCGATGTTATTATGCTATCAATAGAAAAATCTTTGAATTTCAAGTTGATGGGGCCGCGCGTTGGTTTGGTCGGGTTTGAGCGTTTCTGGTTGGGGTGTGGGGCGTGCTAATCGATAATCGTAGTGGTTGCCTCAGGCCAGTTACGGGGTGGTCATAAGTATGAATTTGTCCTTGTTCCGGTTTTTCAGAGCGCCCGCAAGCCTGGCACTAGCTGGCCGGGGAGTTCAGTATGCGACGCAATTTGGGCTGGTGCTGATCGTGCCAAAGGTGATGGTGCCCGAAGCTTACGTGCAGTTCAGTCTGGTTATGCCTCTGGCATTCCTTGGTATGACATTGGTATATGGCTGGCTGGCTGGGTCGATGTTTCGACATGTGCATGAATTGTTGGCCGCTTCTGATACCCGGTTCCGGCAAACGGTTACTTTTTACTACGGTGTGACTGCTATATCTCTTGTGTTGGGGTATCTTGTTACATCGTTCTACGTCGATTCCATCTATCACTTGGTGCCTATGATCTTGCTGGCCGCTGCGCTGAAGGCGGGGATTCTGCGTATTTTAAATGGAGCCGAAAGATACAGGTTTTTCCTTGTGGCGAATCTCGGCTTTGCTGTCTCGCTTGTGATTTTTCTCCTGATGTGTTGGCGTGGCAGGCAGGAAGATATAGCGCAATTTCTGCTTATCTATGCCTTGATTGATATTGTTCTCGGGCTGGCATTCTGGAAACTCGCCGGAGTCTTCGTTTTTTCACCACGGCCGAAATTTGACAAAGCGGTGGTCAAGCGCTATCTACACTATGGTATTCCGTTGGTGATGAATAATATCGCTGTGTGGGTAGTATCAATGTCTGATCGCTACATGCTTTCCTTTTGGGAGACGCCGACGCGTGTTGCTGATTACATATTGAGCTACCAGCTTGGTGGTAGCGTTATTACCATACCGATGGCGTTTGTTATGGCCGTCGTATTTCCCAAGGCTATTCGCTTGGATAGGGATGAGGGTCAGGATGCTGCGCTAAAATATATCTACGCTGTGCTAGGGCTTTATCTGCGCTACATTACGCTGATTCTGATTCTGGCGTGCGCAATCGTTATTCCGTTCAAGTTCTATTTTTATCCTGAGTATGAGTTTAATCCATTGATCATCATCATAATTGTCCTGGCGCATGTGATATATGGTTTGTCACAGTTCTACAATAAGGAGTTTGAGCTTGATGGGCGTACGCTCGTTATTACTAGAGGTATCGGTTTGGGGGGGGGCTTGAATATAGCGCTTAACCTTCTTTTAATACCTGTTTGGGGCGGAGTTGGTGCTGCGATGGCTACGCTCATCGCCTACTGCGTATCGGTATACTATGTTCGTTCTGCGAGAAGCCATAAATTTTCCATTACCTGAGCTTGGACGCCCAGTCAGGGTCTGTTTCATACCCAATATCCAGTAGCAGTTTGCCGGCATACTTATCAAAGGCGGATGCGGCCTCGGGCGTAAAGTAATTGACCCAGTCGCCACTGACTCCTTTGCGAATAAAGCTGTTTACATCCTCCTCGCCTTTTTTTCGATTCGTCAGTCTTGAGAAGTCATGTTTTTCCACGACTTTTCTGACCTGGTCGGGATCTGGTTCCACGTTCGATACTTCAGTAATGACACGAGTGATTTCACTTGCGGGATCAGCTAGAAGATCCTCGTAGCGGAGCGTGGTATATGTGTCTTTATGTTTTTGCCAGTGTTCAATATGACTGCGGTAATCTATAGTTGCAATACTGCTGGTTTGCATGAAGTGGATGAATTTTGCCATGTTATTTTTGATGTTTTCAGCTGACGCTGAGTGACCAAGATATTTGTCCAGTTGTTTTTTCGCTATACCTCCTTCCCTTATGATATGAAAATATCTGGAAACCATCGTGTCACGTCCATCGCGCATCATATAAATGGTTCGCCGCCTCACGGAGTCGAGCGGAATAAACCGGTGCATATGATGTACACAAGGGGACAGTCTTGGAAGGTTGAGTTTCCATGGCTCGAGAATTGGAATGTCGAGCGTATCGGAGATTAGATGGCACAGCCAGTTCGTTCCGCTTTTGATGTATCCAAGGACGTAAATCCCCTTGTTTTTTTTTGGAGAAATAATATCCCAACCTATTGAGGACCAGTAGATTAGTTGCTCGTGTTTTTCTCGTAACCTGGTTTTGCTATTAGTGGCCATAATTATTGTAAATGATGCGCGTGTTTGCGAGTGTATATAGTGGTTGGCGTGGGTATGAAGAATATCAAATTATAAATGATCTCCTGTATATTGCGCGCGCAGTAATGCGGCTGACTATGCAAATCCTATTCTGTTACCCAGTCAGGCCTGCTTTCATTGCCAAGAAGCCACCGATAGGTATGTTGCATCATTTCTGCTATACGATCCCATGCATAGCTCTGCTGCATCCATCTGCGTCCATTTTCTCCCATCTCGCGCAGATTGTCCGGAGGACGGCTCATGGCATGACTGAGAGCATGTTCGAGTTTTTTTTGCTGCGGCGGTATACACCAGCCACAGTTCCGTGTGTCGAGGTCGGTCCAAGGGGTTTCGGTTGTGGTGATTGCGGGGATTCCGTGAGCAAGTGCTTCAGCTACAGCTATGCCAAAATTTTCAGAATAGGTAGGTAACACAAACAGGGAAGCCTCGGTCAGAAGTTGGTGCTTTGCATCGCCCAGAACCTGTCCGGCAAATTGAACCCTTGGGGCATTGAGAGTTTTTGCTAATGTTTGTATGGATCTGGCATAGTCACCATCTAGTGGGCCGGCAATGATGAGGTCCCAGTCGCTGAAGTTGTCGGCGATAGCTGTCCATGCCGGGAGGAGCAAATCGAGGCCTTTCTTGGGGTCGATGCGGCTCAGGAAGATCACGTGTTTTCTGCGCACATTGTCTGTCGGAATGTCCGGTATATCAACGCCATTTGGTATTATTGTTACCGGGCCGCGTAGTCCGACTCGCCGTATGTCTTCGTATTCGACAGGAGCTGTGACATGAAAGCAGTGGCATCGCTGTAATGCGGGTTTTTGCAGAAGTCGCCAGAATGGCTGTTTCATCAGATTTTTGTATTGCATGCTCCAAGGAGAAAGCATACCTCTCGGGCTGCAAACGATGCGGGCGGGCCCGGTGTGGGCGGTAAACAGAGGGAACAGGTTTGCGACTCGCCATATTCCATGGCCATGCAGAATTCCCGGCTTTGCCGAGAGTTTCCGTATCACCGCCATCATCGAGGGGGATATCCCCGTTATACGTTCCAGTATTCCGCTATGTATTTTCAATGGTGCGTCATACGGCCATTTCGCAGGTGGCTCTCCGAGTGTCAGTACCGACGCGTCCTCCCCGAATGTGTACAATTGATTCGCCAGTTTTGCGACGGAGTAAGAGGGGCCGGCTGAGGGGTTATGTACGCCCTGAATTATTTGAGTTATTTGCATGTGTGCCGATGTTGAAAAGACGTAAGAATCTGCATTAAAGTAACTTATGCCACGCATGGAACCACAGGTTGGGGTCGCGGGCAAGTTTTGAGAGCCCAACGCTAACAGGATTCGAAAATAACAATTTCAGGTCAAAACAGCATATTTCCCCCGGAGTGCTATCCCTTGGTGGCGTGTGAGTAAGATAATCTTTGTAAACAGGTACTTCCACCCTGATTTGTCGGCGACGAGTCAGATGCTGTCAGATCTGGCGTTTGCGCTGGCGGAAAGGGATGGCGATATATGTGTTGTTACCAGTCGGCAGACCTATGAGAATCCCCGCGACAATCTGGCTGCCCATGAGACGCATGCTGGCGTGGAGATATTTCGTGTTGCGACCACGCGTTTTGGCCGTTTTAACCTGCCGGGCCGCGCGTTGGATTATCTTTCATTTTATGTGTCGTCCTTTGTGATGCTGCTTCGACTGGTTCGGTGTGGTGACGTGATTGTGACAAAAACGGATCCGCCCCTTCTCTCGGTTATCGCCTGGCTGGTTGCTCGCGCCAAAGGTGCCCGGTTGGTTAATTGGTTGCAGGACGTTTTCCCGGAAGTCGCCATGGCTCTTGGAGTGCTTACATGGCGGCCGCTGGTTGATTCGGCACGTTGGTTGCGCAACCGCTCTCTACGAGGAGCGGAGATGAATGTCGTGCTTGGTGAGTGTATGCAGGATCGTATATGTCAGCAGGGGGTTCCAAGAGATAAAACGATGATTATTCATAATTGGGCGGACGGCGATTTGATTCGCCCGATTGATGCTCACTCGAACAAGTTGCGAACATCCTGGGGGTTGAAAGACCAGTTTGTAGTAGGTTATTCGGGAAATATGGGGCGTGCGCACGATTTCGATACAATTATTGAAGCGATGACTTTGCTGAAAGATGATCCGGGCATTGTATTCCTGTTTGTTGGCGGCGGCGCCGGTAAAGAAAAACTCGAAATTGCTATTAATCGTCGTGGGTTGAACAACGTGCTATTCAAGCCATACCAGCCGCGGGACCGGTTGGCAGAAAGTCTTTCTGTTCCTGATGTTCATCTTGTATCGCTTCAGCCCCAACTTGAGGGGTTGATTGTGCCAAGTAAGGTGTATGGGATCGCCGCGGCCGGGCGACCGGTTGCCTTCGTGGGTGATTCTAATGGGGAGATTGGGCGATTGGTCTCACTATGTGGCTTTGGTTTTACTGTGTCGGTTGGCGAGGGTCAAGAGCTGGCTGATCGATTGCGGGAGTTGGTGCAGCAACGCAATGTTCTGGCCAGGATGGGTGCTGAGGGGCGCAGGTGCTTCGACGAGAAGTTTAGCAAGTTGCGGGCAATACGTGCGTGGAGGAAGTTGCTGGATGAGGCTCGTGGACGAGTCGCGACTCGATCTGATGATGGGGCAGCGTGATATGCCGGAAATACCAACGAGAAGAGAGGTGCTGGTTAAAGTACTGCGTAAACTCGCATCTCCGCGGGATCTCAGGGCATTTCTTAAATTCAAATTCGTGACAGGCGACGAGTACCCGTATTTCGATTTCGCAGATAGTTTTCAGACGGCCGCTGCGCTACTTGGAATGCTGGGGAAGACAAGGCTCGATATAGATGCACCGGTTTTTATTGCTGGTTTGCGGAGGTCTGGAACTACAGTTTTCTACCGTATTATGAATGCCAACAGTCAGCTATTGCTTTTTAATGAAAGGTTTCCTGGTGACAGGTTGGGGGGGCGGGGGATCGCATCCTCGAGAAATATATATTCCATCGACGAACCGGATAAGTTTTATCGGACCGCTGTGCGGTACCTGAGTCCGCAACTCAGGGCGCGGTATAATCGTTGGGGCGCGAAACTTGCTCTGGAGTTGGCCCACCCGGACCCTGGGTCAGTTTCGGTTTCGGGGATGCGGCGAATTTTGGCAGCTTTCCCGGCCGCACGAGTAATTGGGATTACACGTGATCCGCGTGATTTCGTGCTATCGGCACTTAAGCGGGGCGGCCATGATGTCCAATGGTGGATCGATGAGTATCGGGCGATGATGGACCTTTATGGGGAGTTGGGCGAAAAAAAGCGTGGGTCATTCATGACAATAAGGTATGAAGACCTTGTTCAAAGTTCAGCAGATACATTAAAGAAATGCTGTCAGTTTGCGGCTCTTCCATACGATAAGCATATGCTAGACCCTTCTCAATGGTCGGTCAAAGGACCGAGGGAGTACGCGAGTTCTGGGATCGTCGCAAATATTGAGAAGTGGCGGAAAGGGGGTGATCCTGCGATCGTCGAGCGTGTTGCTAAGGAGTGTTTCCCGGCGGCACAGGTTTTTGGCTATGTGCCAGAGTAGGGGCGATCAGGCTTGTGTGCGGAATTAACGGGATAATCTCTTTTAAACCTGATAGTGGCGTTTCTAATTCCGCTGTGAGGAAAATGAATGCGGTTCTGGCTCACCGAGGCCCCGATGATGAGGGGGTCTTTTCTGACGAGTATGCGGTGCTTGGCCAGCGTCGCCTGTCGATTATTGATCTGTCGTCGGCAGGGCACCAGCCAATGCAATCTCCAGACAATCGCTTTGTTCTTGTTTTTAACGGTGAGATCTATAATTTTCGGGAACTGCGTGCGCAGTTGGACTACCCCTTTCAGTCTGATTCAGATTCAGAGGTGTTGCTCGCGGCATGGCTGGCATGGGGGGCTGGGTGTGTGGACAGGCTGGTCGGGATGTTTGCGTTCGCAGTGTGGGATAGACAGAAAAATGAACTTTTCCTGGTTCGTGATCGATTGGGTATAAAACCGCTCTATTACTACGTAGACGATCAGCGTGTGATTTTCTCATCGGAGGTGCGGGCGGTTCTTGCAAGCGGGTATGTAAAGGGTAAGCTGGATTCAGATAGTCTTGTTGATTATCTTCGCTATCAGTGTGTGCATCAGCCTCATACTATTGTCAAAGATGTGCATTTGTTGCCGCCCGCGACCTTCTTGCAATTCAGGGGGCGCGATGCGAGCGAGCGACGCTACTGGTCACCGGTGCCATCCGGCGATGCAAGCACTGAGTTTGATATCAAAGCAGCACGAAAGTATATTCACGACGCCTTGCTCAGGGCGGTTGAACGACGATTGGTGTCCGACGTTCCCTTTGGCGCATTTCTATCCGGCGGCATAGACTCAAGCGCTATAGTGGCGCTTATGAGTCAAGTTACCAATAAGGTCAGCACTTTTTCAATTTCATTTGCTGAAGAGGCTTTCAGCGAAGCGCGCTATGCGCGCATGATCGCGGATAAGTTCAGAACGGATCACCACGAGATTCAGTTGTCACCGGATGACTTCCTTGATCTTTTGCCGGAAGCGCTAGATCACATGGATCATCCGAGTGGTGATGGTCCGAATACCTATGTTGTTTCCAGGGCGACCAAACGCGCCGGCATTACCATGGCGTTGTCAGGTCTGGGTGGGGACGAATTGTTTGCAGGTTATCCGATATTTCGTCAAAGCGCCCGATTGCGGCGGGCTATTATTCTGAACGGGATTCCGCGTATAGTGCGGAAATCCCTAGGTAAGGCTTTGTGTGCGATAAAGCCCGGTGTGGCTACTGCCAAGGTGGCGGCCATTTTGGCCAAAAAGCGGGTATCGGCGATTTCTGCTTATCCGTTTTATCGCCAGGTTCTACTTGATGATCAGGTGAGTGCGCTGGTGAATCGTGATCGATTGCCTGCTAACAGGGTAGAGGAGGTTATAGATGAACTTGGTCGCGAGCCGGGTTTTCGGAGGTTGCCATTGCTGGCTCAGGTTTCAGTGATGGAAATGACAACATACATGCAGCATGTTTTGCTGCGTGATACTGATCAAATGAGCATGGCGCATGCGCTGGAGGTTCGTGTGCCATTTCTTGATCATGAGCTCGTTGAGCTTGTTATGGGTTTGCCGGACAAGTTCAAGTCAGTTGCCTCATTGTTCCCCAAGAAGCTGCTGGTTGATTCTCTTGGTGAACTGCTGCCATCTGAAATTGTAAATCGTCCAAAAATGGGGTTTTCGCTACCATACGCAAAATGGATGACAGGGGAGCTACGCGAGTTCTGTGGGGAGCGGATGCATAGACTTGCTGGGCGGGGTTTGTTTAATGGGGCTACCGTTACTGGCTACTGGGATGATTTTCTCGATCGAAAGCCGACTGTGACCTGGTCACGTATCTGGACGTTGGTTGTGCTGGAGCACTGGCTGGAGAGGAACGGCGTAGCCTGACAGGCCTGCCCGATAGGTATGAGAAAGCGTAGGGTCGTCCTTTTTTTTCGCAAGTTGCGAAGCACGGGAAACTTCAGTATCGAGATATCGTTCGAGCGTATGGCAAAAAGTTTCCCGCGTGAGAGCAAGTTCGAGCTGGATTCGTTTGTTTCGTCCTATTTAAGTAACGGTCTTTTAGCGCGACTTAGAGGTGTGATTGAGGCGAGGCGTTTTCGTGGCGATATCAATCACGTCACTGGTGATGTTCACTACCTCGTTCTTGGGTTGCCCGGAAAAAACACTTTGCTGACAATCCATGATTGCGGTTTTATGGGGCACCCGAATCCGTTGGCACGTAGGGTGTTGAAATGGTTCTGGCTGGACTTGCCAGTACGCCACTGCAGATACGTGACTGCCGTTTCCGAAGCAACGAAACGGGATATTGTTCGTTACACCGGCTGTTCGCCGGATAAGGTGGTGGTTGTTCCGACGGTTATCTCTGACGGATTTTACAGGTCAAAAAAAGAATTCAATGTGGAATGTCCCAGAATTTTACATATTGGTTTGGCTCACAATAAGAATTTTGCAAGGCATGTCGAGGCCATTGCGGGTATCAAGTGCCACTTCCATGTTGTTGGAAAACTCGAAGCGTCTCACGTCGAGCTGCTGGAAAAGTACAATATTTGTTATACATCTGAATACAATATCAGTCAGGCGGACATGCAGCGCGCATATGCCGAGAGCGACATCCTCTTGTTTGCCTCGACTCTGGAAGGGTTCGGGATGCCTGTTCTGGAGGCGCAATCAGTAGGGCGGCCGGTAGTTACCAGTAATGTGTCGTCGATGCCGGAGGTGGCTGGTAGCGGCGCCTGTCTGGTGAACCCCCGCGATGTGCGGTCGATAAGGGCGGGGGTGCTGAAGGTGATTGGCGATCCCGGATATCGGGATGCGCTGGTTGAAAAGGGGTTTGAAAACATCAGGCGTTTTAGTGCGGATGCTGTGGCGAAGCAATATGAGGCACTTTACGCTGCCATGGTAGAGATGAATGACGTATCGTAATAGACCTCGTCGTTGCTAGGGCTTGCTGCTTACTGGGTCATAGTTCAAAGCAAGATCAAGGTGTCCTAATTTCCGGAAAGCATCGAGAACCCGGGAAATGTTGCTGTCGTTATTCTGTTCGGGAGTGTTCTTGACAACCGAGAACGGACCCCAGGCTTTTCGGTTTAGCGAGTTGCCCAGCAAGCGGGCTTTGGTCTGCATGGGATTAATATAGGGAGGCTTGTGCCAAAATGTATTGCCTGCAAGGAGGACGGCTATATCTTCGGGGTTTCTAACCGAGATCAAACGTTCCTCGTCACTGGCGGCGCGCCCAAACATGCCGCCGAAGTGCGCAAGTATGCCCCGGTATCTATTTACGTTGGAAAGCATCCTGTCGGTAGTGGCGGCTTGTGAATGGTCGAGCGCGATAATGCCAAATCCTTCGCCGCTTCCTTCTGCAAGGACGAGGTGGCGCGTTTGTTCATTGTACCAGTCTGTCATTGTTATGCTCTGGTTATTCCGGACGATAAGTGGAAATTCTTCTAGTGCAGATACCCTGCTCAATATCCCAAGAAAGCCGCTTTGCGGGGTGTCGCCTTCCACAGTTATCTGAACGGATATCGCCATTCCTATCAATATCGTAGCTTCCGAACTGTTGCTAATAGTAAGTCGGCCGTCTATGTGTCCGGTGGTGACGATGGAGCCATGTGGCAGGTTGTCGAAGACGATGCGTGTGTCTCTCGTCTCACTGTTGTGATAACCGAAAACATTATGGTAGTGCACCCGTCCTGGCCGAGTGCCAGTTTGCAGGAGTGTTGTCGTTCCTGGTGGTCCGCCGATCGCCAAATGTGCAACTCGGAGTCCTTGGGGGTTGTGAATGTGCAGTGCCGTGTTTCCAGGTTGTCCCGAGAACACAATCCGGGAATGCCAGCCGGTGCCATCAATCTGGTAACGAGCGCCTTCATGCGTCTCAAGGGTTTTAGTTATTTTGTAGGTTCCAGATGGAAAGTAAACAGTAGTAGGGGATTTCTGTTTCAGCGCACGATCAAAACAATCCTGGATTGCCCCAGTGTCGTTCCTGTGGCCGTCACCTGTTGCGCCGCAGTCAGTTTTTACATCCAGTATATTTGTGGGTAGGGCTAGTTTGCTACGAAGAAAATACTGGCTTGGTGTAACCAAGGGTGGGTGGTGGCGGTCAGGGGCAACTCTGTGAATAATGCCATTCGGCCCGCTGTCGATTATTGAGGAAGTGCCGTTACTGACCACATTGGACAGGATGGCTATCTGATTCATGTAGCGTGGGTTGTGCAGCTTTATGGGCGGCGCTTTACCTGGTGGGTTCGAGAAGGTGGTATCGAAAACAGTCACAGGGCCTCGTAGCTCCGTAATGACTGCGCCCTCCGGGCTCGTCCAGTGTTCTATTAGGCAGTCTTCTATCTTGATTATCCCGTTGGAAATGGGGCCGCGTACTGTGCGGATGAAGGAGTACGAACCGCTCGATACGACGCGACGGATCGAATGACTGTGGGTGGAGAGGAATAGGTCAGATCTTCTGCTTCGCTCAAACCGGCTGTTTCTGACCACGACATTGCCTTTTTCGGCTCGGATTCCGTATTCATTGTCAACAAAATAGCAGCCGTCGAAGATATTGTTGTAGTCATTCCATGACAGGAATAACGCGCCGTGTTTGTTATTGGAAAATTTGAGGTTGGAAAACAGCATTTCGGCTGACGCCATCTGCTGTTCGCGACCGACGCGGATTCCGGCGCTCAGGAAATTTCGAAACTCCATGTGTTCATGAAGTACGCGTGTTTCATACAGGGATTTTGAGTCATGGTCGATTCCTGTCCCGGCTTTATTGGCTCCGTCCCAAACGATGCCCATGTATGTTTGCCGGGCTACACCATTACTCCAGAACATGCGGCCGCCAGTTTTTCCATCCCACACTATGCGCGTTTGGCGGCCATCACCGATAAACATGCCGCCATTCCGTTTTCTTAGTTGTAACGTTTTTGTGATACGGTATTCGCCCGCTGGAAGGTAAACGACCTTCAGGTCTCCGGGATGTGGGCCGATACGATCCAGTGCGGCCTGGATCGCTGCTGTGTCGTCGTGCTTGCCGTCACCGTGGGCTCTGGGCGAAATGTCTGTTTTGACATTTATCCAATCAGATCTTTCTGACCATGTGAGTTCAGGGATATTGCGGTCTGTCGTTGGGGGTAGCGCAAGTGATGAGGATGAAAAAAAGAGCATTAGTAGCAGGCTGGCCAAAAAATCGAGGTGGAGCCTGAATGTTATCGGCCTATTGCGCATATTCTGTCTCTTGTGCACGGTAGGGTGCTGATTTTTAAGGAGTCCCGGGCTTCCAGCATGTTTTGATGGCCGGCGTGCAGGTGGCGGCAATTGGGCCTGTTCGATGAGTTAATATATGCTGGAAGGGTGGTAATATACCGGTTCCAGAATGACCCCGCATAGTGGTAATGGCGGGGAACAACAATAATATTGCCTCCTTACTATTTAATCTGCAAATAGCGGTCAAATTATGAATGAACGGGTTGTATTTAGAACGTCTGCCATGAGTTGGTTGCTCGGTTTAGGTATTCTATCTGTCTTCTGGCTGGTTTTCTCTGATGGTATTGCTGAAATTGTAAAAAGCTGGGAGCGAGAGGAATACAGTTATGGTTATATGATTCCCTTCATCTCGGCATTTTTCCTATGGCAGCAAAAGGATCGTTTGGAGTTATTGCCGTTCCCGGGTTCCTGGGTGGGGTTTGTGCTGGTGCTGTTCGGGATCGGTTTATATATCCTGGGCGGTCTTGGTGCCGTAGTGGATATTCAGGCGTATGGATTCATCGTGGCGTTGCTGGGTATTGCTCTGTCATATACAGGCGTGCAGGGCTTTAAGGTGATATTCATACCCCTCGCTATACTCTTTTTCATGGTGCCCCTTCCCGGGTTCCTGTATCAATCGTTGTCCAATGAGCTTCAGCTTGTCTCGTCGAAGATAGGGGTCTGGCTCATAAGAATGTTTGGCATATCGGTTTTTCTGGAAGGCAATGTGATTGATCTCGGCGCCTACAAGCTACAGGTGGTTGAAGCCTGTAGTGGTCTGCGCTACTTGTTCCCCTTGACTACACTGAGTTTTATAGCAGCGTACCTGTTCAAGGTTGAGTTCTGGAAACGAGCGTTAGTATTCCTGTCATCAATCCCGATTACAGTGCTTATGAATAGCTTCAGAATTGGCGCGATCGGCATTATGGTCGAATACTGGGGTATCGAAATGGCGGAGGGCTTCCTCCATGATTTCGAAGGCTGGGCGGTCTTCATGTCGTGTATCGCTGTGCTTGTTGTTGAAATGGCCCTTCTGGCTAAGATAGGAAATGCTAGTCGCCCGTTGACGGAGGTGTTTGGCCTGGAATTGCCGGCCCGGACTCCTGAGGGCGTCCCGCAGCAGGTGCGTAGCATTCCTACGCCGTTCCTGTCATCG
Source organism: Gammaproteobacteria bacterium (assembly GCA_026995045.1). Taxonomy (GTDB): domain Bacteria; phylum Pseudomonadota; class Gammaproteobacteria; order SZUA-229; family SZUA-229; genus S139-92. The sequence continues at coordinate 7,633 of JALWPK010000259.1, read as the reverse complement.
GCATTACTAGTGGCGCTGGCTGCTGGCGTGCTGCATTTCATGCCTGAGCGAGTCGATGTTGTGCCAGAGAGGGAAGATTTTGCCTTGTTTCCCGATAATCTCGGCGACTGGCATGGGAAACATAGCAGGATGGATCAGATCATTATCGACGCCCTGAATTTTGATGATTATCTGATGTCGAATTATGTTAATAGTGATGATCAATCCGCCGTAAATCTTTATATCGGTTACTACGGTATTCAGCGTGCCGACAAGGTTCCACATTCCCCCCGCGCATGTCTGCCGGGCGGGGGATGGATAATAACCGACTTGATCAATAAAGAAGTTGATGGTGTCTCAATAGGTGGTGTGCCGCTAGTAGTTAATCGCGTCATTATAGAGAGAGATGGCTATAGGCAGCTCGTGTATTACTGGTTTTCCCAAAGAGACCGGATTGTTACCAACGAGTGGATGGTCAAGTGGTACTTGCTGGTTGATTCAATTACGAGATCGCGTACAGACGGGGCCTTGGTTCGACTGACTACCTTGTTGCGCCCGGGGGAAGATGTTTCTTTGGGGGACAGGCGACTTCGCGATTTTGCTGAGCATTTGGCGCCCATACTGCCAAAATTTATCCCTAACTAGTTGCTGTTGATGCTGCTGTTCTCTGCATTTCTTGTTTCCCTGGTTGTAACCATGGCGTTAATTCCGGCGCTGATGCGCGTTGCGGATCGTCTGTCCGTGATGGATACCCCCAACGAACGAAAGATGCATGCTGGCGCTATTCCTCGTATAGGGGGTATGGCTATGGTGATTGGCGCTTGTCTGCCAATTTTGCTCTGGTTGCCATATACCAATACTGTTATGGCATTTTTGTTGTCGTTGTTGATTCTGCTAGTGTTTGGTGCTTGGGACGATAGTAAGGAGCTTAATTACCGAATCAAGTTTCTGGGCCAGTTCCTGGCCGCGCTTGTAATCGTATTCTGGGGTGATGTGAACCTTGCTGTATTTCCTTTTACTGGTATGGATCCAGTGTCTTCGTATCTGTCGGTGCCCGTTACTATTATATTTATTGTGGGTGTGACCAATGCGGTTAATTTGTCGGATGGTCTGGATGGTCTGGCCGCTGGTGTGGCGCTATTGTCACTTGCGGCTATAGCTATATTGGCAAAACTTGCCAATGGTGGCGTTATTGTGCTGGCGTCGTTTGCTGTCGCTGGAACTATCTTTGGTTTCTTGCGCTACAATACCTATCCTGCCCGAATCTTTATGGGGGATACCGGGAGCCAATTTCTCGGTTTTACGATTGGAGTATTGTCGGTCATGCTCACGCAGCAGGTCAATACCGCTCTGAACCCGCTCTTACCGTTGTTTCTGGTGGGGTTGCCAATTGTCGATACGCTGTTCGTGATGGTCAAACGGATCAGTGAGGGGCGCTCCCCTTTTTCTGCAGACAGGACTCATATGCACCATCGCCTGCTAAGCCTGGGTATGGCGCATTATGAGGCGGTCAGCGTTATATATGTGTCACAGCTGGCGCTTCTGCTGGCTGCGTTCGTGTTGCGTTATCAGGCAGATATTGTGGTGTTGCTGGTATATCTGGGGCTAACAGCTTTTATTCTGGGCGGCCTGCTGTTGTTGCAGCACCGTCAGACGAATGTTGGCTGGAAACGACTTACGTGGCATGTCGCTAGGTTGGATAGCAGTAATAAGGTCCGTATTTATGCGCTAGGCCTGATTAGTTGTGGCGTGCCCCTCTATCTGTTAATCGGTGCGTTTGTGTTGACCGATGTGCCAACTGATATTGCATTGGGTTCATTAATATTGCTGTTTATTCTTCTCCTCAGGTTGGTGTGGTCGCAGCAGCTTCGAATGGTTCCGCTGCGTTTGCTGGTTTTTCCCGGTATTGCGTTTGTGCTCTATTTAATGCAGCGAGATATGGCAGTGGCAGAGCTATTGCCGTCGGTAGTGAAGAGTGGACTGCTTTTCGTATTATTAGTGCTTATGTTGTTCGTCATCAGGTCAACAAAAGACCAGGTGTTTCAGACGACACCGACAGACCTGCTGGTAGTCGCGTTGGCTGGTGGCGTGGGTATATTGCATGAGCAGGGAATGGTCCAGGCAACATTCATTCCATTGGTGTTGGGGATCGTGGTGCTGTTTTATGCGGCTGAGTTGATTATGCGGAATATGCGGAAGGCGTGGAATTGTTTTACGCTAGGCATGATCGCCGTACTAGCGCTATTGTCCTCCAGCTTGATATACAAGATTTAGGCAACAAGAGGCGGGTGTTTTGGCTAAGGAAAATAAATGCAAAGTGGCACTGATTACCGGGATCACCGGGCAAGACGGTGCCTATCTCGCAGAGTTTCTTTTGGGTAAGGGTTATGAAGTGCATGGCATCAAGCGTCGTGCATCTTCTTTCAATACCGATCGAATTGATCATCTTTATCGCGATCCCCACGAGGTAGATCGTCAATTTATTCTGCACTATGGTGATCTGACCGATTCCACGAACCTGATTCGAATTATCCAGGAGGTTCAGCCGGACGAGATATATAATCTTGCAGCGCAAAGTCACGTGGCGGTCTCATTTGAAACGCCCGAGTACACAGCGAATTGTGATGCGCTAGGGACGCTAAGACTGTTAGAGGCGATCAGGATACTCGGGCTGGAAAAGAAAGCGAAGTTCTATCAGGCATCTACCAGTGAGCTGTTTGGTAAGGTGCAGGAAGTGCCCCAGAAGGAGACGACGCCATTTTATCCCCGGAGTCCATACGCGGTGGCAAAAATGTACTCCTACTGGATTTGTGTCAACTATCGTGAGGCTTACGGGATTTACGCATGCAATGGCATTCTGTTCAACCACGAATCACCGATTCGTGGTGAGACCTTTGTAACCCGCAAGATTACGCGAGCGGTTGCTCGCATCAAGCTCGGTCTTCAGGATCGCCTGTACCTGGGGAATCTCGACTCGAAACGCGACTGGGGTCACGCGCGTGATTACGTTCGCATGCAGTGGCTGATGTTGCAACAGGATGAGCCGGATGATTATTGCATCTCAACCGGCGTGCAGCATTCGGTGCGTGAGTTTGTCGAGGCGGCCTGCAAGGAAGTTGGTATTCAGATACGTTGGGACGGAAAAGGCGTTGATGAAAAAGGTTATGACGCTGAAACCGGCAAGTTGCTGGTTGAGGTAGACCCTCGTTACTTCCGGCCGACCGAAGTGGAGACATTGCTTGGTGATTCAAGCAAGGCCAGGGAAAAGCTGGGCTGGGTTCCGGAAATCACTCTGGGAGAGATGGTTGCCGAGATGGTGCGAGAGGATCTCAAGATTGCCGAGCGCGATGAATTGTGCCGTCGAGAGGGTTTCAAAACGTTTGAGTACAATGAATGACGGTCAACTCAATGAATAAGGATGACAAGATCTACGTGGCCGGGCATCGCGGCCTGGTTGGTTCGGCGATCGTTCGGCGACTTCAGGCTGATGGTTTCCACAATCTGTTGTTGCGAACCAGCAAGGAACTGGATTTGCGCGAGCAGTCGGCAGTGCGTGAGTTGTTTGAAAAAGAGAGGCCGGCATATGTGATACTCGCCGCGGCACGAGTCGGCGGCATCCTTGCCAACGACACTTATCCGGCGGAGTTTATTTACGACAACCTCATGATGGAGGTTAATGTGGTTGATGCCGCGTACCGGTCCGGTGTGAAGAAGTTGTTGGCGCTGGGTAGTACATGCATTTACCCGCGAATGGCAAAGCAGCCGATCAAGGAGGAGTATCTGCTGACCGGTCCGCTTGAGCCGACGAATGAGTGGTACGCGGTTGCAAAGATAGCGGGGATCAAGCTTTGCCAGGCGTACAGGCGGCAGTATGGGTGCAGTTTTATCGCGGCCATGCCCACAAACCTGTATGGGCCTGGCGATAACTTTGATCTTGAAAAATCCCACGTATTACCCGCGATGATTCGCAAGTTTCATGAAGCAAAGATGCGCAACGAATCGACGGTTACCTTGTGGGGGACCGGCAGGCCATTGCGGGAGTTTTTACATGTTGACGATCTGGCGGACGCCTGTCTTTTTTTGCTATCCAATTACGACGAGGAAGGGATTGTCAATATCGGCGTCGGCGATGATGTCAGTATTGCTGAGCTTGCAGACATCGTGCGGGACGTCATCGGGTATGAGGGGGATGTTGTGTACGATGCGACCAAACCGGATGGCACGCCTCGCAAGCTGGTGGATATAGGCAGGATTTCGAGTTTGGGGTGGTGCGCGCGAATTGGTTTGCGCGATGGTATAGCTCAGACATACCAGTGGTTTCTCGATAATCAGCATGGATTGCGGGGAGTGGGTTGAATTCGTGCGTTTATCGACCGGCGCAACTACCTTTAGTTATAGAGTGATCTGGAGAAGAGTATGAAAGTTCTTAATAGGCTCGTTCAAAAGCTGCTGGTTGTTTCTCTGGCAGTCGGCCTCGTGGCCGGCTGCGGTGGCAAGGAAGAACGAAAGGCAAAGTATTTTGAGCGCGGCAAGGCGTTTCTGGCGGAAAATAATTACGACAAGGCCAGAATTGAATTCAAGAACGTTTTGCAGATTGATCCGAAGGATGCCGAAGGGTATTTGTTTCTTGGTCGGGTTGAGGAAAAACAGAAGAACTGGGCAAAGGCTTTTGGAGCATACAAAAAAGCATCGGAACTCGATCCGGATCTGATTGAGCCGCGTGTTCGCCTGGCTAAATTCTACATGGCGCAAGCATCCTCTTATAAAACAGCAAAGGACGACATGGCTGCGGCCAATGCGCTGGGTCTGGTCCAGGAGCAAATCCAGGAGATTCGGGCAAGGGATCCCGAGAACCTGGAGATGTTGTCGCTGGAAGCGGCGCTTTGGGTTGATGACGGTGAAAAAGACAAGGCGATCTCTCAGCTGGAAAAGATTGTCGAACGTGATCCAGGCCTGGAATCGGCGGCGGCCCTGCTGGCAGGGCTTTACGATCAGAATGGCAGGGCGGATGACGCTGAAGCCGTATTGACCCGCGCAATCAAGGCTAACCCGGAGTCGGTGGTTTTGCGTCAGCGCCTTGCAAATCATTATGTCGATAACGATCAGAATGACAAGGTCGAAACTGTCTTGCGCGATATTATCCGGCAGAAACCGGATGAACTCGGTTATCGTGTCAGTCTTGCGTCATTTTTGAGTCGTACCGGGAAAATCGATGAGGCCGAGAAGGTTCTCAGAGAGGCGATAGCCGCGGATCCGGAAGATGTCCAGCGCTACCTGCTGCTGACAGAATTCCTTGCATCGCGCAGAACCAGGGATTCCGCGATTGAGCAGTTGCAGCAGTTTATACAGCAGCAGCCGGATAAGACGGAGTTGCAACTGGCGCTGGTCAAATTATACCTCGGCGGCGGTAAGAAGAACGAGGCAAAGCAGGTGTTGCAGACGCTGATAGACAGTAAGGGCGTCGAACCAACCGGGTTGAAGGCTCGCTTGATGCTGGCGAAAGTGCTTGCCGCGGATGATGTCGATGACGATCGTGTCCCTCGGTTGTTGAAAGAGGTTCTCGATGAAAACCCCCATGATAATGAGGCCTTGTTACTGAAGGGCAAGCTTGCGGCCCGGAAGGGTAACTATATCGACGCCATCAATGATTTTCGGTCAGTACTCAAGGATCAGCCAAATAATGCCGAGCTGTTGCGCTTGCTTGCGAGCGCCCATCTGTCGAACAAGGAGAAAGAGCTTGCTCTGGATACCCTGCGACGTGGTGTTGAAAGTAACCCGGGTGATGCGGGCTTGCGGCTCATGCTGGCGCAGATCCTTGCCCAGGAGGGTGATTTCGATGGCGCTATTGATCAGTTGGACGCCATACTGAAGGTCGACAAATACCACCAGCAGGCGCTCAAGGCCAAGTTCGAGCTGTTGGCGCGCAAGGGCGATGCGGCCGGAGTGGATGAGGTCGTCAAACTGATGCAGGAAGGGGCGCCTGATAGTGATGAGGGCTACGTGCGCGAGGCGCGCCTGCGGTTCGCTCAGAAGGACTATGCGGCTGCCATCGATATTCTGAACAAGGTGTTGCAGCGGAATCCGCAAAGCGTCCCGGCACTGCTGGCAATGTCGGACGTCTTGGCAGCGCAGAAGAAGTATGCGGAGGCGCTTGAAGTTGTCGAGCGACTTGTCGGTCTCCAGCCTGACAATTGGCAGGGGTATTACCGCAAGGGCCGCTTGTTGCTGGAGCAGGGTGATTTGGAAGGGGCTGCCAGGCAGTATGAGATGGCGTTCCAAAAGTCGCCGGAGTCGATGGATGCCTTGACTGCCCTGGTAAACCTGGAAATAAGGCAAGGGAAGCTGGATGAGGCCGAGAAGCGTTTGCTTCGGGTTCGAGAGGAGCAGCCGGGTCATAAATCGGTCAACGAACTTCTGGGTGCGGTTTATCTGGCAAAAAAGGATTTGCCCAGGGCCGAAGAAGCATTTCAGCGTCAGCTTGAAACAAGTCCGCGCAGTCTTGCCGTTTACACTCAGTTGGCCCGAACTCGCATGGCCAGCAACGATCTCGATGGTGCGGCGCGCACATATGAGGAGGGGTTGAAACAACTGCCTGGCGACATTCGTCTGTTGATCGGTTTGGCCGGAGTGCGAGAGCGGCAGGGCGACTTTGAATCGGCCATCGCTCTGTACGAGAGGGTTCTGGAGAAGCACCCGGATAACGCGATTAGTATTAATAATCTGGCGGCACTGCTTGCGGATCACCGAACCGATGAGGCCAGTTTGGCCAAGGCGCTGGAACTGTCCGCCAGGCTGGAGAAGACTGGCCAGCCAGCCTTTATGGATAGTGCGGGCTGGGTTTACTATCGAAACGGAGATTTTGATCGGGCGGTAAAATTGTTAAAGCAGGTTGTCGAGCAGAGTCCTGATGTGGCGGTTTTCCGGTATCATCTGGGCATGGCCTACCTGAAGGCCGGTGACAAGCAGTCTGCGAAAGAGCAACTTTCGCTCGCGGTCAAGGATGGCTCAAATTTCCACGGTCTTGAAGAAGCGCGTAGCGCGCTTGATTCCCTTGTTGGGGAGCGTGGGTTGGCGGAGTAAATCTCCTGCGAGTTGGTCCCAATGGATAGTATCGGCCTGATCAGCTATGCCACGGGTGCCGGGATTTTCCTGGTGACCTCGCTGGTGTTGATGACAGGCCGCCGCAACCGGCCGCACAAGACCGCCCTGATGGCGGCATCGTTGGTTAGCGCCTTGTGGATGGGGGTGACCGCGGCGGTTGCCGGGGGCAATGGCCCGGTTCTGTTCTCTTATCTGCTGGAGCCGCTACGCAACCTGTTCCTGCTCGCTTTCGTGGTGAGTGTCCTCAGCGCTGCGTATACGGATGCCGCCGAAGCCGCGCGTTATTTCCGGCGCATGCTCGCGATACTGTCCAGTTTTGCGCTGTTGCTTACCGTTCTGGTGCTGTATCGCGGGGTGACGGGCAACGGTTCCGGCGTTATAAACGGTATTGACCTCCTGCTCGCGGGCTTCCTGGTGATGTCCGTAATCGGCCTGGTACTGGTCGAACAACTCATCCGCAACGCCCGCCCCGAGTCCCGTCAGTCCGTCAAGTACCTGTGCATCGGTCTCGGCGCCATCTTTGCCTACGACTTCTACGTCTATTCACATGCCC
>JALWPK010000258.1 GCA_026995045.1 Gammaproteobacteria bacterium | reverse complement strand
CCACGATCCAGTTCGCAAATGGTGGCGCGGGGCTGGCGCATAACGACCCGGCGCTACAATCGTGGCTCGCGCAGGCGTCTGCTGTTGATGAGACGGATGGTGCGGTTACGGTCAGTAACAATCTGACAGCCTATGCTGACCCATTGCCTGCTGGCACTGTAACGATCCAATTCAGCGCGACCGATGCCGCCGGTAATGTCGGCACGGCTACGGCAAATCTGACAGTATCCGAGCAAGCTCCTGCTGGAGCGTGGCAACTCGTTGGTGACGGCGTATCCGCAGATTCGCATTGGGTCGCAGCAAAGATGCCGATGCATCCAGTTTACCCGAGACCGGACTCTGAGACCCAGACCCATGCTCGCCATCGCTGGGCGCATCCAGACTTTCGTTACGAGATACCTATCGGTGTACAGGGTGGCGCATGGCCTTTCAAATATGAAATTCTTTCGGGGCCAACAGGAGCTACGATTGGCCAATATTATGGCGACCCTGACTATGGATTACTCAAATGGACGCCTACCAATGGAGACAGCGGCACAAAAACTTTTACTGTTCGGGTGACAGATCAGGAATTGAATACGGTTGATCTGACGTGGACAACTACGATTGACGCGACTGCATTCATTTTCCTCGACGCAGTGAGTGGGTCAGACACTACAGGCGACGGTAGTATTGGAAGCCCATATCAGACCCCGGCGAGTTGGTTCGGCCCTGGTGATAAAAACACTGTCAGTTATCCAGACAAAATCGTTGTGTACCGTGCAGGCACGTATACACTTCAACGCTACGACGCAGTCGCTAATTGGGTGTCCGTACAGAACGGCGTTAAACCGAACCAGCATATCAAATTCCCAGACGAAACTCCTTTCTTGGATTGCTCTGTTACTGGCTTCGTGACAGACAATCCGACAGACCTTTTCGTGTCCGTGGACATGGGCCATACAGCACCGCAACAAAATGCCGACGCTAAATGTATTTGGGTCACCGGGGCCGGAGATCGGATAACTCTACTAGGGAATCTATCAGATTTAGGCCGAGGTACTGTCGGAAATGATAACCCTGCTGGCTATATGTTCAGCTCCACTCAAAGAAACAATATCTTTATTCAAGGTAACCTATCCGGATCGAACAACGCACCAATGTTTGACATCTATGGTGGAAAATATGTGCTCTGTGAAAATCTTACACTGGGCGGAACATTTAGCTGGGACCAAGTACTTTTCATAAAAAGCGATAGCTCTGATGTCACAATACGGAATGTGCTGTGCACCGCGAGTTTTGATTGTAACTATGGTGTCATAGACCTTCTTGGGCAAGAGCAGACATATCGGCAAGAGAGAATAGAGGTTTGCTGGTGTTGGATTGATGGGCATGGTGGTAGCTCACAGGAAGCGGTAATTACGCATTGGTCGGGCGTTTATCCGACGCCGATGCGAGACATCTGGATTTACAGAAACACTCTAAAAGGGAAGATTTCAGGGCTTGACAATAATCAGACTATCAATGTCGAGCGAAATGTGATTGTCAGTGACTCAACTCCATATGTTTTGGCGAGCGATGTGAACCGCACCGTGAATGAATCGTACACGGTCAGCGGTGCGACCAGCGCCGGAATCATCGACTCTACGGGCGCGTTGAGCGGCACATATCGAACGCAATATCTAGGCATCAGAGGGTACGAGGTAGTGTAATGGCCATTACAGAATGGATAAATTTTGACGGAGCAATAGACGGCTCCAGCAACTACACAACAGGTGCGTCTGAGCTGCCAGCTAACACTCAGGTCGGCGTCGTTGGTGTCGGCGGGGCAATCACTGCTCCTGGAGGCTCATGGGGTACTCGGAATGTACTAAAATCGACATACAACGACGCGTACAGTCAGATAGGAACATTGCCTGCGGGCGCGACGGCCGCTCCGCTTCGGATCGCATTTTTGGCTGAGCCGAATGGTCAAACAAGTGCACAAAAACTCCTCTCAATAGATTTTAGTGATGGAGAAGGGTCGCCCGTAATAACAGATCAAAACGATGGAACAATACTCATCGAGGGCTGGAATGGAGCGTTTACGGCATCATACACCGTCACACTCACTCGCCCAGCCGGTGTGTACGCACTGGAATTAGTAGTCGATTATGGGAACGCAGTGCCTGCTGAGCGGTTAAAAGCGCGGGCTTGGGCCATCGGAACCGCGCCGCCCGCGTTTACGTCCACGACTCAGGATAATGCAGGATGGTCTGTCCCTACAACGGTATCAAACATCCGGTTCCGCGATCCAGATTACAACTATGGACAGCTCATCGTATCTGACGCTGTGACAGAGGATTTGTCTGCTCTGATCGAGCAAAACAATTACTCAGCAGGTGGCGATACAACCCCGCCGACTCTAAGCAGCCCGACGCTCACGGTCAACAGCAACACCGCAGCCACGTTTGGCGCAACGAGCAACGAGGACGGCACAGCCCATGCCGTTGTCCGACTTGCATCTGATCCTGTGGCAACGCAGCAGGAAATTGTCGATGGCACATA
>JALWPK010000257.1 GCA_026995045.1 Gammaproteobacteria bacterium | reverse complement strand
GAACCCGCATGACCGGCGAAACCAGCATTACCAAAAACGGCCTGTGGACCAACAATGTCGCCCTGGTGCAGCTGCTCGGGCTGTGCCCGATGCTGGCGGTCACCGGCACTTTCATCAACGGCCTCGGCCTCGGCGTCGCCACCATGCTGACGCTGGTTTTGTCCAACGGCTTTGTGTCGCTGATTCGCCACTGGACCCGCCCGGAAGTTCGCATCCCGATTTTTGTGCTGATTATCGCCTCCATCGTCACCACCATCGAACTGGCGATGAACGCCTGGCTGCATGAACTCTATATGGTGCTGGGTATTTTCATTCCATTGATTGTCACCAACTGCTCCATCATCGCGCGCGCCGAATCGTTTGCTTCGCGCAACAATGTGTTCGACTCCATGCTCGACGGCTTCATGATGGGTCTCGGCTTTTTACTGGTGCTGATTACCCTGGGCAGCCTGCGCGAAATCATCGGCAGCGGCACCCTATTTGATCACGCGCACCTGATGTTCGGCGAAGCCGCCCGCGACTGGGTGCTTACCCTGGGCGATGACTACCCCGGCTTTTTGCTGGCGGTGCTGCCACCCGGCGCGTTCATGGGGCTGGGCATTCTGATTGCGATTAAAAATGTCATCGACAGGCGCAAGGCGTCTCCACAAACCGTGGCGCTGCAAAATGCGGAGCCTGTCAGCAGCTAGAACAATGTATTTTTAACCGCAAATGAACGCGAATAAACGCAAATAGTTTTTTCTATGTCATTGCGAGCGTAGCGAAGCAATCTCGTGCAGCGTTAACCTTGACCAGATTGCTTCGCTGCGCTCGCAATGACAGGTTTTAACAGGTTGCGTCCTTTGCGGCAAAACACATCCATATGAACAAACAAAAACGCCATGAAATATTCTCCCGATTACGGGACAACAATCCAAGCCCCACAACAGAACTCAATTACAGCAGCACCTTTGAACTGCTGATTGCGGTGATTCTGTCGGCGCAGGCCACCGATGTCAGCGTCAACAAGGCCACCGAAAAACTGTTCGCCAAAGCCAACACGCCCGCGACGATACTCAAGCTGGGCGAAGACGGGCTGAAAAAGTACATCAAAACCATCGGCCTGTATAACAGCAAGGCCAAGAACATCATCAAAACCTGCGAGATTCTGCTGCAGCAATACGGCGGTGAAGCGCCCAACGACCAGAAAGCGCTGGAATCACTGCCCGGCGTGGGCCGTAAAACCGCCAACGTGGTGCGCAACACCGCCTTTGGCGAGCCCACCATCGCAGTCGACACGCACATTTTCCGCGTCGCCAACCGCACCGGGCTGTCGCCCGGCAAAACCGTGCTGGAAGTGGAAAAAAAGCTGCTGAAAGTGACCCCGGATGAATTCAAAAAAGATGCGCATCACTGGCTGATTCTGCACGGGCGCTATACCTGCATCGCGCGCAAACCGCGCTGCGGCTCCTGCATCATTGAAGACCTGTGTGAATTCAAGGACAAGGTGATTGATTGAATTCTGCATCAGATTCACCACAGAGGCGCTGAGGCACAGAGTTTTTGAATGTTAAGGTGAAAATATCTGCAGGTTTGTCCTGTAGAATAATCTCTGCACACCTTTACAGAGTAGAGAAAACGATTTCAGTTGTCTCAAGCCGTGTGGAAAATGATATTCGCGGTTGAAGCCGATCCTGCGAACAAAGAAAACCCTTTGCGCCTTTGCGGTGAAAACCACTGTGGCATACTGGCGCAAACAACCGGATGCACAATATGTTTGGCAACGACCGCACCCAACTTCGCAAACTGTTTTTCGACTGCTGGCGCCTGCATCAGCAGGGCGCGCCCCTGGACGCCATGCAGCAGACCATTGCGCAGATTATTGGCATGCATCCGGAATACCACGCCTTGCTGGAAAACCCTGACAATCTGGACAAGGACTATTTACCGGAAGAGGGTGAAACCAACCCCTTCCTCCACATGAGCATGCATATCGCCCTGCACGAGCAGATTGGCGCCGACCGGCCAACGGGAATTTCCAAGGCATATCAACAACTTTGCGAACAAACCGGCGCTGCGCACGAAGCCGAGCACGCGATGATGGAATGCCTGGGGGAAGCGCTGTGGAAGGCGCAGCGCGAGAACCGGATGCCAGATGAAGCCGCCTATCTCGATTGTGTGATAAAAATGTTAAGAATTTAACCTTGCGCGCTCCTGAACTTCACAATACCACCCTTGTCTTTGTTTGCGTGGACAATGTACACTCAGTCACCCGCCTGAATCTGTAGACGGTCTGGGGTGATAACAATTACAACACTGGAATAAACTTTTTACTGGAGACTTCAACATGTCAAACAAATCCCTGAAAAAACCTCTCGCCATTGCTGTTGGCGCCACGTTCGCAGCAGCCATGACCGCAGCGCCTGTCGCCAGCGCTGACACCAACCCATTCGGTATGCAGTCACTGGAAAACGGCTACATGCAGCTTGCTGAAGGCAAATGCGGTGAAGGCAAGTGCGGCGGCAAAATGAAGAAAGAAGCCAAGTGTGGCGAAGGTAAATGTGGCGGCAAGAAAATGAAAAAGGAAGGCAAGTGCGGCGAGGGTAAATGCGGCGGCAAGAAAATGAAAAAGGAAGGCAAGTGCGGTGAAGGAAAATGTGGCGGCAAGAAAATGAAAAAGGAAGGCAAGTGCGGTGAAGGAAAATGTGGCGGCAAAAAAATGAAAAAGGAAGGCAAGTGCGGTGAAGGAAAATGTGGCGGCAAAAAAATGAAAAAGGAAGGCAAGTGCGGCGAAGGTAAGTGTGGCGGCAAACGCTAAGCTGTTGCCAACGCTGATACCAATGGAAGCCCCGGCAACACGCCGGGGCTTTTTTACGCCCGCGATTTACCGAAAACCCGCCATTGCTACCTTTTTCCCGCCACTTGTGTTACACATGAATGTTACAGTATTAAAGTTTTGGGCAAGACCACGCGATAAGGCATATATGCAAGAAAAATAACAAGTTAACCACGGGGCGATCCTATGTTGGGAATCGAAGAGTTTGGTATTGAAGTGCTGGGCTGGATGGCGGCGATATTCATCACTGCCATCGGCGTATTCATTCTGTTTCTGATAGGCGTCTACATAGCCGATGTCACCCAGACCAAGCAGGCGATACGGCGCAACTACCCGGTCATCGGACATTTTCGCTACTATTTTGAACACCTGGGCACCTTCTTCCGCCAGTATTTTTTCGCCATGGATCGCGAGGAAATGCCATTCAACCGCGCGCAACGCTCCTGGGTGTACCGCGCAGCAAAAAATGTCGATAACACCGTCGCCTTCGGCTCCACCCGCGATCTGAAACCCACCGGCACGATTAATTTCGTCAACTGCGCCTTTCCCACGCTGGGGGAAGACGCGGTGCCGCCACGACCGGTCACCATCGGTGAAGGCTATTGTGACAAACCCTACACCAATGCTGCATTAATCAATATTTCCGGCATGAGCTATGGCGCCATTTCCAAACCGGCGGTGCAGGCGCTGTCCTATGGCGCGCTCAAGGGCAAGTGCTGGATGAATACGGGTGAAGGTGGCTTGTCACCATATCATCTGGAAAGCGGCTGCGATATTGTGTTCCAGATTGGCACCGCGAAGTATGGCGTACGCGATGAAAATGGCAAACTCTCTGACGACAAACTGCGCGAGATCGCCAGCCACGAACAGGTGAGGATGTTTGAAGTCAAAATGTCGCAGGGCGCCAAACCCGGCAAGGGCGGCATGCTGCCCGGGGCCAAGGTGGATGAGGAAATTTCGCGTATCCGCAGCATCCCGGTGGGCGCAGACTCCATCAGCCCCAACCGGCATCCGGAAATCAAATGCAATGACGATCTGCTCGACATGATGCATCACATTCGCCAGGTCACCGGCAAGCCGGTCGGGTTCAAGGCCGTGATCGGCGACAAAGTCTGGATTCGCGAGCTGTGCGCAGACATACAAAAACGCGGGCTGGAGTACGCGCCCGATTTCATCACCGTTGACAGCGCCGACGGCGGCACCGGCGCCGCGCCAGCCAGTTTGATCGATTATGTCGGCATGCCGGTGCGCGAAAGCCTGCCGGTAGTAGTGGATGCGCTGGTGGAATATGGCCTGCGCGAGCGCGTCAAGGTGGTCGCTTCCGGCAAGCTGATTATCCCGGCCGAAGTCGCCTGGGCGCTGTGCATCGGCGCCGACTTTATCACCAGCGCGCGCGGTTTCATGTTCGCGCTGGGTTGCATCCAGGCGCTGCAGTGCAATCAGAACACCTGCCCCACGGGCATCACCACACACGACAAAAAACTGCAAAAAGGACTGGTCGCCGAACAAAAATCTGGCCGCGTCGCCAACTACATCAAAAACATCGAATACGAAGTCGGCCTGATCGCGCATTCCTGCGGCGTCAAGTCGCCACGCGAACTGAATCGCAAACACGCGCGCATGGTGCTGGAAGACGGCCACTCCGTGCCGCTGAGCGAACTGTGGCCGGACAAGGAGCCGGGGTGCAGGCTCGGCGGCGCTACCGATGTGCAGCAAACACTCGCGGCGAACTGATAGAGCGGTCGTTGGTCTTGGGTCGTTGGTCTTGGGTCGTTTGTCGTTTGTCATTCATCTTGTTGACAAACGACCAAAGACCCACGACAAATGACCCAAAAGATCACAAATGTATAACATTTACGGCAAATGACCCGTCGCCCCGAACTTGCTACACTGTCCCCGGTCAATAGCGAAACAATAACAATCAACACGTTCGGAGGCCGCCATGCAAGCCATACTCTCTCTCGGTTGCAGAATCTATTCCCTGCTCGACAAACTCGGCGAATGGTTGCCGCAACTGGGCATCCGCTTGTTGCTGGCGTATGAATTCTGGGAAGCCGGCGTTGAAAAATACAATGGCGAAAACTGGTTCACCGACTTTGCTGACAATTTTCCGTTTCCGTTCAATGTGCTGCCACCAAACTTGAGCTGGACGCTGGCGACCTGGACGGAGCTGCTCGGCTCGATTGCGCTGGTGGTCGGCTTCGCCACGCGGTTTTCCGCCGCATCCCTGATTATTCTTGATATTGTCGCCTGGTACAGCGTTCACGCCGATAATGGGTATAATGTGTGCAGCAACGGCTTCAAGCTGCCGCTGATCTACCTGATATTGCTGATTCCGATGCTCACCAGCGGCGCGGGCAAGGCCAGCATCGATTACCTGATTCGCAGAAAATACTGCTGATAGCGCATGGACTCAATCATGAACAACTACCCCGTACGCGGCGCCGGCCTCGGTTTGCGCCGTGAAGTGATGGACGAGATGGCCGCATCCAGGCTGGAGAATATCAGCTTTATGGAAGTGGCGCCGGAAAACTGGATTCACGTTGGCGGCAAGTTTGGCAAAAAATTCCGCGCCTTCACCGAACGCTATGACTTTGTCTGCCACGGCCTGTCCCTGTCCATCGGCGGGCCATCCGAACTGGATGAGCAGCTGGTGAAAGACATTCGCGAGCTGATGCGCGAGCACGGCATCAAAAAATACACCGAGCATCTGACCTATTGTTCCGATGACGGGCATTTGTACGACCTGTTGCCGATTCCGTTCACCGAAGAAGCGGTGCATTATGTCGCCGGCCGCATCCGGCGGGTGCAGGATATACTGGAACAGCGCATCAGCATGGAAAACGCCTCCTATTACACCCGCGCGCCCGGCAGCGAGATGAGTGAAATCGAATTCATCAACGCGGTGCTGGAAGAAGCCGGCTGCGAACTACTGCTGGATGTAAACAACATTTATGTCAACTCGGTCAATCACGGCTATGACCCGATAGCCTTTCTCAAACAGCTGCCCGCCGAACGCATCACCTATGCGCACATCGCCGGGCATTACAATGAAGCTGATGACCTGATTGTCGACACCCACGGCGCAGATGTTATCGACCCGGTGTGGGATATTCTCGACCAGGCTTACCAGCATTTCGGCGTGTTCCCCACCCTGCTGGAGCGCGATTTCAACATCCCGCCAGTGCCGGAGCTGCTGAAAGAAGTGAAGCAGATTACCGACTACCAGCAAAAGTGGTCGCAGCCGAAAGCAGCGGCCAGCAGCGAATAGCACATCATCACATGACCGATACCAACGCCATGTCATTCAAACAGGCGCAATATGCCTTCACCGCCCACATCCGCGACCCGGAGCGTCACCCGCTTCCCGAGGGCGTGGAAGACCGGCGCATGAACATCTACCGTGAATTGCTGTACAACAATGTCGAAGGCTTTCTGTCGAACTCGTTTCCGGTGATTCATTCCATTTACAGCGATGCCGACTGGCATCGCATGGCGCGCGACTTTTTCGCCCGCCACCAGAGCAAAAGTCCGTATTTTCTGGACATCGCGCAGGAGTTTATCGACTACCTGCAAAACGAACGCGACCCCCAGCCCGAAGACCCGGCCGGCCTGCTGGAGCTGGCGCATTACGAATGGGTGGAGCTGGCGCTGAGCATATCGCAGGACAGCATCACGCTGGATGGCATTGACCCCAATGGCAACCTGCTCGCGCAACACCCGGTGCTGTCGCCGCTGGCCTGGCCACTGGCGTACAACTTTCCGGTGCACAAAATGGGGCCGGACTATCTGCCCGAGTCCAGCGAACAAGCCACTTATCTTGTGGTTTATCGCAATCGCAACGACGATGTAAAATTCATGGAAATCAATGCAGTTACCGCTCGCCTGCTGCACCTGCTGCAGGAGGACGACAAGCTGAGCGGACGCGCCGCCATTGAGCAGATTATTGAGGAAACGCAGCATCCGCAACCGGATGTCGTTTTGCAGGGTGGACTCGCCGCCTTGCAGGAATGTCAACGCAGTGGCATTATCATTGGCGCCAGGACTAACCCTCTGCCTACATGACCACGCCCGAACCGCTGCCCGCAACCGCCATTCCACCCGAGACGACCCCAACCGCTTACCCGGAAAAGTTTGCCGCGCAGGTAGCCGGCCGGCGCAAGCGCAAACTGGGCAATTTTTTCGGGCTGAACAATTTCGGCGTCAACCTCACCGAGCTGGCGCCCGGCGCAGTGTCCGCCTTAAAGCATCACCATGCCAGGCAGGATGAATTTATTTATATCCTCAGCGGCGAGCCGACCCTGGTGCTGGATGACAAAACCTTCATCATGCAGGCTGGCGACTGTTACGGTTTTGCCCGCGGCGCAGGCGTTGCCCATCAGTTGCGCAATGACAGTGACAGCACGGTGCGCTATCTCGAAATCGGCGACCGCACGGCCGGCGATCAGGTTGTGTATCCCGATGATGACCTTTGCGCCATGATGGATGACAGCGGCAAATGGGTGTTCACCCACAAGGACGGCCGCCCGTACTGAAGTCATGGAATTTTTTCGTTACATTGACTGCCCGCAGGTGGATGCCGCCGCCCTGCAACAACAACTTACCATCGCCAACCTGCCTGTGTTTTGCGCCTCTATCGACAAGGTGCTGGCCGATGACGGCGATCATGGCGCAATTTACTGCCTGTGGGGACAGTTTGACGTCCACCGGCTGACGCTGCGCAACGGCGTGCGTTTCTCCCTGCTCGACTGTCCGCATGCGCTGTGCTGGAGCCTCACGCTGGACAGTGACACACAGCGCCTCATCGTGCATTGCACCATCGACAAACAGCTACAGGATCAAGAATTTATCGAATCCATCGATACCTTTATTGATGACTGGCGGGACGGCGTACAGCGCGCGCTGTGCGCGAGCTGAACGCCCGTCAGCAAGCGGTCAATCTCACCTATGTCTGTCCATCTCTCCGACTGCCTGAACTGCCCTGATGAGGCGACGTTCGCCGCCAGACTGAAAGCCGCCATCACGCAACTGCCGCCAGGCAGCTTGCCATTGCAACAGGCGACCACGCAGGGTGGTCTGGTCGATGACAGCCAGATTACCGTTACCGTGCTCGACAGTCATCGTGACGACGACGGGATTGTCGCGCGTATCGGGGTGTTTTTTGACGAAGTGGTCGGCGGTTGTAATTGCCACGATGATCCGATATGCACCCACTGCTACTGCACGTTGCAAGTCAACATTGACGCCCGCAGTGGCAAAACCTGTTTCACATATATAACCACGGACACGACATGAAGATGCTGTTGAGACTGAACGTGTCGAATCGCGTCAGGTGGCGCCGGTATGACTAACGCCCACCTGGCGTCATCAACTCACATTCAGGTTAATAATGGGTTAAGCTTGCCTTGCAATAATTCTTTACATGCTGTTTCTGTTTACCCCTGATGACAAATGATTGCACTTAGCGTCTCACGGCTGATTCTGCTAGCGTCCGGCTTTCTGGTGGCCTTCGCCAACCTGAGTTTTGCACGCCATGTGCTGGAAGTGTATCCCTTCAACAGCGCCAACGCCGGCTTTCTGATTTCGCTGGCGTTGTTTCTGCTCGCCATCATCGTGCTGATGCTGTCGCTGGTCTGTTACCGCCGCACCGTGAAACCGGTGCTGGTTGTGGTCTTCATGCTGTCATCGGCGACAGCATATTTCATGGACAGTTACAACGTCATTATCGACGACACCATGATTCTGAATGTGCTCAGCACCGACATTGCCGAATCACTCGACCTGCTCAGCCTGAAGTTGCTGGCTTATATCGCCGTACTTGGCGCACTGCCGTCATGGCTGGCGCTGAAAATCCGTATGAAGCAATATGATTTCAGGGGAGCCCTGATCAGTCGCGCCAAACTGCTGCTTGCGGCAATAGCAGTCATCGTCATCAGCATCTTGCTGTTTGGCGGCCACTATGCTTCCTTTTTCCGCGAGCACAAACCCTTGCGGCTGTACACCAATCCGGTTTTTCCCGTGTATTCACTGACGCGTTTTGCTATCGGCGCCAACCGGCGGGACTCCGGCGAACTGGTTCCGATTGCCACAGACGCCTTCATCCCACCGCACCCTGGCCGTGAACTCATCATCATGGTGGCGGGCGAAACCGCGCGCGCAGACCGGTTTTCTCTCAACGGCTATGCGCGTGAAACCAATCCGCTGCTGCAACAGGAAAACGTGGTCAGCTATACCAATGTGTGGTCTTGCGGCACCTCAACCGCCGTTTCCCTGCCCTGTGAGTTTTCACTTATGGGCAGAGATGACTATGACAAAAGCGAAGCGCGTCATACCGAAAACCTGCTGGATGTGCTCAAACGCGTCGGCGTGAATGTATTGTGGCGCGATAACAACTCCAGCTCGAAAGGCGTCGCCAGCCGCATCACCGAACAAAACTTCAAGGATCCGGCCATCAACCCCGAGTGCGATGAAGAATGCCGCGACACCGGCATGCTGGCCGACCTGCAAACCTATATCGATGCGCATCCACAGGGCGACATATTTATCGTGCTGCACCAGATGGGCAGCCACGGCCCGGCGTATTACCGGCGTTATCCGAAACGATTTGAACGCTTCACCCCGGTGTGCAAAACCAACCAGCTGGAAAACTGCACGGAAGAGGAAATCGGCAACACATACGACAACACCATTCTGTACACCGATTATTTTCTGTCCCGGGTCATCAAACTGCTGAAAAACAACGCCGGTGAGTTTGAAACCGTGCTGTTTTACGTCAGCGACCACGGCGAATCCCTGGGTGAAAACGGACTGTACCTGCACGGCATGCCTTATTTTCTTGCGCCGGATGAACAAACCCACATCCCGCTGATAGTGTGGGCGGATGACAACAATCCAGATATCGATATTGAGGCATTACGCCGGCATCGCGATGACAAGTACACACACGACAATATTTTTCACACCGTTCTTGGCCTGCTGGAAATCGTCACCACGGCCTACCAACCGCAAATGGACATGATTCATGGCGTTCAACATCGCTAGACAGTTTTTGATTACCACCACCCTGCTCGCGCTCACCCTGGTGGTATTCGAAAACAGCCAGCTTGATATTCTGGCGCAGGATTACCTGTACGACTTCACCGCGCAACACTGGCTGCTTGACCGTGACCAGCAGCCGTGGAAACTGTTGCTGTATGACGGCATCAAAAGGCTGTATATGCTCGGCGTTCTGGTATTGTTGATTACCCTTGTCGTCTTCAGAAAACAGCCGCGCATCCGGGAGTATAAAACCGGTTTGCTCACGGTGCTGCTGTCGACCATTCTTGTGCCGCTGGTCATCGCCTCGCTCAAGGCCGAAACCAACGTTCCCTGCCCGAAAGACATCAGCCATTACAACGGCGCATTGCCGCATGTCACCCTGTTCGCCAGCTGGCCGGCTGACGCGCGCCCGGACACCGTGCAACGCTGCTACCCGGCGGCGCACGCCAGCGGCGGCTTCGCCCTGCTGTCGCTGTTTTTCCTGTTCAAGAGCCGGCGCAACCGGAGACTGGCGGTGGCGTTCGCCCTCACTGTCGGCTGGGTGACCGGCTTCTACAAAATGCTGATTGGCGATCATTTTCTCAGCCACACTATCGTCAGCATGTTGCTGGCGTGGCTGATTATCTTGCTGACACATGCTATGGTTCGTTTTATCACGGCGCGACAAAGCTACCCGACGCACGCGAGCTGACGCCATGCCACACAAGCCGGTTATAGTTTTTATTGTATTGACGCTGACCGCCGGCGCGGGCCACGCCATGCAGGTCATCAAAAACCCGGACAACGGCCTGCTGACCTACAGCAATGCGGAAAACGGTTTCAGCATCGAACTGATTCAGGTCGTGCCGGACTTTATCCGCGCGGTTTATGGCGGACACAATTTTCCCAAACCGGTGATTGAAGACATTGCCGGCTATTGTGTTTACGGCAGCGTCATCAAGAACACCTCGGACAAACCCCTGCGCTACCGCGTCGCCGACTGGTATTATGTGCTCGATGGCAAGCGCTATCCGGTCAAAACCAAAACCGAATGGCTGGAACAGTGGAAAAAATCCGGCATCATTTTTTCGTGGACGCTGTTACCGGATCAGGGCGAATTTTATGAAGGCGACTGGCAACAGGGCTTTACCACCATCAAGGCGCCGCGCAACAGCCGCTTTGATTTACACTATAACTGGACGCTGGATGGCGTGAAACACAGCGCCGTGCTGAAAAACATGCAATGCCCACCCGAACAGGTACCGATAAGACCATGACGATAAAATCGATTCGCAACTGTATTGTTTTCTGCCTGCTGTTTGCGTTCAGCATCAGCGCCAGCGCGGAACGCGAACAACCCAAACTCAGCCATCATCTGAGCAAGCTGCCGTATCCGGTGGCGGCGCCCGATTTCAAACTGCGGGACATGGATGAGGAGACCCACCGGCTGGATGATTACAAGGGCAAGGTCATCATGCTGAATTTCTGGGCGACCTGGTGTCCGCCGTGCCGCCGCGAAATGCCGTCGATGGAGCGCCTACACAAAATGCTGGACAGCGACACCTTCGCCGTGGTCGCGATTAACCAGATGGAAACCCCCGACCATGTGTTCGCCTACACCGGCCAGCTTGAAGTCGACCCGACCTTCACGATTTTGTTTGATACCGACAGCAATGTGTCACAGCGTTACCGCGTCAACGGCCTGCCGACATCGTATATCATCGACAAGCGCGGCTATATTCGCTACCGCGCAGTGGGCGGGCGCGAGTTTGACCATCCGGCGGTGGTGAAGATTATCAAGCAACTGATTGATGAATAAAGCCGTCATGCTGACTGGGGTGCTGGCGTTGCAGGCCTGCGCCAGCGCCAACCTGTATGAAGGCGCGCGTCAACGGCAACAGCTGGAATGCGCCCGCTTCTCGGGGGCGCAATATGATGAATGCATGCAAACAGCAAGCGACAGTTATTTGCAGTATCGCAATAAACGCGAACAGGTAATGCAATAAACCTCAGGCGGCCTCGCCGCCAAACAGACGCTTCCACCAGCGCCTGCGGTTATTCGGCGGGTACAACGCCTGCTCCAGTTCGATTGGCGGGATGCGCGACAATATCCAGCCCGGCAGGGGCGGTTTTTCACTAAAGCCGCAGGACACGCCGAGATTGTTTGGGTCGAATATCTTGATAAAGGCGGGATGCTCCCTGTCGTCGGTGTACACAATACCGCAATAGTCTTCCTCGTGTTCGCGGCGCAGCAGAGCGTCGATTTCATCGACAAAGGTCAACAACTGCTGTTTGCTCACCGGTTTTTCAGGAGGCTGCTCGCCTACCGCATAAATATACCAGCCATCGTCGGCCTGCGTCTTGAGCCTGTCCCAGAATTCATCCAGATGCGGCCAGCGCATCAGCGAGGTAAAGTTGCCGCGAAACGCGTCCAGGTAAGTCTGTGAGGTTGATGAGTCCATGTGCGCCTCCGGATCAGTTCAGGGTTTGCTGGTTGACCCACTCTTTCATTTCGGCGTTGCTGCGCTCCAGAAACGGCATATCCTTGAACGCGCAGCTCATCACCGTGATGCCTTGCATGCGCGCCAGCATGTCCATCGCCCGGTCATCCGCGTTGCTGAAACCGAGTTCGGCGAACTGTTGTTTCAACCATTGGCGAATCACCTCGAACGCCCGCACCGAGGCCTGCTGCAACTGCGCATCGTCCTTGGCCAACTCACTGGAGAGCGAACCCAGCGGGCAGCCGAATTCCACCACATTGGATTTGTTGTTTTCCAGAATATCGGTGAACGCCAGCAGGCGCTCGCGTGGATTGTCCGACACCGCGTCGCATTGCCGCAGATAATCCTGCACGCCAAGCAGGCGGTTATCGATGACCGCATTGAGAATCTCGTCCTTGGTTTTAAAATAATAATAAAAATTACCACGCGGGATGCCGGTCATATCGGAAATATCACGGAACGAGGTCTGGTTGTAGCCGCGGGTGTAGAACAGCTGATCCGCCGCCTCCACAATTCGCTGCCGGTTGTTTTCGCCTTTTGCGCCCATTATGCTCCCGTTGGACACCCGGGGCTGGTATGGCAGGCCCGGGAATGTTAGTGTGTTCACCAAATCTTAGACGCGCGTATGATTTTTGTAAACTGATACTTTTGTCAGGCTGCTGCGCTATTGTATTATTACTTGTTATTCAGTGAGTTAGGCTCTATCTTCGCCACTCCGGGCAACCACGGAAAAGCTGTTGAAAGCGCTGCAAATTCATAATCTGCAAAAAACCTACGCCAACGGCGTGGTGGCGCTCAAAGGCGTCAACCTGGAAGTGCAGCAGGGCGACTTTTTTGCCCTGCTCGGCCCCAACGGCGCGGGCAAGTCCACCACCATAGGCATTTTGTGCTCGCTGGTGAATAAAACCGCCGGCAGCGTCAAGGTGTTTGGCGTCGACCTGGACGACGACCCGGCGTGGGTGAAAAGCCAGATCGGGCTGGTGCCGCAGGAATTCAATTTCAACATTTTCCAGCCGATCGGCGAAATCCTGATCAACCAGGCCGGTTACTACGGCATCAGCCGTAAGCTCGCCACGGAACGCACGGAACACTGCCTGAAGGAACTGGATTTGTGGGACAAGCGTTTTGAAATGGCGAAAGAACTCTCCGGCGGCATGAAACGCCGGTTGATGATTGCGCGCGCGCTGGTGCATCGGCCAAAGCTGCTGATTCTTGACGAGCCCACCGCCGGCGTCGATATCGAAATCCGCCGCTCCATGTGGCGTTTCATGCAACAAATCAACGCCCAGGGCACGACGATTATTTTAACGACTCACTATCTGGAAGAAGCCGAAAGCCTGTGCAACAACATCGCCATCATTGATGCCGGCGTCACCATCGAACAAACCAGCATGCGCGACCTGTTGCGGCGGCTGCACACCGAAACCTTTGTGCTCTACCTCGACACCCGGGTCGACAGTCTGCCGGACTGCGCTGAATACGACGTACGCCTGCTTGACCCCACCACCCTGGAAGTGGACATTCACAAAGACCAGAGCATGAATGAGATGTTCGCCATTCTGTCCGCCTGCAACATTCATGTGCTCAGCATGAAAAACAAAAGCAACCGGCTGGAACAACTGTTCATGTCGATGCTGCGCAACAACAAAAAGGACAACGCCGCATGACGCTTCGCCAGCAACTGATTGCGCTATACACCATTACAGTGCGCGAGTTCCTGCGTTTTATCCGCATCTGGATTCAGACGGTGCTGCCCCCGGCCATTACGGTGGCCTTGTACTTTATTATCTTCGGCCAGTTGATCGGCTCGCAGCTGAGCGACATCGACGGTTATTCCTACATGGACTATATCGTGCCGGGGCTGATATTGATGTCGGTGATTTCCAATTCCTACGCCAATGTGGTGTCGTCGTTTTTCAGCGCCAAGTTCCACAAAAGTATTGAGGAAATGCTGATTTCGCCCCTGCCGAATTATATTATTCTGGGTGGCTTTGTCGCCGGGGGCATTGCGCGTGGTCTGGTGGTCGGCGTGGTGGTGACCGCCGTGTCGATGTTTTTTTCCGACCTCAGCATTCACAGCTACGGCGTGACTTTTGCGGTTTTCTTTCTGACGGCCGTGCTGTTTTCACTGGCCGGTTTTATCAACGCGGTATATGCAAAAAGTTTTGACGACATCAGCATCATCCCCACCTTCGTGCTGACGCCGCTGACCTATCTGGGCGGGATTTTTTATTCTATCAAGATGCTGCCGCAATTCTGGCAGGATGTGTCCCTGGTGAACCCGATTCTGTATATGATTAACGCTTTCCGCTACGGCCTGCTCGGCATCACCGACATCCACCTCGGCGTGGCCTTTGGCATCATACTGGGGTTCATTGTCGCGCTGTTCAGTTACAGCATGTTCCTGCTCAACCGCGGCATCGGCCTCAAGAACTAACAGGCTGTTGCCGCAAGCTCAGTGCAAAGGACTGACTTGCAGCTTGCGGTTGACTTTCTGCAGCCAGCCAAAGCCGCCGAACAACAGGGCGACAAAAGCCAGATTGCCCAGCACGCTGTTTTGCAGGAAAGGAATGCCTGCGATGTAGGTTTGCATCAGCCCCTGCGCATTCATCGCATAACCGTGCAGGCCACTGAACCAGACGCCGAAATTGGTAATCACAAAAAACAGCAGCGAGGAGCCAACCGCCGCAAGCGTGATATTGGTGATGGAGCGGCGCCTTTGCAGCCAGAAACCCATCACCACCGTCAGACCCAGCGCCGCATACACAAATACCATCGTACTGTGAAAACCCAGCACCATGTCGCTCAGCAGCATGGCGGAGAACGGAACCACAAACGCCAGCTTGCGGTCAACAAAATACGCGCCGGCGAATAAAGAAATCGCGGCGACGGGCGATACATTGGGAGGATGCGGCAGAAAACGAAACAGCACCACGGCGAAAATAATCGCCAGCAATGTCAGGCTTCGCGGGTGTAGCATCGAATGGGCTTGCTGGTTCATGACCGCCTCCGGTTTGGGTTGTGTGGCTGGGGTGAGCACATTCTAACATACTGAACTTGCTGCGATTCAAGCCACAACTCAGCCGCAGCACTGGCGTCATCAACCACACTGGCATATAGTGGCGGCACAGTTGACGTTTTCACTGGCCTGAACAACAAATAACAAAAGAAGGATCACGATGAAAGCTTCCGACCTGTTTGTAAAATGCCTGGAAGAAGAAGGCATCGAATATATCTTCGGCGTGCCCGGCGAGGAAAACGCCGATTTCATGATGTCGCTGGAACAGTCCGACAAAATCAAGTTCATTCTGACGCGGCACGAACAGGGCGCGGCCTTCATGGCGGAAATCTACGGTCGCCTCACCGGCCACACCGCCGGTTGCCTGGGCACGCTGGGGCCGGGCGCCACCAACCTGATTACCGGGGTGGCGGATTCCAACATGGATCATGCGCCCATGCTGGTGCTCACCGGGCAGGGCTCCACCGAGCGGCTACACAAGGAATCGCACCAGATTATGGATGTGGTGCACATGTTCGAGCCGGTCACCAAATGGGCCACCACGGTCTGGCACCCGGACAACATTCCCGAAATCGTGCGCAAGGCCGTGCGGCTGGCGCGCACCGAAAAACCCGGCGCGGTGCATATCGAATTGCCGGAAGACATCGCCGAAAAAGACGCCACCACCGAGCCGCTGGCGCCGCAACGCTTCCGCCGCCCGGTGCCGGACGACAAAATTGTCGACCAGGCGTTCGAGATTATCAAAAACGCCAAACGCCCCATCATCCTCGCTGGCAACGGCTGCATACGCAAGCGCGCCAGCAAACAGTTGCGCGCCTTTTGCGAAAAAACCGGCATTGGCGTGGTCAGCACCTTCATGGCCAAGGGCTGTGTCGACATGGACGCCGATTACTGTCTGTACACCATCGGCCTGCAGGCCAAGGATGTTGTCGCCTGCGCGGTTGACGCCGCCGATGTGGTGATCTGCCTCGGTTACGACATGGTGGAATACCACCCACATCTGTGGAACAGCAAACGCGACAAGCACATCATCCATGCTGACTTCCTGCCCGCTGAAATCGACGAACACTACCACCCGGAAACCGAAGTGGTCGGCGACCTGGCGCACACCCTGTGGATGCTGAATGAACGCGTCGACGCCAACGGCGGCCTCGAATTCGACCTCAGCCAGCAAAAAGCCACCCGCGAAACCATGAAACAAGAGCTGGCGATGTACAAGGACGATGTCACCGAAGGCAAAATCAAACCGCAAAAAGTACTGTGGGATGTGCGCGAGTTTCTCGACGCCGAAGACATTGTGTTGTCTGATGTCGGCGCGCACAAAATGTGGATTGCGCGACATTACCAGTGCCATGAGCCCAACACCTGCCTGATTCCCAACGGTTTCTGCTCAATGGGCTTCGCCCTGCCCGGTGCGATTGCCGCCGACCTGGTGTATCCGCAAAAACGTATTCTGGCGATATGTGGCGATGCCGGCTTCATGATGAATGTGCAGGAAATGGAAACCGCCCGCCGGCTCAATTCCGACATCGTGGTGATGGTGTGGGAAGACCATATGTACGGTCTGATTGCCTGGAAACAGCAAAACCATTTCGGCAAGCACACCGAACTCAGTTTCGGCAACCCCGACTGGAAACAACTGGCCGCCGCCTTCGGCTGGCATGGCCATTATGTTGAGAACAGCAAAGACTTGCCCGCCACACTGGAAGCCGCTTTTGATGAGTTCGGCCCCAGTCTGGTTGTCGTACCAATTGATTATGCGGAGAATATGAAACTGACCGAACGACTGGGCGATATTGCCTGTCCGATTTAACACGGCGCACCGCGAACCGTTAACGACGAGGCTGCCTGGAGGGCATCAGGCGAAATGCAACAACAAGCCTGACCCCATCTCGCCTTTGCGGCGCCACCCAGACAACAATAAAAGCAGGACATCACGATGGCTGAGCATTTCAAATTACTGGTTCCCAACGCAGCGCCTGCGGGCGCTGCCGAAGTCACGGCGCCGTTCGATGGCGCCCACATCGCCGCGATTGAAACCGGCGGCAGCGATGCCGTCGACATCGCGCTGCGCACGGCGGACGCGCTGTACCGCGACAAAAACAACTGGCTGGACGCGGAAACCCGCATCAACATCCTCGACAAGACCGCTGACATCATGCAGTCACGCTTCGAGGAGCTGGCGGTGGAAGCGGCGCGCGAGGGCGGCAAGCCGCTGATCGATTCGCGCGTGGAAGTGGCGCGCGCGATTGACGGCATTAAAAACTGCATCGAAGTGCTGCGCACTGAACACGGCGAGGAAATCCCGATGCAGAAAAACGCGGCCTCCATGCATCGACTGGCCTTCACCACGCGTGAACCGATTGGCGTGGTGGTCGCGGTCAGCGCCTTCAACCACCCGCTGAACCTGGCGGTGCATCAGATTGGCCCGGCGGTGGCCGCCGGTTGTCCGGTGATTATCAAACCGGCGGGCGACACGCCGTTGTCCTGCTTCCGCCTGATCAACATTCTGTGTGAAGCCGGCCTGCCGGAAGGCTGGTGCCAGGGCATTGTCACCGAATCCAACGACATCGCCACCCAGCTGGTCACTGACAAACGCGTGGCGTTTTTCAGTTTCATCGGCAGCGCCAAAGTCGGCTGGATGTTGCGTTCCAAACTCGCGCCCGGTACGCGCTGCGCGCTGGAGCACGGCGGCGTGGCGCCGGTGGTGGTGGCGCAAGACGCCGACCTGGACGACGCCATTCCGCTGCTGGCCAAGGCCGGGTTTTACCATGCCGGACAGGTATGCGTGTCGGTGCAGCGCGTTTATGCGCACAAGTCGATTGCCCGTGAAGTGGCCGAGCGCATTGCAGAAGCCGGCAAGGCGATGAAAGTCGGCGACCCCACCCTGCCCGATACCGATGTCGGCCCACTGATTCGCCATGCCGAAACCGAGCGGGTGCATCAGTGGGTGAACGAAGCCATCGAACAGGGCGCCGAATGCATTACCGGCGGTGAAAAAATCAGCGACAGCCTGTACCCGCCCACGGTGCTGTTCAATGCGCCGGATGACGCTGTGATTTCGCAGAACGAAGTGTTCGGGCCGGTGATTCTGGTGTACGAATACGACGACATTGATGACGCCATCCGCCGCGCCAATGCGCTGGATGTGTCGTTCCAGGCGGCGGTGTTCTCGAAAAACATCGACACCTGCCTGTACGCCTTCAAACACCTCAACGGCTCGGCGGTCATGGTCAACGACCATACGGCGTTCCGCGTCGACTGGATGCCGTTTGCCGGGCTCAAGGTGTCAGGACACGGCGTTGGCGGCATCCCGCACACCTTCCGCGATATGCAAGTCGAAAAAATGATGGTGATGCGCTCGCCGATGATATAAAACGCGCGGACGGGCGATTCACCGCCTGTCCGGCAATGCACACAAAATAGACCCGGTTCACATAATTTTTGCGCCGCGGCCACTATAATCCTGTCATCTTTTGATAAACAATCACTACGGATTTTCACATGAACAAACTACTGATTTTGATTTTTGCGGCGATCACCGTTGTTTCCAATTCAGCCAGAGCCGACTTCTTGGGCCTGTATGCCGGCGCAGGCGTGTGGAGCCACAGCCCTAGTGGTGGCTTCGAAACCACCAACGTCCTTGATACAACTATTAGCATGGATGGCACGCTGGGCATGAAAAAGGAAAGCGAAGGTTACGCCTATATTGCATTTGAACATCCGGTTCCCTTGCTTCCCAATGTTCGCCTGGAAAAAACATCCCTGACGCATGAAGGCGTCTCGAGCGGTGTGACATTCAACGGTGTTACTGGCCTGACAGGTAATGCTGTAGCATCACTCGACAGTACCGATATTATTCTGTACTGGCGGCTGCTGGATAACTGGGTCAACCTTGATCTGGGTCTGACTGCTCGCACATTTGACGGCGAGTTCACCATTGGCAGCGAAACCATTGATGTGAGTGAAACCATCCCCATGCTATACGCCGCCGCGCAGTTCGACCTGCCTTTCACCGGCTTGTCCGTGGGTGGCGACATCAACATAATCAGCGCAGGCGGCAACTCGCTCACCGATACGCGCATCCGGGTATTGTACGAATTTGGCGTAATCGGCGTCGAAGCCGGATTACGCACCACCACCATCGAACTCAACGATGTGGATAACGTCACCACCAACATCGATTTTGACGGCGTCTATGCCGGAGCCTTCCTGCATTTCTGAGAAGGCTCCTTCATTTTGCCGCTGCCCACGATGACGCCCGTATATCGGAGTAATTTAAGGCGCAGGATTCGAACAGCGGACACATCTGCGATCAACAAGCTGTCCCTCCTCAACAACCTTTCGGCCTGCCCTGTGCAGGCCATTTTGTTTGCATCAATCGTCGGCCAGCCAGGCGGCGCCACGCACGCCGGATGAGTCACCATATACAGGCGCGACCAGGCGGGTGCGCACTTCGTCACTGAATACATACTGGCTCCATAATGCCGGCACGCTTTTATACAGGCGTTTGATATTGCCCATGCCGCCGCCCAGCACAATCACATCCGGGTCGAGGATGTTAATCACGCTGGCCAGCGAGCGCGCCATGCGGTCTTCGTAGCGTTGCAGGGTTTCTTCGGCGTCCTCGTCACCAAACTGCGCCTTGCTGACAATGGTTTCGGCGTCCAGAAACACATTGGCGTACAGTTCATGATCCCGCATCATGCCGGGGCCGGACAGCCAGGTTTCGATACAGCCTGTTTTACCGCAATAACATTGCGGCCCCGGCAGTTCGACATCCTGCGGCCAGGGCAAGGGGTTGTGCCCCCATTCACCGGAGATACAATTACTGCCGGTCAGTAACTTGCCATTCACCACAATGCCTGCGCCGGTTCCGGTGCCGACAATAACGCCAAACACAACTTCGGCATCTTTGGCCGCGCCATCCGTTGCTTCCGACAGCGCAAAACAGTTCGCGTCATTGGCAAGACTGACTTTTCTGCCCAGCAGGGTTTCGATGTCTTCATGCACCGGCTTGCCGTTCATGCACACCGAATTGGAGTTTTTCATCAGGCCGGTGGCGGTGGAAATCGCGCCCGGCGTGCCGATGCCGATGGTTTCCGCATGCGTGGTGCTGCTTTCCAGATAATCCACCAGACCCTTGATGGCCTGCAATGTGCCCAGGTAATCTCCCTGCGGGGTGGCAATGCGGTGACGGATGATTTCTTCACCCTCGTCATTCAGCACAATGCCTTCGATTTTGGTGCCGCCCAGATCAATGCCGATACGCATGACGTGTTCTCCTGCTATTCCATGATGCGGGCGGATTGCCAGTAGATTTCATCCACACCGTTCTGCACCCGCGCCAACACAAACAAAAAGTCTGACAACCGGTTGATATAAGCCAGCGACACCGGGTTGAGCGGACGGTTGCGGTTCAGGCTCACCATGCTGCGCTCGGCGCGGCGGCAAACTGCGCGCGCCAGATGACACCATGCGCCGGTTTCGTTACCGCCCGGTAATATAAATTCTTTCAGCGGCGTCAGATCGTTATTGAATGCATCAATCGCCTGCTCCAATTCGGCAACCACATCGGCAGGCACATACTGTTCGCCTAGGCTGATTTCGCCGCCAATATCGAACAAACGGTGCTGTACGCCGCGTATCAGCTCCAGTGTTTCGCCGTTGATATGCGTGGCCAGCATGCCAAGCACACTGTTGAGCTCATCCACATCACCCTGCGCCTGTATCAACGCATTATCCTTGTCAAAACGCGAGCCATCGGCGGCGCCGGTTTTACCGTCATCACCGGTGCGGGTATAGATTTTGCTCAGTCGATTGGCCATATCTCTGTCATCCGGGTTATTGCTTTACTTCCTGCTTGCGGTTAAGGTTCGCCGCGCTGCAGGTGCCCGGCAACAATCGCCGGGTTAAACGGGAATTCAGTACGTTGTAATCATACAACAAATCTGAAGCTGCCCCCGCAACGGTGATTGAGCCAAACTTGTTGAATACCACTGTGACACGTTCATGGGAAGGCAACAAGCCGTCGACAGACACTCATCAGCCCGGATACCGGCCCGTAGCATGTCTTTTAACCAACACGCGCGGCGGGCGCGGGAGAAAACCATGAAAACCACTTTATCCATTGCCATCCTGGCGACACTGTCTCTGCCCATTCAGGCGGAAACCCGGCTGCAACCTGTGATTACGGCTTCGCGCATTGCGCAAACCGCAGACCAGACCATGACCGCAGTCACGGTCATCAATCAGCAGGACATTACAAACAGCCAGAGCCAATCCTTGCCGGAATTGCTGCGCATGCGCGTGCCGGGACTGGACTTTTCCACCACCGGCGGCATCGGTCACCAGACCAGCACTTTTCTGCGCGGCGCCAACTCTGATCATGTCATCGTAATGGTCGACGGGGTCATTATCGGCTCGGTCACCACTGGCGCCACACCACTGGAACTGATTCCACTGCAACAAATCGAGCGCATTGAAATCGTTCGCGGGCCACGCTCCGCCCTGTATGGCGCTGAAGCCATCGGCGGCGTGATTCAGATATTCACCCGCAAATCCGCCAACCAGTCAGCCTCCGTGACCCTTGGCGGGCAGAACACCCGCATCGCTACAGCCGGTTTTGGCATGCACAATGACAGCGGCAGCGTGTCGCTGTCCGCCAGTCACCTGTCTACCGACGGCTTCAATGTCACCAACGACAATGAAAACGATGACGACGGCCACACCAATAATGCGGTGACACTGAATGGCAGTCTGCAAGTCGGCGGCAGCAGCCGGATCTATTTCGGCGCATTGCAGTCGCAGGGCGATACGGAATTTGATAACAATTCGTTTGATAATGTATCTGACCATAAACAGCAAAGCATTCACGCCGGTTTTACCACTGCTTTGACAGACAACTGGGATACCGACCTGAAAATTGCACGCAGTCTCGACCGGTTGGAAACCAATCTGAATACAGAAGATTTTTTCAACCCGGGCACATTCAATAATGAACAAACCCTGTTTGAAACCCGGCGCGAACAACTGCTTTTGCAAAACCAGCTTGTCTTGAGCGATGGCGCCACGCTGTCATTCGGATTCGATTATTTGAATGACAAGGTAAACAGCACAACCAGCTATGCTGAAACCGGGCGGAATAACAAGGGCATTTATGCACTGGTGCAAAGCAAGTTTAACTTGCATGAAGTGCAGGCAGCCGTGCGCAGCGATGACAATGAAGCCTTTGGCAGAAAAAACACCGGCAGTCTTGCCTACGCATACGACCTCAACGGTAATGTGCGCACCACCCTGTCCTATGGCACAGCCTTCAAGGCGCCCAATTTCAACGAGCTGTATTTCACTTCGGCTTTCTTCAATGGCAACCCCAATCTGAAGCCGGAAAGCTCACGCACCTGGGAATGGGCGGTGACCAGCCATACAGCAAACGGCATGCTTGATGCGCGTGTGTATCGCACATCGATTGATGACCTGATTGTAACCAATACAACGTTCACCAGTGTCGATAATATTGATAAAGCCACGATCAAGGGAATGGAAGTTGATTACAGCATCCAGCTGGATAATACGGCGCTGGGTCTTAACGCATCATTAATCGACCCGGTTGACGATGCCACCGGCCTGACCCTGCAAAACCGCGCCAAACAGACCATCAAGCTGCGCGTCGACAGGCAAATGGGCAAGCATCGCTTTGGCCTCAGTGTGCTGCGTCAGAGTGGCCGCTATGCCGACTCCGCCAACACCACCTACCTGGGCGGCTACACGCTGATCAATGCCAGAGTCGCTTACACAATCGACAAACACTGGCGGATAACATCCCGGCTGGAAAATGTCACCGATGTGCATTACAGCACAACCACTGACTTTTTCGGCAACACTACCAATAATACGCCGCGTACATTCTTCCTCGGCGTCAACTACCAGCACTAGGCGCTGCAATGCATTCAACCGGACAGGGATAGCCGGTTGAACTCTGTGCTTTTATCCCTATCTTACACAACAAGCAGATTCTGCCTTGAACGGCAATAGCCAACACATTTGGCTAAAACCGCATTTTTCACTCAATTCATTTGTAGTGGCTGAAACAGGCCTCTACAATGGGTTGTATCGTGCCCGAACAACAAGCGAACATATATGAACAATCAGGAAGCTGTACTCAAACTCAAGCAACACGTCGAAAAACATATTATTGGACAGGAAAAGCTGGTCGACCGGCTGTTAATCGCCCTGCTTTCAGATGGCCACTTGCTGGTCGAAGGCGCGCCCGGTCTGGCCAAGACCAAGGCAATCAAGATTCTCAGTGACGGCATTGAAAGCGATTTTCACCGCATCCAGTTCACCCCCGATCTGTTGCCGGCCGACCTGACCGGCACCGAGGTTTACCGACCGCAGGATGGCAGTTTTCATTTCCAGCAGGGGCCGCTGTTCCATAACCTGGTGCTGGCCGATGAAATCAACCGCGCGCCGGCCAAGGTGCAATCCGCCCTGCTCGAAGCGATGGCGGAGCGGCAAATCACGGTCGGCAAGGTGACTTACCCCTTGCCAAACCTGTTTATGGTGATGGCTACCCAGAACCCGATTGAACAGGAGGGCACCTACCCGCTGCCCGAAGCCCAGCTCGACCGCTTTTTGATGCACGTCAGCATCGGCTACCCGAATGCCGGCGCGGAACAAAAAATATTGCACCTGGCGCGTGAAGAAGCCAACGGCACATTACAGCAGGATGACAGCGACATCACCCTCATCAGCCAGCACGCCATTTTCGAAGCACGCAAGGAAGTACTGGCAATGCACATGGCGGACAATCTTGAGCAATACCTGTTGCAGATTGTGCTGGCGACGCGCAACGCCAAAGCCTATGGCGACGACCTTGATCAATGGCTGTTGTACGGCGCCAGCCCGCGCGCCACCATCGCGCTGGACCGCTGCGCCCGCGCCCACGCCTGGCTGGCGGGCAAGGATTTTGTCGGCCCCGAAGACATTCAGGCCATTGCCTACGACGTGCTGCGCCATCGCATCATTCTCAGTTACGAAGCCGAGGCCGAAGGCATTACTCCGGACACCTTCATTCGTGAACTGATTTCACGCATTGCGGTGCCCTGATGGAATTTTGCCACAGAGGACACAGAGCACACTGAGAGACTGTTGAATTTCTTGAATATGAAACCGAATACGCAAGCTTATGCTTCCGGGTGCTTTTCCGCACGCAGGGAAAAACCTGCTGGCGCACGACAGGTTGCGCGAATCCCTTCGACTGCAACCGGAATGCCAGGCCGACACAATTCAGACCACTATGCGAATTCCTATTCAGCTTCTGAACGCATTTTGTCAGCCTCTGCGCACTCTGTGACCTCTGTGGCATAAACACCATGCCAAACATCCCCGACACCGACGGCATCACCACCATCAGCACCCGCAGCCTGATTCGTCTGCGCGAGCAGGCCAGGCAGTTGCCGCTGCACAGCAGCAAGATTCACGCGCGGCAGGGCGGCGCCTATCTGTCGTCATTCAAGGGACGCGGCATGGAGTTCGAGGAATCGCGCATGTATATGCCGGGCGATGATATTCGCAACATGGACTGGCGCGTCACCGCACGCACCGGCAACGCCCACACCAAGGTTTTTCGCGAAGAACGCGAACGGCCGGTATTGCTGTGGCTGGACCTGAACGCCTCCATGATGTTCGCCACCCGCGGCGCTTTCAAGGCGGTGGTGGCCAGCAAAATCGCCGCCCTGCTGGCGTGGAGCACGGTGAATCACAACGACCGGCTCGGCGCGCTGATTTTTGCCGGCGACCAGCATACCGAAATCCGGCCACGCCGAGGCAAGAATGTGGCGCTGGAAATTCTCGGCGCGATTGCGCATCACCCGGCCTGGCGGCCACAAAACCAGTCCGTCGAAAAACGCGACATGCAGGCGGCAATGTCGCGCCTGCGCAAGGTCACCCGGCCTGGCTCGCTGGTGTTCATGATCAGCGACTTTCGCGAAATGAATCACCAGGCCGAAGTGCACCTGGCCAATATTTCACGTCACAGCGACATTGTGATGATTCACATCAGCGACCCGATAGAAGACCATTTGCCTGCACGCGGACACTATCAGGTCAGCGATGGCAACCGCGTGATACCACTCAACACATCAGACAAGCACTACCGCGAACAATACCACCAGCGTTTTGATACGCAGCGAAAGCATTTGCAAAAACTGTGTCGCCAGCACCGCATGTTTTACCTGCCGGTATCGACCCGGGATGATCCGCTGACCGCGCTACAAACCGGGCTGGGCTTGCGCGCCAGCCTGACCAACCAGTATCGCGCAGGATGAATACAGGCAAGCCTTTCAATCCGACCGACCTGCCACTGCGCGACATCCACCTGCCCGAACCGGTGTCGTGGTGGCCGCCTGCGCCTGGCTGGTGGATACTGTTCGCCGTTATCATCATTGCGCTGGCTGTCAGTGGGTGGCTGTACCGGCGCTGGCGGCAACGACGCATTTTGCGTGAGCTGGAATCACAACTCGACGCCATTAAAAACGACT
This sequence comes from Gammaproteobacteria bacterium, assembly GCA_026995045.1. Taxonomy (GTDB): domain Bacteria; phylum Pseudomonadota; class Gammaproteobacteria; order SZUA-229; family SZUA-229; genus S139-92. The sequence goes on along the minus strand of JALWPK010000257.1, from coordinate 78,370 downwards.
ATCAGCAACATCACGACAGCGCGAAAACTGTATCGCAGCTTTCCGTGCTGTTGCGCCGCGCCTGCATCAGTTTATTCCCGCGCAAGGACGTGGCCGGACTCACTGGCGAGCGCTGGCTGGCTTTTCTCGACAACATCAGCAACAGCCATGATTACAGCGCAGGCGCTGGCAAGTTATTGCTCGATGCGCCCTACAAACCGGCAGAAGCAATTGACGAGAAACAAATCACGCCGCTGTTCAGTCTGGTCGGGCGCACCCTGCAACAGGCTTATCGCCAGGGCTTTATCCACAACGGGCAACGCGCATGATGTGGGACGCCATACAGTTTGAATGGCCCTGGGCCTTTGTGCTGCTGCCTTTGCCGCTGCTTGTGTACCGGCTGCTGCCCGCCGCCCGCGAACATCGTGAAGCCGCGCTCAAGGTGCCCTATCTGAATGATTTCGCACTCGGCCAGGGCGAACACAAACAAAGCCGCAAACGTTTGCCGGCATGGCTGTACGCTATGGGCTGGCTGGCGCTGGTTGCCGCCACCGCGAGGCCCCAATATGTCGGCGAGCCGATTGAACTGCCAGTAAGCGGCCGTGACCTGATGATGGCGATTGACCTGTCGGGCAGTATGAAAACCCGCGACTTTATTATCAAGGGCAATGTGGTCGACCGCCTCACCGCCACCAAATATGTCGCCAGTGATTTTATCGAACGCCGTGTCGGTGACCGCATCGGGCTGATTCTGTTTGGTGAGCAGGCTTACCTGCAGGCGCCGCTGACCTTCGACCGCAAAACCGTGAAAACCCTGTTGCTGGAATCGGCCATCGGGCTGGCGGGCAAGGCCACCGCGATTGGCGACGCCATCGGACTGGCATTGAAACGTTTGCTGGAATCGGAAAAAAACCACCCGGACAAACGCGCGGAAAAAGTGCTGATTCTGCTGACTGACGGTGAAAGCAACGCCGGCTCCATTGGCCCGATACAGGCGGCGGAACTGGCGGCAAAAGAAAACATGAAAATCTACACCATTGGCATCGGCGGCGCGCGCGGCATGTCCAGCTTCGGACTGGGTTTGATGCGCGGCGTTAACTCCGACCTGGATGAGGCCACACTGAAAGCCATTGCACAAAAAACCGGCGGTGAATATTTTCGCGCGCACAATGTCAAAGAACTCGAACGGATTTACCAGATACTGGATCAACTGGAGCCGGTTGAACGCGACACCAAAAGCTATCGCCCGACACGCGCTTTATATATGTGGCCGCTTGCATTTGCGCTGCTGGCCGCCACATTAATCAGTATTCTCAGGTTACGCGAATGATAGAACAACTGCATCTTGTCCGGCCGATGTGGCTGCTTGCGCTGATTCCGCTGGCGGTGCTGTTCGCGCTGTCATTGCGCAAAACCCGCAGCAGCCAGAGCTGGAAAAATGTCTGCGATGAACAACTGCTGCCATATGTATTAACGCAAGCGGGCGGCGCACGCAGCCGCCCGATCAACTGGCTGCTGTTCCTCGCTGGCGCGCTGGCCATTCTCGCCGCCGCCGGTCCCGCCTGGGAAAAACTGCCGACGCCGGTGTTCCGCGATCAGTCTGCGCTGGTGATCGCGCTGGATCTGTCACAATCGATGAATGCCACCGACCTGAAACCCTCACGCCTTAGCCGCGCCCGGCTCAAGTTGCTGGATATTCTCAAGGCGCGCAAAACCGGGCAGACCGCGCTGGTGGTGTACGCAGATGACGCCTTCACCGTCACCCCGCTGACCGATGACAATGACACCATCGCCAACCTTGCGCCAACACTGGATGCCGAGCTGATGCCGGCGCAGGGCAGCAATGTAGTCGCTGCAGTGAAAAAATCGGTCGAGCTGATGCAACAGGCGGGCAGCGCCGAAGGCCACATCCTGCTGATTACCGATGGCATGCGGCCACAGGACATCGACGCCATCACCGAACTGCTGCAAGGCAAATACCGGTTGTCGATACTCGGCGTTGGCACAGCCGAGGGCAGCCCGATACCCAAATCCGGCGGTTTTCTGCAGGATAATAACGGCGCCATTGTCATCGCCAAAATGGATGAAACCCTGTTGAAACAGGCAGCCGCTGCCGCTGGCGGCCGCTACCGCGCCATCACCAATGATGACAGCGACATCAATGCCCTGTTGTCGCTGATCGATGCGGCAGACGTCGACATGCATGAAAGCCAGCAGGATGTGACCGCGGATGTCTGGCGCGAACAGGGGCCGTGGCTGCTGTTGCTGCTCGTCCCCATCGTCGCCCTGTATGCGCGCAAAGGCTGGCTGCTCAGCACAACGCTGGCGCTGACCGTGTTCAGCGCCATACAGCCGCGCACCGCCAGCGCACTCGAGCTTGATGAATTATGGCGCAGCAAGGATCAGCAGGCGATGCAGGCGTTTGAGCAGGGTGACAGCAAAACCGCCGCTGAAAAATTCCAGGACCCGTTATGGAAAGCAACGGCGCTGTACAAACAGGGTAAATACGAACAGGCCGCCAGCACGCTTGACAGCGCATTGCAGGCAAATCCCGAAGCCAAAACAAAAACACCGCCAGTTAAACGCCTGAGTGAAAGCGACGTGCTTTACAACAAGGCTAACGCGCTGGCGAAAATGGGGCAATACCAACAGGCGGTTGAGACCTACGATGCCGCGCTGGAGCTTGATCCGCAAAACGAAGATGCCGCATACAACAAAAAACTGGTGGAAGACCTGCTGCAACAGCAGCAACAACAGAACCAACAGCAACAAGACAGGCAAAACAATCAGCAGCAACAGCAAAATACGCAGAACCGGCAACAGGCGGGGCAGAATCAGGACAAACAGAAAAATCAAAAAGCTCAACAGCAAGCAGAGCAACAAAACGCATCACAACAATCCACTGATGAGCAGCAAAAGGAACAGCAAACGCAGGCGCAGGGAAAACCAAATCAGCAACAGGACGACAATGTGCAGCAACAACAGGCCAAGCAGAAAGCTAAACAACAGCAGGACGCTGACCAGCAACAGGAAAAGACTGCACAGCTCGCTGACCAGGCTGAACAGGAAAATGATGCGAAGGCCAAAGTCACCGAACGTTGGCTGCAACGCATACCCGATGACCCGGGTGGCCTGTTGCGCCGCAAGTTTTATTATCAGTACAACCGGCGCGAAGGCCGTAGCAAATCCTCACAACCGTGGTGAATGGTGAATAGTGAATAGTGAATTTTAATTTTATGACACACATGATGAAACAGTTTTTGACGGCAGCAGTTCTTTTATTGACTGCTGTAACAGCGCTTGCCGCCAATATTACCGCATCGGTCAGCCGCAATCCGGTGACGCTGGATGAATCATTCAGCCTGATATTAAAGGCGGAAGGCCAGGTTAGCGGCGAGCCGGATCTGTCGCCGTTGAAAAAAGATTTTGAAGTGCTGGGAACCAGCCAGAGCACCAGCATGAACTACGTCAACGGCAGCTTCAGCCGTAAAACCGTGTGGACAATCGATTTAATCAGCAAGGACGTTGGCGTGCTCACGATTCCATCAATCCGCTTCGGCAAGGACAGCAGTCCATCGTTGCGCGTCACAGTGAAAGACAGCAATGCCGGCGGCCAGCCTGCGGCTGATCAGGCCATCAGCATACAGGTGACAACCGACAAGAAAACAGTATGGCGGCAGGCGCAACTTGTGCTGGACATAAAACTGTTCCACAAAAGGGATGTGCGCAATGCCAGCCTCAGTGATATCGAAACTTCTGACCCGTATGCCATTATAGAAAAACTGGGGGATGACAGTAATTATGAAGTGGTGCGCAACGGCGTGCGTTATGGTGTAATAGAAAGAAAATACGCCATCTTTCCACAAACCAGCGGCAAGCTGACGATCAAGCCCATACGTTTTGAAGCCCATATTGGAGCCACCCGACGTTCATTCTTTGACCCGTTTGTCAATGGCGCGCTCAAACGCGTGCATTCCGCGCCGATCGAGATTGAAGTCAAACCGATACCCTTCGGCGTCAACAGCAGCGAGTGGCTGCCCGCCGAGCAGGTATTGATCAAGGAAGAATGGTCGCAGGATCCGTCCAAACTGGCCGCAGGCGAACCGGTGACCCGCACCATCACCCTGATGGCGCACGGCATACTGGCTTCGCAGCTACCCGACATCCAGCTGCCGGAAACCGATGGCGTCAAACAGTACCCGGACAAACCCGTGCTCGACAGCAGAACCGACGGCAATGGCGTGGTCGCCAGCAAACAAGTCAAGATTGCGATGATTCCCGCCTATGGCGGCAAATACACTCTGCCGGAAGTGCGCATCCCGTGGTGGAATACCCGTACCGGCAAGGCGGAAGTCGCCACCCTGCCGGCCACAACCCTGGTGGTCAGCGGCAGCGCCAAACCGACCACCGCGAAACCCGACCCGGCAGCTGCCGCCAGCGACGCCACACCAGCGGGCAAACCCGACATCGCTTCGCATCTATCACAGCCACAGGCCGCATCAGCGCCATTCTGGAAATGGCTCAGTCTGGCGCTGGCGACAGGCTGGGCGTTGACGATTGTGGCCTGGTTGTTCAGTCGCCGCAAAGCTCCCGCCGCCAAACCGACCGCCTCGGTCAGCAAGCTGCGCAACCAGGTATTGCACAGCTGCCAGCAACATGACGCGCGCAGTTGCAAAAACGCCTTGCTTGCCTGGGCCAGCGCGCGCTGGCCAACACAGCGTATCGGCAACCTGATGGATATTGTCCCACTGATGGACGAGGCCAGCGCCAACGCCATTCGCGAACTCAACTCCGCGCTCTACAGCGACCATCCCGATAACTGGCGCGGCGACAAGCTGGCGCAGGCGTTTCGCCAGCTATCTGAAAAAACCGCCGATGGCGGGCCTGAAACCGGACTGGTGGAGCCGCTTTTCAAAATCCGCCAAACAGGCAAAAGCATGGGCGAATAAAACCACCCGCCATACGTCTGTTGTTGATGCTGGCGGTCGTATCGCGGCTGCCATTTATGCTAGGCGGCGTTATAATTGGCGTCCTGTTCGTTTCCCAAACTCACGCGGGTATCCCTCATGGTTTTTGATACTTTCACCGACGCGCTGTCGTTTTTTTTGTGGTCTGTTTTCATCATCAGCCTGGTCTTCGGCGCGGTGGCGAATAAAACCAATTTCTGCACCATGGGCGCCGTGTCCGACATGGTCAACATGGGCGACACCGGGCGCTTTCGCGCCTGGTTGCTGGCGATTGCCATCGCCATTGTTGGCGTCGCCCTGCTGGAATACTTTTCGCTGATCGATGCCGATAACAGTTTTCCTCCCTATCGCGCCAGCACGCTGATTTACGGTGAAAACCTGATTGGCGGACTCCTGTTCGGCATCGGCATGACGCTGGCCAGCGGTTGCGGCAACAAAACCCTGGTGCGTTTTGGCGGCGGCAATCTCAAATCGGTATTCGTATTCGCCGTCATCGCCGTGGTCGCCTATTACATGACCAACCCCTTCCCCGACAGCGACCAGACACTTTACAGCGTGCTGTTTATCGACTGGGTGCACCCCCTGTCCGTGGTGCTGGATGGCAAACAGGATATCGGCGCGCTGATCGGCGGCGACAACATCGCGATGGCGCGCCTGCTGGCCGGTCTGGTTATTGGCTTTGGCCTGCTGGTCTATGCGTTCCTCTCTGAAGATTTGCGCGGCAACCGTGACAACATTCTGGCCGGCATTGTTGTCGGCGCGGTGATTGTCGGCGGCTGGTATGTCAGCAGCAATGTCATGGTCAATACCGAAGACGGCCCTTATCGCCTCAGCGACTACTATCAGGAATGGGACATGCTGGCGGAAAGCGATGACGGCAAGCCGGCGCAGGGGCGTACGCTCAACCCGCAATCATTCACATTTATCAACCCGATTGGCCAGACCTACGGTTACCTGATGGAAAAACTGGACAACAGCCTGCTGACCTTCGGCCTGATGTCGGTGTTTGGCGTGATACTGGGCTCGTTTTTGTGGGCGCTCGTCAGCCGCTCGTTCCGCATCGAGTGGTTCGTCGGCGCCAAAGATTTCATCACCCATTTCATCGGCGCGCTGCTGATGGGTTTTGGCGGCGTACTGGCGCTGGGTTGCACCATCGGCCAGGGTATTACCGGTTTTTCCACTCTAGCAGTGGGTTCGATACTGGCCTTTGTCGCCATTGTATTCGGCGCCGCGCTCACCATGAAAATCCAGTACTACAAACTGGTGTACGAGAACGAAGCCACATTTCTCAAGGCGCTGCTGACAGCCCTGGTCGACCTGAAGTTGCTGCCTTCCGCGCTGCGCCAGCTGGATGCGGTCTAGGGTCTGTACCGGCTATACTGCTGGCTGAACTTTGCTGCTCCGGCGTGGCCACATGCTATTCCGGGCAGGATTGACGGGAGATGCCGAAAATGTCGGCCATTACTTGGCTATTGTCCAACAAAACCTATAAAATCACACTCTGTAAATCAGCAATCAAACTAACGGAATATTATGAAAAAAACTCTTATCGCAACCGCAGTCAGCTTCAGTCTTCTCGCTGGCTGCACCACCTTTGACCCGTACACCGGTGAAGCAAAAACGACCAACACCGCCAAGGGCGCAGGCATTGGCGCAGGCATTGCCGCCGTTGTGTCCTATCTCAAAAACAAGAACGCCAGCGCAAGCGTGCGCAAAAGGCGCATGTTGAAGGCCGCTGGCATTGGCGCCATCGCAGGTGGCGGCATCGGTTACTACATGGACACACAGGAAGCCAAGCTGCGCAAACAGCTGCGTGAATCCGGCGTCAGCGTAAAACGCGATGGCGACAACATTAGCCTTATCATGCCAGGCAACATCACCTTCCAGACAGGCAAGGCGGATATCAACAATGACTTCTACAGGGTGCTGGATTCGGTTGCGCTGGTGCTGGAAGAATACAACCAGACCATCATCGCTGTCGCTGGCCACACAGACAGCGTTGGCTCGGCCAGCTATAACAAAAAATTGTCTGAGCAGCGCGCCGCAGCAGTCGCCGATTACCTGAAAAGCAAGGGTATCAAGGCAGCGCGTATTGAAGTGATTGGTTTTGGCGAGTCCATGCCGATAGCAGACAACAACACAGTGAAAGGCCGTGCGCAAAACCGCCGCGTTGAGCTAACACTGGTGCCAATCACCGAGGAAACTTTGACCGACGATACTCTATAGCAGAGACTTCAGCGCGCAACAAAACGGGAAGCCTGTCTTCCCGTTTTTTTTTCGCCTGCATAAAAGCCCGGTGGAATAAAACCGAAGCGTGTTAGTCTATCAACATTATTCTTGTGTGGAGGACGCCATGCGAATCATTCTGATGGCAGCTCAGCTGCTGTTTACGATGCTTGTTTTCAACCTGGGCGCGTGCGCGCCAACAGATAACAACACAATAAACAACGAACAAAAAATCCTTTCCCGCTACGCGCCCGTCAGTGTATCGATGGAATTAAAGCAGGTCAGCGAACATGTCTATTACGTCGAAGGCGCCGCCGGCATCGCCACCGACAATGAAGGTTTTATTTCCAACGCCGGCGTCATCGTCACCGGTGACGGCGTGGTGATTTTTGATACGCTGGGCACGCCCTCGCTGGCGGCGCAACTGGTTCGGGAAATCCGCAAGCTGAGCGATCAGCCCATCAGGCGGGTGATACTCAGCCATTATCACGCCGATCATGTTTACGGGTTGCAGGTGTTTGAAGAACTGGGGGCTACCATCAGCGCGCCAGAGGGCGCCTATGCGTATCTGAATTCACCACAGGCAAAAGAACGGCTGGAAGAACGCCGGTTTTCACTTGAGCCCTGGGTAAACGAGAATACCCGGCTGGTGGAACCCGATGAAATCATCAGCGCATCGCGCACATTCAAAATGGGCGACGTCACGTTCACCATCAACTATCAGGGTAAGGCGCATTCCGATGGCGACCTCGCCATGCTGGTGGAGCCGGACAAGGCGTTGTTCTCCGGCGATGTGATTTTTGAAGGCCGTACGCCTTTTGTCGGCAATGCCGACACCCGCCACTGGCTGGAAGTGATGCAAAAACTGGAAACCGAAGGCCTGAATGTACTCATACCCGGCCACGGCCCGGCATCGAAAAAGCCGGCGCGCACCATCGCGCTGACGCGCAAGTACCTAGCCTATCTGCGAGAAAAAATGGGCGAAGCGGTGGAAGAGTTTGAACCCTTTGACGAGGCCTACGCCAATACCGACTGGTCAGCATTTGAAAACCTGCCAGCTTTTGCTGAGGCCAACCGCATCAACGCCTATCAGGTGTACCTGTCGATGGAAGCGGAATTGCTGAATCAGTAGCGATATGTGATGTGGCGGAGTGGCAGCACTGAAACAGCCACCCCGCCAACAGCCATTTAGTTCATCCAGAAATCGTCGTACTCATCTTCAATCTGGCTGACAATCACATCCACCTGCGCCGTTTCAGCCTGCGCTTGCGCCTTGTCTTTGGCGGCCGCATACTGGGCGATGGAATCGGCGTCATTGCTGATCATGGTAGCCGCAATGGCAACGTAAATAGCGGAAAGGATATTCAACATGATGTTTGCCTCCTGGTAAAAGATTGCATTAGAATATTAGCAATTTCTAATATATTGTCAACCGGCTTGATTTCAAGGCCGCATGTCAGCACACGGGCGCATATGACAGAACACATTAAATACATACCGGTGTGGTCCGGCTGGCTGCGGCTCAGCCATTGGGTGATGGGCTTCAGCGTGCTGTTTCAGATCGCCAGCGCCTGGGCGATGGCCAATGACTACAGCCACTACCCTTTCTGGCGAGACTGGCATCTGATTACCGGTCAGCTGGTGCTGGCGGCACTACTGCTGCGCATCGCCCTGCTGTTCACCGCCAAAGCCGGCAACTGGCGCAGTCTTATTCTCTACCCCAGCCAGTGGCCGGCCGCGCTGCAAACCCTCAAGTTTTATTTCAGCTTTACCCGTTTTCCCCTGCCCGGCTGGCATGCGCACAACCCGTTGTGGAAACCGCTGTATCTGCTGTTGCTGGCGCTCAGCGCCGGTAGCGGATTGATGCTCGGCAATCACAATTTTCTTGCGGGTTTGTCGATGCGTCAGCTGCATCTGAGGCTGGGCGGCATTATCACCGCGCTCAGCGCAGCGCACATCCTCACCGTGTTTCTGCATGACTGGAAAGCCAAGGGCGCGTTTGTGTCCGCCATGATCAATGGCCACCGTTATTTTCATTACGACACGCCGGAACAGGCGCCAACGCAGAAACAACAGGGCGTCACGGTCAGTTTTCAGCCAGACCTGAAACCCGGCTCGGACAAACAGGAACACGGCAACTGAAATTTATGTCACTTTTCGTTGACACTGGGAACCAATCCACACTGTCCGTGTCTTGTTAGGCTAGACACAGTTTGCTATAAAGACTTCATGCACCGACGTTTTCTGAAAATCTGCGCACTCATGCTGAGCCTTGCACTGGCTGTGTTGCCGCTGCAAAACGCTTTTGCGACATCGTTGGTGACAAACATGACGACAGACAAGTCACAGTCTGCGGATGCGCATTGCCAGCAATCTGGCATGCAGACGCAGCAGGCTGTTCAAAACAGCATGATGGTTGCACCTGAAACATCACACTGCTGCTGTGATCAGCCATGCGATACAGGCTGCCGACCGGACTGCAACAGTCACGCGGCCAGCGCATTACCTGTGTCAAATGACCTTGTCGCCACACCCGCTACGTCCCGTTCTTTTACAGAACCGGCTACGATTACTTTTCATAACACATTCACCCCCGCCTCACCGCCTCCATTAGCCTAGTTACCGACTGAATTCATCAACGCCTGTGTGATGCAGGCAGATGACGCATTGCGTCTGTATTTCGGTATTTGTCAATCATGAGGTGACCTGTATGTATGCAGGTAAAAACAATAATGTTATCCGTCGCGCAGTGGTGCTGGTTGGCGGCATGCTGCTGTCTACAAGCCTTTATTCAGCGACTGACATCGCTCAACTGAGTCTGTCCCAGGCTGAGAAACTGGCCGTGCAAGCCGACCCACTGATTAATAGTCAGCTATCCACCGCCAGGGCGCTGGAGAACGAATCGATCGCTTCCGGCACATTACCCGACCCCAAATTCCGCCTGGGCATGTTCAACGTGCCACTGGATTCTTTTGACATAAAAGAAAACCCGACCACGCAATTACGCCTGGGCATTCAGCAGCAGTTCCCGCGCGGCGATATGCTGGATATCAAATTGGAACAAAACCGCATCAAGGCGCGCGCCGCGCAAGCCCGCGCCGAGGATGCGCGCCGCAAAATCCTGCGCGACCTGCGCGAGGCTTACCTCAATCTCTACTACGAAGTGCGCGCCGCCGAGGTGGTGCTGGACACCAAAAAACTGTTCAGCAAGCTGGTGAAGATTACCGAAGACCAGTACGCCGCCGGACGCGCCAACCAGCAGGATGTGATTCGCGCCGACCTGGAGCTGTCACGCCTCGACGACCGCTACACCAAAATCCTGAGCAAGCAGGATCAATACCGCGCTGTGCTGGCGCAATGGATAGGCGACGCCGCTTGGCAACCGCTGGACACCTTGTTCCCACAACTGCCCGAACCCCGGTTTAGCGACATTAACAACATCATTACGCAACACCCGATGATTGTGGCGCAAACCGATGAAGTCGCCGCCGCGCGCAAGATGACCGAAATGGCGAAGCAGGATTACCGCCCCGGTTATAACGCCTTCATCGAATACCGCAAACGTTTTGGCGACAACCCGGACGGCACACAGCGCAATGACCTGATGGCGGCGATGGTGACCATGGACATTCCGCTGTTTACCGAAAACCGGCAGGACAAAAAAGTTGCCGCCCGGGAACAACAGGTTCGCGCCGCGCGTTTCAGGCTGGATGACAAACTGCGCATGCTGAAAAGCCTGTATGAAAAAAGCAAGGCCATGTACGAACGCGCAGCCGAGCGTGAGCAGTTGTATCACGACTCTCTCATCCGCTCGGCGCGCAAAAACTCTGAAGCTGCGCTCAACGCCTACCAGAGCGGCGTCACTGAATTTACCACTTTAATGCGCGCGCAAATCACCGAACTGGAAGTGCGCCTCAACGAATTACGCGTACGCGTCGACAAGGCCATCGCCCAGGCGCGTCTGCTGTACATTACTGGAGAATAACCATGCATCCGACAATCACACCCAACACAAACAAGCGCATTACCCGGTTTGCATTCAACAGCCTCAAAACCGCCGTACTGGCCGCTCTGCTAACAGGCGTCAGTCTGCCGATGGCCAAACAGGCCGCCGCTGAAAAAGAAAAGGAAATTCTTTACTGGGTGGCGCCGATGGATCCCAACTACCGTCGCGACAAGCCCGGTAAATCACCGATGGGCATGGATTTGATTCCGGTATATGCGGGCGAAGACGATGGCGGCAGCACCGTCACCATTTCACCCGCCGTGGTGCAGAACCTTGGCGTGCGCACAGCGCGCGCGGAACTGACGCGGCTGTGGCGCGGCATCGACACTGTGGGTTATGTCGACTATGACGAATCCCGCGTGAGTCATATCCACCTGCGCACATCCGGCTGGATAGAAGACCTGGTGGTGCGCTCGGAAGGCGAGCGCGTCAAAAAAGGCGAACGCCTGTTCGATCTGTATTCACCGGAACTGGTGAATGCGCAGGAAGAATTTGTCACCGCCCTGTCTTCCGGTAACAAGGGTCTGATACGGGCTTCCAGGGAGCGCCTTTCCGCACTGGGGGTGTCCAGCAGTCAGATCAACCACCTGCAACGCAGCAAAAAAGTGCAACAACGCATTTCCATTTATGCGCCGCAGGATGGCGTTGTCTCCACCCTGCCGGTGCGCGAAGGCATGTATGTCAAACCGTCCATGCGTGTGATGACGCTGGGTGACCTGTCCAGCGTGTGGGTGCTGGCGGAAGTATTCGAGCGTCAGGTCGACTGGGTAAAACAGGGTCAGCCAGCGGAAGTACGCATGTCGTTTATTCCCGGTGAAGTCTGGGAAGGAAAGGTGGAATATATTTATCCCAGCCTCGACCCCAAAACCCGCACGCTCAAGGTGCGACTGCGCTTTGACAACCCCGGTGAAAGACTTAAACCCAACATGTACGCCAACGTCAAGATTTACGGTGGCGCCAAGGAAGACGTTATTGTCATTCCAATCGAAGCGCTGATTCGCACCGGCCGCAGCGAGCGCGTCATCATCGCATTGGGCGACGGCAAGTTTGAAGCGCGCGAAGTGGTGTCCGGCATCGAAAGCGGCGACTATGTGGAAATCAAACAGGGCCTAAGCGATGGCGAGAAAATTGTGGTTTCCGGTCAGTTCCTGATTGATTCCGAAGCCAGCATGCGCGCCAGCCTGATGCGCATGAGCGAACCGCAACCCAGCGACAGCGCAGACAGGGACATGAGCGCTATGGACGCCGCCAAAACCACCAGCGGAACCGGCGTGGTCAAGACCAGCGACATGTCCGGCAACATACAGGGCGCGGAGGCTGAATAATGATTGCAAAACTGATTGACTGGTCGGTTCAAAACCGGTTCATGGTCATCATGCTGACGCTGATTCTGGTCGGCATTGGTGTGTACTCGGTAAAACAGACGCCGCTGGATGCGCTGCCGGACTTGTCCGACGTGCAGGTGATTATCAAAACCTCCTTCCCCGGCCAGGCGCCGCAGGTGGTGGAGGATCAGGTCACCTACCCGCTCACCACCGCCATGCTGTCGGTGCCCAAGGCGATTAACGTGCGCGGTTATTCCTTCTTTGGCGACTCGTATGTGTACGTCATCTTTGAAGACGGCGCCGATTTGTACTGGGCGCGTTCACGCGTGCTGGAATATTTGAGTCAGGTGTCAAGCAAACTGCCCGCCGCCGCGCGCCCGGAACTGGGGCCGGACGCCACCGGCGTCGGCTGGGTATACGAATATGCGCTGGTGGATCGCACCGGCAACAACGACCTGGCGCAACTGCGCAGCCTGCAGGACTGGTTTCTGAAATACGAGCTGCAAACTGTCCCCGGTGTATCCGAAGTGGTCACCATCGGCGGCATGGTGAAACAGTATCAGGTCGTCATCGACCCGGACAGTTTGCGCGCCTATAACCTGCCATTGTCCAAAGTGAAAATGGCCATCAAACGCGGCAACCAGGAAACCGGCGGCTCGGTGGTCGAACTGGCGGAAGCCGAATACATGATTCGCGCCACCGGCTATGTCGATTCGCTGGATGACCTGAAACACATTCCGTTGGGCGTCAACGATGACGGCACGCCGATTCTACTCAAGGACGTGGCGCAAATCCGCCTCGGCCCGCAACTGCGGCGCGGCATCGCCGAACTGGACGGCGAAGGCGAAGTGGTTGGCGGCGTTATCGTGATGCGCTTCGGCGAAAACGCGCTCACCACCATCAACGCCGCCAAGGCCAAGCTGGAAGAACTGTCGCGCAGCCTGCCGGAAGGCGTCGAGATTGTCGAAACCTACGACCGCTCCGCGCTCATCAAGCGTGCGGTGGAAAATCTTAACCACAAGCTGATTGAAGAGTTTATCGTGGTGGCGGTGGTGTGCGCCATTTTCCTGTTCCACCTTCGCTCTGCGCTGGTGGTGATTCTGTCACTGCCGGTCGGCATCCTGATTGCTTTTATCGTGATGCAACATATGGGCATCAACGCCAACATCATGTCGCTGGGCGGCATTGCGATTGCGATTGGCGCCATGGTCGACGCCGCCATTGTGATGATTGAAAACGTGCACAAGCACATGGAGCATACCGAAGTCACCGACGAAAACCGATGGCAGGTGATGCGTCAGGCGGCGGTGGAAGTCGGGCCGCCGCTGTTTTTCTCGCTGCTGATTATCACCCTCAGCTTCCTGCCGGTGTTCACCCTGGAGGCGCAGGAAGGCCGCATGTTTGCGCCGCTGGCCTACACCAAAACCTTCGCCATGGCGGGCGCGGCTTTCCTGTCCATCACGCTGGCGCCGGTGTTAATGGGTTACTTTATTCGCGGCCACATCACGCCCGAACACAAAAACCCGGTCAACCGCTTTCTGATTGCCGGTTATCGCCCGTTCATCAATGCGGTGCTGAAAGCGCCGAAAACCGTGCTGGCGGTCAGCCTGGTTGTGCTGGTGGCAGGCGTCTGGCCGCTCACGCAACTGGGTTCCGAATTCATGCCCGACCTGGATGAAGGCGATTTGCTGTACATGCCCAGCGCATTCCCGGCGGTATCGGCTGGCAAGGCGCAGGAAATACTGCAACAAACCGACCGCCTGATTACAACCGTGCCGGAAGTCAAACGCGTGTTCGGCAAGGTCGGCCGCGCCGAATCGGCGACCGACCCGGCGCCGCTGACCATGATTGAAACCACCATTCTGCTCAAACCCAAAGAAGAATGGCGCGAAGGCATGACCATGAGCAAACTCAAGCAGGAGCTGGACGCGCTGGTGCAGTATCCCGGCCTGACCAATGCCTGGGTAATGCCCATCAAGAACCGCATCGACATGCTGGCCACCGGCATCAAGACTCCGGTCGGCGTCAAGGTGGCCGGTCCCAGCCTGGAAAAAATCGAGGAAATCGGCAAGCAGATAGAAGAAGCCCTCAACAATGTTCCCGGCACCGTGTCGGTTTATGCTGAACGCGTCGCCGGTGGGCGCTATGTCACGGTCGATATTGATCGCGTGGCGGCGTCACGGTTTGCATTGAATATTGAAGACATTCAGGAAGTAGTGCGCTCCGCCATCGGCGGCATGAAAGTCGCGATGACAGTGGAAGGCCTGGAGCGTTACCCGATTAACGTGCGCTACCCGCGCGATGTGCGCGACTCGCTGGAAAAACTGCGCAACCTGCCGTTGATTACGCCAACCGGCGCGCACATTTCACTCGCCGAAGTCGCCGACATACGCATCGAAAGCGGCCCCGGTTTAATCAAAACCGAAAACGCCCGCCTCAACGGCTGGATTTATATCGACATCGAAGGCCGCGACCTGGGCTCCTATGTGCAGGAAGCGCGTCAGGTGGTGGCCGACAAGGTCGACCTGCCGCCGGGTTATTCCGTGTCGTGGTCCGGGCAGTATGAATTCATGCTGCGCGCCATCGAACGCCTGAGCACGGTGGTGCCGGTGACGCTGGTGATTATCATTCTGTTGCTCTACCTCAACTTCCGCAACCTGACCGAAGTGCTCATCATCATGGGCACCTTGCCGATGGCGCTGATCGGCGGCTTCTGGCTGCTGTATTTGCTGGATTACAACCTGTCGGTCGCTGTCGGCGTGGGCTTCATCGCGCTCGCCGGGGTGGCGGTGGAAATCGGCGTGGTGATGCTGGTGTACCTGAATCAGGCGCTGCAGCAGCACAAGGATGAAGCCTTGCGCAAAAACGTCGACCTCACCACCGATGAAATCCGCTCGGCGGTCATCGATGGCGCGCTGATGCGCGTGCGCCCCATCATGATGACGGTAGCCGCCATCATCGCCGGCTTGCTGCCGATTATGCTGGGCGGCGGCGCCGGTTCGGAAGTGATGCGGCGCATCGCAGCGCCCATGGTCGGCGGCATGATCAGCGCCACCATTCTGACGCTGGTGGTGATTCCGGCGGTATTTCTGTTGTGGAAACAGATTGGCCTGAAGAAAGCGCACCAAGGCAATAACATGCGCGCATGACAATCAGGATTGACCATTTCAGCAACGTGCTGCGAATGAACTTATGACAAGCAAATTCGGGTTGTCGAACTGAGGCGGGATTGCCGGCAGCGCCATACCGAATGGCGTGATCACGGTCAAGGTAAAGCAAGCTGGTGCTGAGCAAAATAACCTCTTGATATTCAATGTTATTACCTTGAACAGAAAGGAGTAAGCTTGATACAGGTCAAGCTGCCAGTATCGCATGTGACTACAATCGATTTACAGACTTGAATTTTCCATTAACGGGAAACACATAAACCACATGAACAGGCGCGCCCACATTATTCTGTGCTGGTTGCTTACCCTGACACTGACAGGGCTGCCGCTTGCTTCGTATGCCTATTCCCCCCGGTTGCAGGCGGACAGCGGACACTGCAGCCACGAAACCATAGGCGAAATGCAGCATGACAATGGCGCACACCGCCATGCCGTGACCACCGTCGCTCTACAAACACAGGTCAACAAACCTTGCTGCGCGCACTGCGATGGCAATGGCGATTGCAACTGTGACGCCGGCGTTGCCTGCCAAAATTCCGGCAGCCAGCACAGTGCTGCTATTTTACCTGCCGCCTACTACAGCAACAGCCACATGCGCAGCATCTTTACAGCTTTCACCCTGGCCGACTATCACAGCCGCGATATCGAGCCTGATATCATTCCCCCCATCATCTGATTCCCTCGCTGCTTTTGCAGCCTGATGTTGCGCATCACGCGAAATGCGTCGCCGCGTTTTTACCGGCATAACAAGATTTTCAAAGCCCTTTATTCAACTGAAACAGGAGTGAATATCATGAAGCATTCATGTCATTCATGCAGAAAAAAAGCGTTGGTTACCGCACTGGCCGCCTCCGTGTCCTTCGGGGCAAGCGGCATCGCCGGCGCCGACGCCAGCAACGCTGAACTGCAACAGCAAATCGATGCGCTGCAACGCCAGGTCACTGCGCTGAACAGTGAAGTCCAGCAGGCCGCCGAGTGGAAAAACCCGAACACCCTGGTGCATATGGCGGGTTACACCGATGTTGGCTTTGTTAAAACCGATGCGGCCGGCGACAACGGCAGTTTTACTGTCGGTTCGTTCTCCCCGATCTTCCACTACCAGTACCGTGACATTGTCATGCTTGAGTCTGAACTGGAATTTGAAGTAGCTGAAAATGGTGAAACCGAAACCAACCTTGAATACATGACGATTGACTGGTTCGTCAATGACAACATGATACTGGTCGCCGGGCGATTTCTCAGTCCTGTCGGACAGTTCCGCCAGAACATGCACCCTTCATGGATCAATAAAATGCCATCGGCGCCGCCAGGCTTTGGTCATGATGGCGCCGCGCCAGTGTCAGACATGGGCATACAACTTCGCGGTGGCTTCCACGTTGGCGGTATGAAAGCCAACTATGCCATCTACATCGGAAATGGCCCTGAGCTGAAAGCGGAAGTCGAAGATGACGGAGCCGGCGCTGTCGATACAATCGAATACGATGGTATTGAGGCCGAGGGTTTTGGCGCTGACCGTGACAGTGAAAAAGTATTCGGTGGCCGCTTTGGCATCCTGCCCATGCCGTCGCTGGAAATCGGTGTGTCTTTTCTCAGTGGCAAGGCAAGTGTAACCGAATACGAAGATCTTGATACGTCGCTTTTTACCATCACCATGCCACCTGACCTGGATACAACCACCTTTGCCGCCAGCACCTACGATGTTACCGGCATGGATGTCTCCTGGCGAAACAAGGAGATGGATGTACGCTATGAATATGTCAAATCCGAACTGGGCGGAACCAATATTGGCGGCTTCGATATAGAAGCCGCGACCTGGCAAACCTGGTATGCGCAGCTTGCCTACAAGTTCCCCGGCGCGAAATACGAGGCGGTGGTTCGCTACACCGATTTCGACAGCCCGGGAACAGCCAGAGATATTCAGCAAACCGCTCTCGGTTTCAATTATCTGTTCACCAACAACTTCGTCGGCAAGCTGGGTTATGAGTCCAACGACAACCCCAACGCCGGTCTTGATGCTGACAATCGCTGGTTGCTGCAACTGGCGTACGGTTTCTGAGGAGGAATATTATGAAAACCAATCATTCAAAACACACTATTATCTGCGCCATTGTCAGCACCCTGTTGATCGCCTCAACCGCCAGCCTGTCCGCTGACTATCCTGAAGCCGGTAACTTTTCCAATGGCTCCAGAATATGGGCCGATAACTGCAACCGTTGTCACAATGTCCGCGGCCCCAAGGAACTTCGTGATGACCAGTGGATAACCACCACCTTCCATATGCGTGTACGTGGCGGGCTGACCGGTCAGGAAGCGCGTGACGTGATCACTTTCCTGCAGGCATCCAACACCAAGGCGGTATCCAGTGGTTCGACCCAGGTAGTAGCCAGAGTCAGCACCGACGCCACCGGCAAGGATACGTTCAACAAGACCTGTATCTCCTGTCACGCTACAGACGGCGCCGGCGCATTCCCCGGCGTTCCTGACTTCAATGACAGCAGTGGACGCCTGAGCAAATCAGACAGCGTATTGAAAGACCATATCATCAATGGCTTTCAAAGTCCCGGCTCGGTCATGGCGATGCCTCCCAAAGGCGGCAACCCGAATCTGACCGAGGCTGATATTGACCGGGTTCTGGAATACATACGTAAAACCTTCGGTAAATAATATGGAAGACTCCTGCCAACCTGGACAGGGACGTTCCATCTACCGGCGGCGTGTGTTCGAAAAAAGCTTGCATATTACCAGCTATACACGCAAAACCCGTATCCGGAGGCACAACAATACATACGATTTTACCATCGATGGTGAATTACTTTTCGCGAACAGCAACCAAATGTGAACTGAAAAAATCTCTCAAGTTCTAAAAAACAAAGCACAATCAAACAACACAAAGGTGGGACAAAATGCCGGATGAAACCAGTCATACACACAGCAGCGCCCTGAAAGATCCTGTCTGTGGCATGGACGTGACAACCGACAGTGAACACCATGTTCATCATAACCATCAGGACTATTATTTCTGCAGCCAGGGCTGTGAAGACAAGTTCAGGACAAACCCGGAACACTATATCAAACCGCAGGCTGATGATGCTGACCCGGCCTGCGAAGACGGCGCATGCAGCCTGGCCGACACAACCTACACCTGTCCGATGCACCCTGAAATCGAACAGAACGGCCCTGGCATCTGCCCCAAATGCGGCATGGCGCTGGAGCCAAAAGGCGTCGTCGCCGTCAGCACAAAGGTGGAATACACCTGCCCGATGCACCCGGAGGTCGTACAGGACCATCCCGGCGCCTGCCCCAAGTGCGGTATGGCGCTGGAGCCAAAAACCGTTACCGTAGAAGAAGACACCAGTGAACTGGATGATATGCGCAAACGCTTCCAGGTCAGCACTGCGCTAGCCGTTCCGTTATTTTTCCTCGCCATGATTGCCGACCTGGCGCCATCCTGGCTGCCAGACGGTTTGCCCATGTCAGTGATACAGTGGATTGAATTCGCAATGGCCACCCCCGTTGTATTGTGGGGCGGCTGGCCGTTCTATGTTCGCGCCGTGCAGTCTGTCAAAACCTGGAACCTGAACATGTTCACGCTGATTGGCCTCGGTGTATCGGTGTCGTGGATATACAGCACCATTGCCCTGTTGTTTCCCGGTATTTTCCCGCCCTTGATGCGCAGCGATGAAGGACTGGTCGGTGTGTACTTTGAAGCCGCTGCCGTGATTACCGCACTGGTATTGCTCGGTCAGGTGCTGGAGCTTCGCGCCCGCAGCCAGACCAACAGCGCCATCAAAATGCTGCTCGGCCTGGCGCCCAACATCGCGCGCATCATCCGTGAAGACGGCAGTGAGGAAGACATTCCACTGGAGCAGGTCAAGGTTGGCGACAAACTGCGCGTTCGCCCTGGTGAAAAAATCCCGGTCGACGGCATCGTGCTGGAAGGCAACAGCCCGGTGGACGAATCGATGGTAACCGGCGAGCCTATCCCGGTGGAAAAACAGGCGGATGACAAGGTGATTGGCGCTACGGTCAACGGCACAGGCAGTCTGGTCATACGCGCGGAAAAAATCGGCGCCAACACCCTGTTGTCACAAATCGTACACATGGTTGCCGAGGCGCAACGTTCGCGCGCGCCAATCCAGAAACTCGCCGACCTGGTGTCATCCTACTTTGTCCCCATCGTGGTGATTATTGCCGTCATCGCCTTCATCGCCTGGTGGACCATTGGCCCGGAACCCCGGCTGGCGCATGCGGTGGTGAACGCCGTGGCGGTGCTGATTATCGCCTGCCCCTGCGCGCTGGGACTGGCCACGCCGATGTCAATCATGGTCGGCACTGGAAAAGGCACGACCATGGGCGTGCTGATTAAAAACGCCGAAGCGCTGGAAACCATGGAAAAAGTCGATGTGCTGGTGGTCGACAAAACCGGCACGCTGACCGAAGGCAAACCCAAACTGGTTTCCGTGGTCGCAACAGAGAGCTTCAGCGAAGACGAAGTGCTGCGGCTCGCCGCCAGCCTGGAGCGCGCCAGCGAACACCCGCTGGCTGAAGCCATTGTGCAGGGCGCCGAGGCGCGCAACCTTACCCTGTCAGCCACCGAAGCGTTTGACTCCGTGACCGGTAAGGGCGTTACCGGCACAGTGGACGGCCACAAGGTGGCGCTTGGCAACATCAAGCTGCTGGAAGCACTGAACATCAATGCAGGCGACTTGCCGCAACAAGCCGAAGCCGGTCGCGCGGAAGGCCAGACCGTGATGTTTGTCGCCATCGACGACAAGGCTGCCGGGCTGATTGGCGTCGCCGACCCAATCAAGGCGTCCACGGCTGAAGCCATTAACGATTTACACAAGGCCGGCGTCAGCGTGGTGATGCTGACCGGCGACAGCCGAACCACCGCCGAAGCGGTGGCGCGCAAACTCGGCATCGACCGGGTTGAAGCCGAAGTGTTGCCGGATCAGAAAGCCAGCATTGTGAAACAACTGCAAGCCGAAGGCCGCACGGTCGCCATGGCCGGCGACGGCATCAACGATGCGCCGGCGCTGGCGCAGGCCCATGTCGGCATCGCCATGGGAACCGGCGCTGATGTCGCCATGGAAAGCGCTGGCGTCACCCTGGTGAAAGGCGACCTGCGCGGCATCGTGCGCGCGCGCAAACTCAGCAAGGCGGTAATGCGCAACATTCGCCAAAACCTGTTCTTTGCCTTTGTTTACAACGCGCTTGGCGTGCCGGTTGCCGCCGGCGTGCTCTACCCCTTCCTCGGGCTGCTGTTGTCGCCGATTATTGCGGCGACCGCGATGAGTTTCAGTTCGGTTTCGGTCATTACCAATTCCCTGCGCTTGCGCAGGCTCAGGTTTTAAATAATTTGATTACTTGCAGGAGAAAGCCATGAAGTTCAGAAAAGTTACCGCCATACTGCGACCGGAGCGGCTCGAAGCCGTCGAGGAGGCATTGAAGCGTCTGAATGCTCCCGGCGTCAGCGTCACCAAGGTAAAAGGCTTTGGCGAGTACGCCAATTTTTATCAGGCTGACTGGATGTGCTCGCATGTCCGCGTCGAGGTTTTTGCAGGCGTCAGGCAGGCCGACGAAATCGCACAGGCCATCATGGATGCCGCGCATACCGGCGTCGAGGGCGATGGCATCGTCACCGTGCTGCCGGTTGAGTCGTTGTTTCACATTCGCACCAAAGAAAAATGTGACTTTGAAGCCTGTTGATAAGAACGCTTAAGGAACCTCTGATCTATTGCCGCTGACAGCATGGCGTTCACAACCGGCCTTTGCTGCATTAAATAGCTGCCAGATTTGTGCTGCACGGCCTGTTCTAACCGGCCATCTATGTTGAATTTGTGCTGTTAGCGCCCATTCTCCTTCTATCAGGCGCAACTCACCCGCAGATTTCTCAATATTCGTTTTCTTGCCATCACCAGGTTGATTAAGGCGCAGTTCACAATCAGGAAGTGGGCGTTCTTGTCCAGCCCCCGATAGCGCGCCTTGGTGAATCCGAATTGCCGCTTCATGACGTGGAAGACATGCTCGGCCTTCGCCCAGACTTTTGATTTGTTACGATTCCGGGCGCGCTCCGCTTCGGATAGCTTGTGATAACGGCTGCTCTTGCGCTGTGTGAAATCCCGGGCATTTGGCGCATGCTCCCGGATGACCTGCTTCTGCCCGGCATAGGCGGAATCCCCCCAGACCCGTGTCTCTTCACCGTGAAGCAGGTCTTCCAGCACCTGCGAATCGTGTACATTGGCTGCCGTGGCCACAACGGTATGAATCATTTTTGTTTTACTGTCCACGCCAACGTGCGCCTTCATCCCGAAATACCATTGGTTTCCCTTGCGGGTCTGGCGCATCTCCGGATCCCGCTTCCTGTCTTTGTTCTTGGTGGCGCTCGGGGCATTGATAATGGTGGCATCAACAATCGTGCCGCGTGACAGCTTCATGCCATTCTCTTCCAGATAGACATTGACAATCCGGAATAGCTCATCGCCCAGGTTGCGCGCTTCCATCAAATGCCGAAACTTGCAGATTGTGGTCTCGTCCGGAACCGGTTCCCGGCCAAGGTCGATACCCACGAAATGGCGCATGGCCCGGGAGTCGTACAAGGCTTCCTCGGCGCCCGGATCGGATAGCTCAAACCAGTGCTGAAGAAAATGGATGCGGAGCATGCGTTCCTGGCCTACCGGACGGCGGCCTGCGCCTTGCGGGTTGGGATAATAGCGGGTTGGGATAATAGGGGGCTATCGCCGCCGTCAGTTCCTTCCAGGGGATGATCTGTTCCATGTCTTCCAGGAATTGCTCTTTACGGGTCTTCTTGCGGTATTTCTCGAAACCACTGCCGGCCAGTGTCTGTTGTTGCATCATTCTCTCTTCCATATACAATCGGTTGGGGTATTATTGCAAAAATTGGGGATTAATCAGAGGTTCCTTAGTTTGCGTCCTCAGGCAAATGGTCGTTGCCGCTGCAGCTGCGCAAGTTGTGTCAGGCGCATCAACCTGGTTATCCAGGCCACAAAGAAAGGGTAGCGGCATACGATGACCGGGATAGTGACATTGCGCCAATATACCCCATCGTGTCGTCACAGTGGAATCAATTACCATGGTTTACATACTGACTGTCTGGACAGACCGGAAAGATTCTGCGAATCTGTGTTTGTGTAACAAGCGTCCACAACCATTGCCTATCCAGTGATAATTTACATAATCCCGCCAGATTCTCTGAAAATACGACTGGAATAAGCTCACGACACCCGCACTGCGACATTATCTTGTTGTCACTGCAGGTTACTGGACATTCACCATCACCGACGGCGCGATTCGCATGCTGGTGGTGTTGTATTTTCATCTGCTGGGCTACACACCGTTTGAAGTGGCGATGCTGTTTTTGTTTTATGAATTTTTCGGCATTGTCACCAACCTGGTCGGCGGCTGGCTGGGCGCGCGCATCGGGCTGAACATGGCCATGCTCATTGGCATGGCAATGCAGATGGCGGCGCTTGCCATGTTAATGGTTCCCGATGACTGGCTGAGCGTAACCTGGGTGATGTTTGCCCAGGCGCTCTCCGGCATCGCCAAGGATCTGAACAAAATGTCAGCGAAAGCCAGCGTGAAGACACTGGTGTCACAACAGGAGCAGGCTGCTGACCAAAAACTGTTTCGCGGGGTAGCCGCTCTCACCGGCTCGAAAATGCGCTCAAGGGCGCCGGTTTTTTTATTGGCGCGCTGCTGCTGCAATGGCTGGCGTTTCGTGGCGCACTGGCAGTGCTGGCCGGCGGCTTGCTGCTGGCGTTGCTGATTTCCATCGCACTGCTTCCCGCCGGGATGGGAAAAACAGCAAGCAAGCCGAAATTTTCTCAACTGTTTTCCAAAACGCCTGCGATTAACTGGCTGTCGGCTGCGCGTTTCTTTCTGTTCGGCTCGCGCGATATCTGGTTTGTGGTGGCGTTGCCTGTTTATTTGCACACCGAGTTTCAGTGGGACTTCATGCAAGTCGGCGGTTTTATGGCGCTGTGGGTGATTGGCTACGGCGTCGTACAAGCCAGCGCGCCCGCAATCCTGCGGCGGCGACAACAGCATGACATTGCGCCTGCGGCGCACAGTGTGCGCAACTGGGCGCTTGTGCTTGCCACATTGCCTGCCGCCATGGCGTTATTGCTTGACTATGGTTACCCACCTCACACGGTGGTGATTGTCGGCCTGCTGATTTTTGGCGTGGTGTTCGCCATCAACTCGGCGGTGCATTCCTACCTGATCGTCGCGCTGCTGGATCATGAAAAAGTGTCGCTGAATGTGGGATTCTATATATGGCCAACGCCGGCGGGCGACTGACGGGCGCAATACTGTCCGCTCTGATATACCAGAGCCAGGGATTAACCGGTTGTTTATGGTGGTCAGCCGGGTTTGTGCTGATGGCGGCAATCATGTCCGCCTGCTGGTTGCTGCTGAAAACCGGTCACTTCGCGCCAGACAGTAAAAAACCGCACCGGCGTAGACCGATGCGGCGTGTTTGCTGCAAGCAGACTGAATTACAGCGCTTTCATGTATTTATTCACCACTTTGGCAGGCAGCGGGATATAGCCATCCTTGATCACAATTTCCTGCCCCTGCCTGGAAAGCACCATTTTCATGAATTCTTTTTCCAGTGGTGGCAATGGCTGATTCGGGTGCTTGTTGACATAGATGTATAAAAAGCGTGACAGTGGATATTTTCCGGCAACAGCATTGGCGGGGGTTGCCTCAACAAACTTGCCGTCCTGTTTCTTGCCAAGTGGCACGGCGCGCACGCCGGACGTTTTATAGCCTATGCCGGAGTAGCCAATGCCATTCAGAGAACTGCTGACCGACTGCACGACAGACGCCGACCCGGGTTGCTCGTTCACATTGTTTTTATAGTCGCCCTTGCACAATGCTTTTTTCTTGAAATAGCCGTAAGTGCCAGAAACCGAATTTCGCCCGTATAACTGAATATCACGATTACGCCACTTTCCGTCCAAGCCCAGCTCACCCCATTTGCTGATGCCATACTTGAAGCCACATTTACGGGTTGAGGAGAATACCGCGTCCACCTGGGGGATGCTCATCCCTTCAATCGGATTGTCCTTGTTGACATAAACAGCAAGCGCATCAATTGCCACCGGAATAGCTGTCGGCTTGTAGCCGTAGCGATCTTCAAACGCAGCGAGTTCCCTTGACTTCATTTTTCGACTCATCGGCCCCAGGCTTGCCGTCGCTTCCGTCAACGCCGGCGGCGCAGTCGATGAACCGGCCGCCTGAATCTGGATATTGACATTCGGATAATAGCGTTTGAATGATTCGGCCCATAGAGTCATCAGGTTTGCCAGCGTATCCGACCCAACACTGGAGAGATTGCCGGAAACACCGCTGACAACCGCATAACCTGGCACATCGCTGTCAACTTCAATAGCCAGCGCATTGCTGGCGCTCATAGCTGCGCTCAACGACAACACCACGATGGGTAACCCCAATGAAATACGTTTGTTTTTCATAATCAATAATACTCCGGATAATCAGATTGGTATGGGTATCGTGCCCACTGAATGTGAAAGTGGTATGACAGAAATATGACAATATTGTGACAGCAGCCGTCAGTGCGCCCGCGGGAAATCGCAGCGAAACTGACTGCCTTTACCTGACTTGCTCCGAACAAACAGGCTGGCGTTATGCCGATCGAGTATATGCTTCACAATCGCCAGCCCCAACCCGGAACCGCCCTGTTCGCGCGAGCGTCCAGCGTCCACACGATAGAAACGTTCGGTGAGGCGAGGAATATGTTCATAAGCTATGCCGGGACCATTGTCTTCCACACCCAGCATGACCGTTTGCTCATCAGATTCAAGGAACAGCGTAATGCGACCATTTTCAGGAGTGTAACGGATGGCATTGGTCACCAGGTTAAGCAGCGCGGTGCGCACCTCGTTATAATGCCCTGTAATTTCCGATGGCGCATCACTGTCCTGCTGTCGCAGATCAAGACGGTGTCGCCCCTGATCAATTCCAGCAGCTTCCTGATACACATCGCCAAGCACCGCATTGGCGTCAACCACGTCAAGCCCTGATTCATCGACTGGTGATTCAAGACGCGCCAGCTCAATCAAATCGTCGATAATGGTTTGCATCCGACGGGTTTGCTGCTGTATTTTTTGCAAGGGTTTGCGTGTCGCCTCATCAACATTATCCGACAAGGCCTCAAGATAACCGGCTATCACTGTTACCGGCGTTCGCAATTCATGCGATGCATTGGATATAAAATCACGCCGCATATCATCCAGTTTGCGCCGACTGGTGACATCCCTCGCCGTCAACAAGAACTGACCACTGCCATAGGGTGTGATATTCATACGCAGTTTGCGCTGCATATAGTCAAATTCCAGTGGCTCATCATACTGGCGCGCATTCAGATATTGCACAAATACAGGCAGGCGAACCAGATTGTCGATTCGCTGGCCAATATCGGCATTGCTGCTCAGTTCAAACAGGTTTTTTGCCGCTGGGTTAAACCATTCGATACGATTATTTTTATCAAGCACAATCGTGGCGTATGGCAAGGCTTCGGTAGATGACTGAAACCGCGCAAGGATGGATGTCAGCTTTTTTCTTGCCTTGCGCTGACGCTTGTACAGGTTATACAACTGATAATAAACCTCATCCCACACCCCTCTTGCTTCCGGCACTTGGCGTGAGGGCTTGCCCAGCCAGACCAGCAAGCGGTTAATCTGGTAGAGATACCAGCTCAGCCACATGGCCAGCGCAGCCAGCATGAACGCCACAACCTGACCAACGAGCCAACCTGTACCCAGCATGAAAACCAGCCAAAGAGCCAGACTGATCAGCTCGCGGCGCAGCCCTGCCGTCATTACGGCCTCGACAACCGGTAGCCGCTGCCGTGCACAGTCTGCAACATCCTGTCCAGCCCGAAAGGCTGCAGTTGTTTTCGCAACCGTCTGATATGCACATCGACCGTGCGCTCCTCAACATACACCTGCCGCCCCCACACCTGGTCGAGCAATTGCGCGCGACTGAATACCCTGTCAGGGTGTAACATGAAATAATGCAGCAGACGAAACTCGATTGGCGTCAGCGCCAGCGGCGCATCATTGATGCTTACCCGGTGACTTGCAGGATCCAGTGACAGCTCACACAGTTGCAGCATTTGCTTGTCTGGACGTGTGCGACGCAGCACCGCCTGCATGCGCGACTTGAGCTCACGCACAGAAAACGGTTTGGTAATGTAGTCATCGGCGCCGACATCAAGGCCGGTTATCCGGTCTTCTTCCCCGGATTTGGCGGTAACCATAATAACTGGCAAACCTGGATGGCTTTTGCGGATGCGTCGCAGCAGCTCTATACCGCTGCTGTCCGGCAACATCCAGTCGAGCAATGCCATATCGGGTTCGTGCTGCTGAATCAGCTCCCACCCCTGCTTTGCGCTATAAGCGGGATAGATGAGGTATCCATCTTCAGCCAGCGCGTAATCCAGCATTTCCTGAATGCCCTCGTCGTCCTCGACGATTAACAGCCTGACAGCAGTCATGACCGTATCGTCTGCTCCACTTCTTCAAGATCAACATGGCGAATATCCTTGCCCTTGACCAGATAAATCACATATTCGCCAATGTTCTTTGCGTGGTCGCCAATACGCTCCAGCGCGCGCGCAGCCCAGATGACATCCAGCACCTCGGAAATGGTGCGTGGATCTTCCATCATGAACGTCATCAGCATGCGCAACAAATCCTGATACTCCTTGTCAGCTTCTTCATCATCACGCACCACCCGCACTGCGGCATCGACATCCAGGCGCGCGTAGGCATCGAGCATGTTATGCACCATATTCGCCACCAATTGCCCAAGGTGGCGAATACCTGCGTAACGATTGCTGAAGCTCGCACCCTCCTCGGCCAGATTCAGCGCCATACGCGCAATCTTTTCCGCTTCATCCCCGATGCGCTCCAGATCGGTAATGGTTTTAATAACCGCCACCACCATGCGTAAATCCGAAGCAGCGGGCTGCCTGCGCGCCAGTATCTGCGTGCAGGTTTCATCAATAAGCACTTCCAGCGCATTAACCTTGTGATCGCGCAGGATGATTTTTTCCGCCCGCAAGCCGTCCGTTGCCTGCAAGGCTTCAATCGCGTCGCGTATCTGTTGCTCGACCAATCCGCCCATTTTCAGCACCTGGGTGCGAAGGTTGGACATCTCCTCGTCGAACTGATGTGAAATATGCTGGTTTGTATTGCCTGTTTCCATGATAACACCCTGCTTTGTCAGCCATATCGGCCGGTAATGTAGTCTTCCGTCTGTTTGTTTATCGGGTTGGTGAAGATGGTATTGGTGTCGCCAAACTCCACCATTTCGCCCATATACATAAAGGCCGTCTCGTCAGATACACGCGCAGCCTGCTGCATGTTGTGAGTTACAATCAGAATGGTATAACGGGATTTCAGCTCATAGATAAGCTCTTCAATTTTTAATGTTGAAATCGGATCAAGCGCAGACGCCGGCTCATCCAGCAACAGTATCTCGGGCTCAATGGCAATTGCGCGCGCAATCACCAGACGTTGTTGTTGTCCACCAGACATCCCCAGCGCGCTTTCATACAGACGGTCACTCACTTCATCCCACAAGGCGGCGCCTTTCAGCGCCCATTCAACCTTTTCCTCCAGCACCCTGCGTTTTTTGACGCCTTGCAGACGCAAACCATAAGCAACATTTTCAAATATACTCATCGGGAACGGGTTGGGTTTCTGAAACACCATGCCTACCCGTTGCCGCAATGATGTCACATCGACATCCTGTGCGTAGATATTATTGCCATCCATGAGAATTTCTCCTTCCACGCGCACATTGCCGACCAGGTCATTCATGCGATTAAAGCAGCGCAATAATGTCGATTTGCCACACCCGCTCGGGCCAATAAAAGCCGTCACCTTGTTGCGTTTCATTTTGAAGCTGATATCACGCAAGGCCTGTGTTTTACCATAATACAGGTTCAGGTTATTGACGTGTATACACACATCATGATCACTGACTGACGACTCATCAATAGTTTGTTGCATATTCATTCTGCTTTCCAGACTAGCTGTCATATTATTTCCGGTACAACACGTACAACTTGCAGGCTACCCATCCAGCGCCCGATATTTTTCACGCAGGCGATTACGAAGGTTAATCGCCGTGAGGTTGAGTGAAACGATCACCACGACCAGCAAAAACGAAGTGGCGTAAACCAGTGGCCTAGCCGCTTCTACATTCGGACTCTGAAAACCGACATCATAGATATGAAATCCCAGATGCATAAACTTTCGCTCAAGGTGCAGAAACGGAAAATTCCCGTCCAGCGGCAGATCAGGCGCGAGCTTGACCACTCCGACCAGCATCAGTGGCGCCACTTCTCCCGCAGCGCGCGCCACCGCCAGAATCAGCCCGGTCATTATGGCCGGGCTTGCCATCGGCAACACCACCCGCCAGAGCGTTTCCGCCTTGGTTGCGCCCAGCGCAAGACTGCCTTCACGCAGGCTGCGCGGTATGCGCGACAAGCCTTCTTCCGTTGCAACAATCACCACTGGCAAGGTCAGCAAGGCCAGTGTCAGCGACGACCATAACAACCCGGGCGTACCAAAGGTGGGTGATGGCAAGGCCTCGGGATACAGCGCCTGATCGACATGACCACCGATAAAATACACAAAGAAACCCAACCCAAAGACACCGTAAACGATAGAGGGTACGCCCGCCAGATTATTCACTGCAATTCGTATCAAACGCGTCAAGCCGCCCTGGCTTGCATATTCTCGCAAATAGACAGCTGCAATCACTCCGAACGGCGTCACCATTACCGACATCAACAACACCATCATTACGGTGCCGAATATGGCGGGGAAAATCCCCCCTTCAGTATTGGCTTCACGCGGATCTTCGCTGACAAACTCCCACAAGTCGCTGACGTAAAACACCAGCTTGCCGAGCACAGACATTTTGTTTGGCTGCCATGCCTTGATGATTTTTTCCATCGGTATGGTCACCTTGCGTCCATCCATAATGCTGGCGCGAATAGCGTCACGGTGCAGGCGTTGCTTCAGTGTGCTGCTTTTTTCCAGCAAGGCGTCATATTGCTGCTGTAGCTGCTGACGTTGCTGCTCGATTAACTGCCGGACCTGTGTTGTCAGTTCGCCATCAAGTTCCAGTCGACGCTGCTTAAGCCGCAGGCGCTCACGCTGGTAATTGATTGCGCCAATATCATGTTTCTCTATATCGAGAATTTGCGAGCGGATGGCCGCCGTTTGCTGCAGCCTTTCCTGAAATGCCTGCCAGGCGGCGTCACCTTCTGCCACGATTTTCCCGTTTTCAAGAACCGCCTCCAGGTAACCATAAAAGTTGCCCCATTCAATACGCTCCAGCACCATGATATCCGCTGGTGTGTTTTGCTGTTGCAAGTCAATATCATACAACCACCTGAAATCACTTCCCAGAATGTCGCGGTTACCTGTTTTCACCAGATAGCGCGTCACCGTTTTTCTGTCGGTTACCAGGCCATGCAGCGCATCGGCAGGCGCTGTTTCCGACTCAATGACTTCAGCAATTACGACCTGCTGCGCTGCATCATTCTGAAAGTAAAAAACCGTGACATCCGCAGGCCAGAAATGCGACATACCGCGCACCAGTATCAACGCCAGCAAACCAGACACGGCAACCAGTGCGATAGCGATGGCGCCAGCATTGAGCCATATCCAGGGGGCGCCGCTATTAAACCACTGCCTCATCACAGGCCACTGTAGCGTTGACGCAGGCGATGACGTATCACTTCCGCCAGCGTATTGAAGACGAATGTGAACAGAAACAGCAACAGCGCCGCCAGAAACAGCACACGATAATGCGTACTGGCCACTTCCGCCTCCGGGACTTCCACCGC
Organism: Gammaproteobacteria bacterium; assembly: GCA_026995045.1. Classification (GTDB taxonomy): domain Bacteria; phylum Pseudomonadota; class Gammaproteobacteria; order SZUA-229; family SZUA-229; genus S139-92. Next base: position 47,783 of record JALWPK010000257.1, on the reverse strand, counting down.
GATGTTGGCTGCGAGTGTGCGCATGCCCTGGAAAATACTCATATCTATCAGCGGTGTATTCCCGGTCGCCATCAGCACAATCATGGTTTCACCCACCGCGCGGCCAAAGCCCATCATCAAGGCTGAAAAAACAGCCGGGCTGGCGGCAGGCAGCACTACACGCATCATGGTTTGCCAGCGACTGGCGCCCAGTGCAAGTGACCCTCGAATCAGATGCTGCGGCACACTGAACAGGGCGTCCTCGGCGATCGAGAAAATTGTGGGAATAATGGCAAACCCCATAATCAAACCCACTACCAACGCATTGCGCTGGTCATAACCCAGTCCCCAGCGCTCACTCATCCAGCTGCGCATGTCGCCACCAAACAGCCAGTGCTCCAATGGCGCGCTCAGGCTCATTGACAGCCAGATCAGCAATAACACCACCGGCATCAGCATGGCGGCTTCCCAGCCCTGACTCAGTTTTTGATTTGGCGCATAGCGCCATAGCCAGGCAAACAGCAGAAAACCGAGTGGTAATATCAGCAGCAGAGTGAAGATGCCCGCCAGATGGGTTTCAACATAGGGCGCCAGCCACAAACCGGCCAGAAACCCCAAAATGACCGTTGGCAACGCTTCCATAATCTCGATCGCCGGCTTGACGGTTTGCCGCATGCGTGGAGCCATAAACTGCGCTGTGTACATGGCGCCAAACAATGCAATTGGCACGGCAAACAACATGGCGTACAAGGCCGCCTTGATGGTGCCAAAGGACAGTGGAACCAGGGAATATTTGGGTTCAAAATCATTGGTTGAGCTTGATGACTGCCAGATGTAATCCGGCTCATCATAACCTTCATACCATACCTTACCCCACAACACCTGCCAGGACACCTCAGGGTATTCATTCTCGACATTGTAAACATGCATGCGCTGTTCAGCGTCAATGGCGAGCAGATCTGTAGCACGAGCCGACCACGCCATGTGCTCGATACGGCTGCGAGCAGTATTGATTTGCGCCAGCGTCCGGTTGGAGGTGGCGTAGTAAAGTGTGATGTCGCCCTGAGTATCGGCTACGGCAAACCCTTTGCGCTGCTGCTCCGTTGCCAATGCAGTCACCGGATGCTGCTCGGCACTGAAGGCGCGTATCTGCTTCAGCTGGCGGTCGTTTTCGGTTCGCACGGACATCCATTGCTGCACCTCACCGCTATCCAGCGCCACCAGCAGTGAACTGCCTCCCAGCAGCAAGTCAATGCTGGTGATATCGTCAGTCAAATGGTACTGCTCTACTATTTCTGCGAAGCCGTCTTCGTTCAGCGCATAATCGGTCAAGATGGCCTGCTGGCGTGCGGCATACAAATGATCCAGAGATGGCGTCAGGGCAATATCAATAATTTGACCCTCAAATGCGATGGCGGACAGGGATTCCAGCGAGGTAGTAATTTCGCCATCAAGGAATGATTCTTCACGCACATATCGCGCAAATACCAAGCGCCTGTCATCAGTTACCGCGGCCAGCCCGATCACGTCTTCATTCAACTGGATAACAACCTGTTCGAGCGCCTGCGCATCTTCATCCAGCACCAGTGGCTGCTCGCCCAGTGGATAGCGCAAATGCGGCGTCACTGTGCGAACATTATCCGGATAGCTCAACTCAAAGTCATATTGCAGCACCACCGCCTGACCATTCTGCAAGCCCAGCGCCACTCTGTTGAGATTTGCCGCCACACTGCTGACCGGCGCGGGTAAATCCAGCGTCTGATCCAGCACCGTTTCCCCCGTGCGCGTATTGAAAAACACGATACGCCCGTCATCAACCAGACGCATCGCGACCGTGCCACGCTCCTCCTGCCCCAGCAGCAGGGTTTCCCCCCCTCCCGGCGCGGGGTAGGTTGCCTGCTCACGGATTGTCGCCGCGCCAAACATGGGCGCAACCACATAGATCAGATATAAGAAAATCAACAGGATAGAAACAATCACCGCGATACCACCAAGACTGACAAAAAAATCTGTCAGACGATCCTTGAGGGCTCGCTGATTATATTTTTTTTGCTGTGTGACGGCTTGCATGGCGGCATATTGTAAGCCGCCAATGTTACGAAGATATGACAATCGCCAAGACGGTATCGACAACCCCCCAGGCTTCGCCCATTGACGCCCATCAGAAACAATGGATGACTCCTGGCAGACATCTACTGTAACGCAAGCTACGCCAAGTTTATTTGGTGAAGTACATATAATCCCTGTCGAGAGTATAGGTCCACGGCAAACCGGAATTTTTCCAGCCATTCACCACGCGCTTGCCCTTGTCCTTGCCCTTTTTCGCTTTGTCACCTTCGTAACCATCGACTACAGTGTATACCCTGGTGTAACCGGCATCCGCCAGCATGTTGACAGCTTTGGCGCTGCGCTTGCCGGAGCGGCACATTAAAATAACCGTGTCATTTTTTGTCAGACCCTTTTCTTTCAGCGCCTTGCCGATATCAGCAACAAAGTTTTTGTTTTTGCGTCTTTTGTATCGATGTTTTTTGTCATTCCAGCCACTGGAATCCATAAAAACCAGTGGCACATGTTTGTCCATCACCGTCGCCGCGCCCAGATAGTTGAGCTCGGACGGGGTGCGTATATCCACAAACAGGGTCTTTTCCATGTTGTTCATGGTGTAGTCATACGCCTGCTTCGCAGTCATATACAAACCCAGTTTGGTTTGCTTGTGCTTGTTCAGGTTCGACCAGTCATCAGCATACACTGCGCCTGTAAAAGCGGTGAATAACATCAGAGTTAAAATATAACCGATGAATTTTCTTGCCGTTGGACTCATTGTTTTCTCCTGCATGCTTTCATGCTTGTCAATAAAATTTATACTGCGGTAAATTGCCTGTCAGAAACCGGGATGCAGATGATGCTTTCCTGATGCCGCCAACCGGCATCAACAGGCTCATACCAGGTGCGTTTTTTACGTTCGTAGGGAGGGATAAAAAAGTCGAGCATACGGCAGTTCTTGCTAACTGACCTGAGCGCGTGAATATTGCCTTCATCCGGCGTTAGCACTGCTGTGTCACCGGGCAGCAATACACGATGAGCAACACGCTTGAGTACAACCTTGCCATCTTCATGCTCAGCGGTTGCCGGTTGATCAATATCGTATTGCCACACTTCCGCCTTGCCTTCAAGAATACGCAACAGGCCGGTTGCGCCGGGGTGGTCATGCAATTGCACCAGTTTGTCGCTATCAATATTGAGTATGCCACCATTGAGAATATCGTCCTTGATCAGGCGTTGCCATAACCAGAATGCATTTCCTGATTCGGTGGCATCCCTGACTGCCTGTTCAAACAGCGGGTCCTGCACATCCAGTAATTGCAGCCAATGCAACCCACGCCACGCCACCTGTATTTCAGAGACCCGGTCAGCCGCCCGTTCATTTGCCAGAAATTCCATCTGGTTAACAAACTGTGGCCACGACAGGCCGAAGCCATAATGTGAATATTCACCGGCAGTTACTATTGGTGGTGTGATTGCAGCAACCGGCAACGCCAGCATCGCCTGCAATAATTTTCTGCGAGCAATTGTGTCCGCCACGTTATGCGCCCTCCACTGCCGGTGAGCCAAAGCTGTCCGGTTTTTGTTGCGCTACGCCGTTGCCGGCGCCGTTTTGCTGCTTGTCCAGACGATCAAAATATTTGAGCGTGAGCTCGTCATTGGCATGTGTCATCAACTCGCGGAAGCTGAATCCGGTAAGACGCATGCCGCGACGAATACTCCACACCAGCAACAACGCCACCAGCAAACCGTATAACAGGCCCACTACCGCCTGAATGGTCGCATCGTGACTGAAGATTGCCGGCACATGCTTGATGCGGGTGATGGTGGTGTCACGCGCCAGGTCTTCCCAGAAATCCACATACAATGTGTACGGCAAATAACCAAGCAGGAAGCCGGGAAAAGCGGCAACCGCCGTCATATAACCCAGCCCCAGCCGCATGTAAGTGCGGATTTCACAGCCAATCATCGCGACCGAGCCAAAGCCCTGACAGGCGGCGCCCAGCAACAACATCCAGGTCGGGTTCATGCCCAGCGGCAGTTTGATATCAAAGAACTGCCAGCCAATCATGATGGCCGCCCACAGCAGCAGAATTTCAATAAAGATGGCGGTAAACGGCGACATCGAGCGAAACATGAAACGGGTGCTGCCGGGTATCAGCCATTTCTTTTCGAAGAAATTTTCCTGGTGTTCCAGTCCCATGGAAATTTCCGGCGTCATGAAAGCGCACTCGGTGCCGAAACCGGTTTTGGCCATGCCAACGCCGGCGACCGCGCCGACCAGAAACAGCCAGATCGCCAGCCCCCAGCCAATCGAACTGACCGCATAGTTCCAGCCGAACAGACCGTCCTCTGTGCCATACAAAAACGAACCGACGATAGCGTTGCCGAAAAACAGAAACATGAACACCAGTATCGCAATACGCAACCAGTCGCGTTTCGGGTTGTAATCGCGGCTGGCTTCACAGGCCAGGCCATCCAGCGCCAGCTTGCCCCCCAGCTTGCAACCGGCTTCGGATGTGGCGCGGTTTTCCTGCCCCTTGAACACATAGCCGATGCGCATCTTGCTCATCAGATAAAAGGTAAGAAAACCGGCCGGTAAAATCGTGGTGAGATAGAGCAGCGACGCGGTCGACATCGATGGCAGCCCGCCGAGAAAATGATGCGTGGTGCAGCCGTGCGCCAGACGCGTGCCAAAACTGAAAACAAAGCCGCCAATGAACGCCAGCACCAGCTCACGCGCCGGATACTTCACCCAGCCGCGCGACTCGCCTTCGGCGCGCGCCACCAGCCATGCGCCAACCACCACACCGATAATAATCCAGTGCACATTGGGATCGTAGGCGCGCGACCACCAATCAATGCTTTCCGGCAACACGGTTTGCTGCATCGCGGCGGTCATTTCCACCAGCCCGGTGGTCAGGCCGATCGGTTTTTCCAGCACAATGTAATTCATGATTTCGGCGACGCCGACAAATACGCCACTGACCCAGAACGGCCACTGTTTTTTCAGACTCAACATCGTCACGCCTCCACGTTGATGAAAAAGCAGGCTTTAACAGCCGCCTTCTTCGGAAATGCGCACCACGATTTTTTCAAACTTGCGCCAGGCATCGCGGTTTTCGATGTCGAACTTGATGGCGTTGCGATAGGCTTCCTGCGCCAGCGACAGTTTGCGTTTTTTGGTCAGCAGGTCGCCTTTTTTCATACAGTCATCAAACGATGAACACTTCACTTTGAATTCCTTGGCCTGTACCGGCGCGGCGATGATGCTGCCGCTCAGCAGCAGTGTGACGAGCAGGGTTTTAATCGCTTGCATGGTGTTTTCCTCATTTGTCGGTTAACCGGGCGCACAGGAGCATGCGCCATAAACTGTGTTCTAATCTAGCAATCACCAGACTAGCGGCGTTGATGCACATCAAGTCGACAGGGTTTGCGGGTTGATGCAGGTCAAGCTTTGCAAGCCAGGCTGGCTCCCGTCACACACATGTTTCATCTGTGCTAAATAAGGCTTATGCAAAACAGCCTGTCATTGATTCGCCACTGGTTCGGCGCGCTGTCCAGCGCGATTCCCTGTTTTGCGCTCAGCTGGGTGTTGCTGGATGTGTGGCGGCATCCGCTGAACTGGGATAACGGCAAATGGGTTCCGTTCGCGGTCGGCTTGCTGGTGCTGGAGTTCATTCTGATTCATTCCGGCGTGTTCATGACCATGCTCGCCGCCAGGCAAAACAGCGCGACAGGACGCGCTCTGGTGTTTGTTGCGCTAATCGGTTTTTACAGCCTGTTCGTGTTTGGCGTCAGCGCTTCCATCGGCTCGACCGAGCTGATCTGGATTTTTGTTTCAGTATTGCTGGGTCGCGCTGTCGGACTGTTCACGCAACTGGATGAAGACCCGCAGCGAATATTGAAACGATCCGGCATCAGCATGTTCCTCTATATCATTGCGGCGTTTGCATCGGTGCTGTTGCCAATACCGGAACTGGGCATAACACCTGATGTGCTCAACCAGGTTTACCCCGGCCGCGGCGGTGGCGTGTGGGAGCGCGAACCGCAACGCGCGATTGCCGTGGCCTCGGCCTACTTTTTTGCGATGGGCTGCGTCGAGTTTTTTGTATTCGGCTTGCGCGGTTCGAAAACTGTAAGGCAATCGGTCAGTTAGCCTGCCGTGTACACACGCTTGCCGCTCGCTGGTCAACAACCCTTATGCACATATTGACAAGACGCCTTTGAAACGACACACTGGGCGCATGCAAATCCAGACCGTCAACAAGCTGATTCGTACTGAAGTCGTGCTGCGCCTGTGGCAGCGACGATGGCGGCTTGTTGTGTATTGAATACCTGATTTCTTTTGCATTCACCAAGCCGCTGCCATCCCAGCGGCTTTTTTTATGGATGGAACAAAACCATGTCGGCGCCTGCATCGTATATTGCTGTAATCTTGATCTGGAGCACCACCCCGCTCGGCATTCGCTGGAGTGGCGAAGGCGTGGGCTATGAGTTTGGCGTGGCCGCGCGCATGAGCCTCGGCCTGCTGCTGTTGCTGATGATGGTGAAACTGCGCAAGCTGCCGCTTCCCTTCGACCGCCATGCGCGCAAGGTGTATCTGCTGGGCGGCATCCCCCTGTTTATCGCCATGAGCAGTGTGTACTGGGCGGCGCAATACATTCCGTCCGGCTGGATCTCGGTGATTTTCGGCCTCACCCCCATTCTCACCAGCTTGCTGGCGGCGTGGCTGCTGCGGGAACGGGCGTTCGCCGACGGCAAGCTGGCGGGCATGCTGCTGGGGCTGGCCGGACTGTGCGTGGTGTTTTACCAGAGCACGCAGCTCGGTGAGATGGCCTGGGCGGGGGTGCTCGGTGTGTTGCTGTCTGCGGTGGCGCATTCCAGCAGCGCGGTGCTGCTCAAGCGCGCGCAACCGGCGATGCCGGCGCTCAGCATCACCACCGGCAGCTTGCTGGTGGCGACACCTTTATATATAGCGAACATGCTGCTGTTTGCCGACTGGCCTGAACGCATTCCCGGCAGAACGCTGGCGGCGATTGTGTATCTGGCCGTGTTCGGCACGGCCATCGGTTTCCCGCTGTATTTTTATCTGCTGACCAGAATCAGCGCCGGGCGTCTTGCGCTGATCACGCTGATTACCCCGGTCACCGCGCTGCTGCTTGGCGCCTGGCTGAACCATGAAACCGTCAGCACACAGCTATGGCTGGGCGCCGGTCTGATTCTGGCCGGGCTGGGGTTCTATGAGTACGGCCACCGGTTGCCGCTGAACCGGGAAGCGCGCCGGCGCTTTGTGCTGCGCTGGTTTCAGCGACCGATGTAACCGGAACAGACGCAACATTCGAAGGACTGGCGGCGAGGCAAAGTCTTTTTTGTCGCGCCAGTAGCCTTCCTTCCCGGCCAGTGATCGCAGATTTTTTTGCCGCCGGGCGCAATATAATCTTGATTTTTTATCGGCAAAATGTTTGAAAGCAAAAAAATTTACCCAAAAAACCACGTTTTGAAGATTACAAATAAGATTTTTTTATTCAACAGGCTGTGAAGTTGGCACAGCTGTTGATGTGTAAACAATCGTAAACCACTACATATAGTGCTGTACATCTGTATATACAGATTACACTGGAAACCGGGCCGTCAGCCGCATATTCGCCTTCAATAAACAAATTTCACACGGCTCCCAAAAATTATTTATATAATCACCGGCTTATACAACAATGCGGTCTGCGAATAAAAACGCAACACATTGTTTTTATTTGCATATTATCAACTTATCCACAGTTTTCCCCATAAAAACCCACCTGGTTATGCACAATATATAGTGCTTGACTTGAAACCTGACCACACCCTATAGTACCCCGCATAACTACAACGATAACCCTCAACAGTGGAATTTCAAGGGCATGCAAACAGAAACACCAATTGAACAACAAACAACCACCCCTTCTTCTCACCCCAACACCGTAACCAGCACAGATTCAGGCAGCATCAACGCCACCGCGCCCGGCAAGTTCCGGGTGATTCGCCGCAACGGCAAGGTTACCGGTTACGACCGTGAGAAAATCGCCATCGCCATGACCAAGGCGTTTCTGGCGGTCGAGGGTGGCAACGCCGCCGCCAGCAGCCGCATTCACGAAATCGTCAACGCGCTGGCGCTGGATGTGGAAAACGCGCTCACCCGCCGCATTCCCGACGGCGGCACCTTCCACATCGAGGACATTCAGGATCAGGTCGAGCTGGCGCTGATGCGCGGCGGCCACCACAAGATTGCCCGCGCCTACGTCATCTACCGCGAGGAACGCGCCCGCGCCCGCCGTCAGCAGGCGCCGGCCGACACCCCGCTGGTCGAAGCCGATGACAGCATGGCCGGCATCAATGTCACCCTCGAAGACGGCGGCACGCAACCGCTGGACACGCGCCGCCTGCAGGCCATCATTACCGAAGCCTGCGCCGGTCTCGACCAGGTCGACGCCAGCGCGATTATGACCGACACCCAACGCAACCTGTTTGATGGCGTGCCCGAGAAGGACGTGGCGCGCATGCTGGTGATGAGTGCGCGGACGCTGATCGAACAGCAGCCGGAGTACAGCTATGCCGCTGCGCGCCTGCTGCTGGACGATCTGCGCACCGAAGCGCTGAGTTTCGTTTACAACAAGCGCACCCACGCCACCCAAAGCGAAATGAGCATCGAGTACAAGATTTATTTCGCCGAATACATCAACCGCGCCGTCGACCTGGAGCTGCTCGACCCGCGTTTGCAGCAATACGACCTGGAGCGCCTCGGCGCCGAGCTGATGCCAGAGCGCGATCACCTGTTCACCTATCTCGGTTTGCAGACGCTGTACGACCGTTACTTTATTCATTCCGACGACATCCGCTTTGAACTGCCACAGGCGTTCTTCATGCGCGTTGCGATGGGGCTGGCGCTGAACGAAATCAACCGTGAGGAACGCGCCATTGAGTTCTACCGCCTGCTGAGCTCTTTCGATTTCATGAGTTCCACCCCCACCCTGTTCAACTCCGGCACCCTGCGTCCGCAACTGTCCAGTTGCTACCTGACCACCGTGCCCGACGATCTCGACGGCATTTTCAGCGCCATTAAAGATGACGCGCTGCTGTCCAAATACGCCGGCGGCCTCGGCAACGACTGGTCTCGCGTGCGCGGCATGGGCGCGCACATCAAGGGCACCAACGGCAAGTCACAGGGCGTGGTGCCTTTCCTCAAGGTGGCCAACGACACCGCTGTCGCCGTCAACCAGGGCGGCAAACGCAAGGGAGCGATGTGCGCCTACCTCGAAAGCTGGCACATCGACATCGAGGAATTCCTCGACCTGCGCAAGAACACCGGCGATGACCGCCGCCGCACCCACGACATGAACACCGCCAACTGGATTCCCGACCTGTTCATGAAGCGCGTTGCCGAAGACGGCGACTGGACCCTGTTCTCGCCCGACGAAGTGCCCGAGCTGCACGACCTCAGCGGCGCCAAATTTGAAAAAGCCTATCTGGCCTACGAGGAAAAAGCCCGCAACGGTGAAATGAAAGTGCACAAAACGCTCAAGGCAACTGCACTGTGGCGCAAGATGCTGAGCATGCTGTTCGAAACCGGCCACCCGTGGATTACGTTCAAGGATCCGTGCAACCTGCGCTACACCAACCAGCACGTCGGCGTGGTGCACAGCTCCAACCTGTGCACCGAAATCACCCTGCACACCAACGATGCCGAAATCGCGGTGTGCAACCTGGGTTCCATCAACCTGCCGGCGCATATCGATGAAAACGGTCTCAACACCGAAAAGCTGGAGCGCACCATCAACACCGCGATGCGCATGCTCGACAACGTCATCGATTACAACTATTACAGCGTGCCGCAGGCGCGCGATTCCAACCTGCGTCACCGACCGGTCGGCATGGGCGTGATGGGTTTTCAGGATGCGCTTTACAAACAACGCATGCCGTATGCCTCACCCGATGCGGTTGAGTTTGCCGACCGCACCATGGAAGCCATCAGCTATTACGCCATCAAGGCGTCCAGCAACCTGGCGGAAGAGCGCGGCTGGTATTCCAGTTTTGACGGTTCATTGTGGAGCCGCGGCATTCTGCCGATTGACTCCATCGACTACCTGGCGGAAGGCCGCGGCGGTTATCTCGACCTCGACCGCAGCCACACATTCGACTGGGATTCGCTGCGCAACCGCGTGCAGAAAGTCGGCATGCGCAACTCCAACACCATGGCGATTGCGCCGACCGCCACCATTTCCAACATTTGTGGCGTCAGCCAGTCGATTGAACCGACTTACCAGAACCTGTTCGTCAAATCGAACCTGTCCGGCGAGTTTACCGTGGTCAATCCCTATCTCATCGCCGACCTGCGCGAGCGCGGCCTGTGGGATGAAGTGATGGCCAACGACCTCAAATACTACGATGGCAGCGTGCAGCACATCGACCGCGTGCCGGACGACCTGAAAGCGCTGTACAAAACCGCTTTCGAAATCGACCCGCGCTGGCTGGTGGAAGCCGCCGCGCGCCGTCAGAAATGGATCGACCAGGGCCAGTCGCTCAATCTGTACATGTCCGAACCCAACGGTCAGAAACTGGATGCGCTGTACAAACTGGCGTGGGTGCGTGGCCTCAAAACCACTTATTACCTGCGCTCCATGGGCGCCACCCATGTGGAGAAATCCACCATGGACAGCAGCCGCGCCAGCAAGTTGAACGCGGTCAGCAATGACGCGGGTTCAACCGCACCCAAAGCCTGCTCGATTCTGGACCCGGATTGCGAGGCGTGCCAGTAAGTAAGGCAGTGAATAATGAATAGTGAAAAATAAAAAATACGGCTTACTGTTCTGCGACAGGCTGTATTCATTTTTCACGCGGCGGGGTTGCCCGCCAACGGAGTTTCGGTAGCCGCATGGCGCGGCCGCCAACGCGACATCATTAACATTGGCGCAAGCCAATTGGAGTAAACGTGTTTTCAAAGGGAAGCGATGCGCATTTACAACAACAATAAAAAAATGATGGAGGGCGTGATGAGCCTGATAGCCGAACTCCGACAGGCCTTGTATGACTTGCCTGTAACAGGCGAACCCAGTCGCAAGGTGATTGCCCATTTTTGTGAACACGATGGCATACGCATTCAGTTCACCCGGGCGCGCACCACCTGGCACGCGATGGCGCCGTCCTCGGTCAAACCGTGGTGGATGGTGCTGGAGCCGATGATTGATCGTCACCGCCGCGAACCGCAACAACGTGACGACAGTCAACCGAAAACAACCGCGTCATCATCGCAAGCTGATGACAAACAAAATGATAATAAAAAGAACCAAGCAGTAGAGGTACTATAAAGATGTTCAATAACTGGGATGACCCGCTCGCCAGCTTCAACAAAGAACCACAACCCGCGTTCGCGCCGCATCACAACGATGCCGCCAAAGCCGGCCATCCGCATGCCGGCGATGGCCTGGTTTCGAATGATGTGCTGATGAGCACAGCCGGCGATGCGCCGGTCGTCGACCCGATTCCACCGGCGCAGCCTGTCACACCAGTGGCCGATGATGTGGACGCCGATCTCAGCGGCACCGGCCTGGAGCAAATCGAAATGGGCGCTGCCCGCATCCAGGTGGACGATAAAAAAATCATCAACTGCCGCGCCGACCTCAACCAGCTGGTGCCGTTCAAGTACGACTGGGCCTGGCAAAAATACCTCGACGGTTGCGCCAACCACTGGATGCCGCAGGAAATCAACATGACCGCCGACATCGCCCTGTGGAAAGACCCCAACGGCCTCACCGAGGACGAGCGCACCATCATCAAACGCAACCTCGGTTTCTTCGCCAGCGCCGACTCGCTGGTGGCCAACAACCTGGTGCTGGCGGTGTACCGTCACATCACCAATCCCGAATGCCGCCAGTATCTGCTGCGCCAGGCCTTCGAAGAAGCCGTACACACCCATGCCTATCAGTATTGTGTGGAATCGCTGGGCATGGACGAGGGCGAAATTTTCAACATGTACCGCGAGCTGCCCGCCGTTGCGCGCAAGGCGGAATGGGCGCTGCCGTTCACCCAGTATCTGGCCGACCCCAACTTCCACACCGGCACACCGGAAAACGACCAGAAACTGCTGCGTGAACTGATTGCGTTCTATGTGGTATTCGAAGGCATCTTCTTCTATGTTGGCTTCACCCAGATTTTGTCCATGGGTCGCCGCAACAAAATGACCGGCGTGGCCGAGCAGTTCCAGTACATTCTGCGCGATGAATCCATGCACATGAACTTTGGCATCGACGTTATCAACCAGATTAAAATCGAGAACCCGCATCTGTGGACTGACGAATTCCAGCAGGAAATGATTCAGCTGATTCGCGAAGCGGTCGACATCGAAACCCAGTATGCGCGCGACACCATGCCTCGCGGCGTGCTGGGCCTGAACGCGCCCATGTTCGAGGAATACCTGCAGTTCATCGCCAACCGCCGTTGCGCGCAGATTGGTCTGCCGGAACAGTTCCCCGGCGCGGGCAACCCGTTCCCGTGGATGTCTGAAGTGCTCGACCTGAAAAAAGAGAAAAACTTTTTCGAAACCCGCGTTACCGAATACCAGACCGGCGGCGCGCTGAGCTGGGACTGAAGCGGCGTTCAGCCTCGCAGGAAAACGATTTGGGATACCAATAATAACAAGCCAGGAGGCTGGAGCTGTAGCTTGAAAGCGGTAGTCAGGGGTAAATCCTGGCTGCCGCTTTTTTTACGAATAAACTCCTGTTAACAACGTCTGTTAATCGCACCATGCTGGAATTCATTTTTTTCAATCAGGAACCGCAACAACGTTTTGTTGACCTGGCTCAAGAACACGGTATTGAGATTACGTTAAACAGGGAAGAAGAAAGCTGGATCGTTCAGCTGCCCGAGGATATTGACGACAAGCTCGTTGACCTTCTCGAACAGCACTACGATGAATTGATGGATCTCGATCAACGCCTGACCGAGCAACATGACAACAGCGATGACGCCCTGCACAGCGCAGGCATCACCATTCAAGTGAAAAATGGCGAGACTGTATACGCCAGGGTGCCGCCCGAATTGCTGAACCGTGTGTTGCAATGCATCAGCAACGAGGAGCTCAATCAAATCGTGAATGCGATTGTCGAGGCAGTGGAAAACCCACAACCTACAAGGCTGTGCCAGAAAACCTGAATCCAGCTTGCCATAAATTGCATACCAGAAACAGCGAGACCCGATTATGGCAAGCAAGCTATGCAAAAAATGCAAGTTACAAAAAGAGTGTAAAGACCTGCCCGGCTTTTGCCTGCTGCTGCCGTTCGCAGCCGTCATCAGCATTGTTATCCTGCTCATATATTCTTTCATCAACAGTCATTTGCGGTAACGGCGCCGTCTTCACCCGCCTATTCAACCTGTCCCGGCGTTATAAACATTTAACCAGATCGCAGTTTGTTCATCTGGCCTGATATGCTACCCTGCCGTCATCATGAAAATCATCGAAGTGATTGCCGATGCCGGGCATGCAGATACCATTCAAGGCATCGCCGAGCAGCATGACATAACGGATGTCTGGTTCGGCCCGGTCAACGACGATAATCGGCTGGCGGCGCGCATGCTGGTGGAAGCAGGCAAACGCCAGGACGTGCTGGATGCGCTGCAAACCCTGCTGTCATCCTCGGACAACGCGCGCATCGTCGTCATCCCGGTAGAAGTCGCCTTGCCCAAGCCGGAAGAGGCCAGCGATGATGGCGACAACGGCAAGAAAAAAGCCGCCACCATTTCCCGCGAGGAAATTTTCAGTCAGGTTGAAAAAGACGCGCGCCTGGACGGCAATTTTGTGTTGCTGGTTATTCTGTCCGCCATCGTCGCCGCCATCGGCATGCTGGAAAACAATGTTGCGGTTGTTGTCGGCGCGATGGTGATTGCGCCCTTGCTGGGACCGAATATCGCCTTTTCACTCGGCACCGCGCTGGGTGAAACTGATCTGGCGCTGGATGCACTCAAAACCATACTGGCGGGCACCGCGCTTGCGGTTGTCACCGGCTGCATCATTGGCTGGCTGTGGCCGGGCGCGCTCAACTCCACCGAGCTGATGTTGCGCACCGACGCGTTTTATTCCGGCGCCGCGATTGCGCTGGCCTCCGGCGCCGCCGCCTCACTGTCGCTGGTCACCGGCGCATCCAGCATCCTGGTCGGCGTGATGGTCGCCGTTGCGCTGATGCCGCCCGCCACCACCATCGGTCTGATGCTCAGCGCCGGGCAACAGCACGCCATGTGGGGCGCCACCCTGCTGCTAGCGGTCAATATTGTCTGCATCAACCTGTCGGCCAAACTGGTGTTTTTATACCGCGGCATTCGTCCCCGCACCTGGCTGGAAGCGCGCAAGGCCAGACAGTCACAGTTTCTCTATATCACTGTCTGGCTCGTCATGTTGCTGCTGCTGACTGGCATGATTTATTTACGTCACCGAACCGCCTGATGAGCCGGATTAACGCTTAACAGGTTGTTGCAACACAACATAGAAGAACCAACATGATGCAACAAGAACTGATTTTTCTGCCGATGCTGGCGCAGGTGTTGTTAACTGCTGTTGTGTTTTTCAGCATGTACACTGCGCGCGTGCGGGAGATGCGCCGCAAGAAAATTCACCCGCAGGCGATTGCCACCGCTCACCAGTCCGGCAAGCTGCTGACCGATTCCGGCAACATCGCAGACAATTTCAGCAACCAGTTTGAAATGCCGGTGCTGTTTTATGTGTTGCTGATCAGCCTGTATGTCACACAACTGGTCAACCCGGTGATGCTGGCGCTGGCGTGCCTGTTTGTGCTGTTGCGCGCCATTCACAGCCTTATCCACTGCACATACAACAAGGTGATGCACCGCTTCAAGGCCTATGCCGCCAGTTCATTTGTGCTGTGGACGATGTGGATTCTGTTTGCAGCCAGACTGCTGTTTGCCTGATGACAATCAACATCGTTTCGCTGGATCACCTGGTGCTGACCGTAGCCAGCATTGACAGCACGGTTGATTTTTACACGCGCATTCTGGGCATGGAGAAAGTGGATTTCGCAAACAAGCGTATCGCCTTGAGATTTGGCCAGCAGAAAATCAATCTGCATCAGGCTGGCGGGGAGCTTCAGCCTCGCGCCAGCCGGCCACTGCCTGGCAGCGCCGATATCTGCCTGCTGACCGGCGCCCCGCTGGCTGACGTACTGGCGCATCTCAACGCACACCACATCCCGGTTATTGAAGGCCCGGTGGAGCGCACCGGCGCAAACGGCAAGCTTTTGGCAGTTTACATCCGCGACCCCGATCAAAACCTGATTGAAATCGCGAATGTCATTGACTGACTACTGCTCGGTGGGCTGCACAATGTTCGGCGAACGCTGTGCAATCACACTGGTATTACCGAAGCCGACCACATCAGCCAGACCATCATTATTGAAGTCACCCACCAGGCGGCTGTTATACTGACCGCCAGATATCCATTCCCCTGAATTCAGATTGATAGTGGTCGACAGCGTTGCCGGCTGGGTGGAAAACGCCTCCTTGCCATTGGGTATCTGGTTGAGCACGGCGCGCGCGCTGCTGCTAAAGCCGATGATATCCTTGTAACCATCACCATTCACGTCAGCCAGATAACGCGGGTGGGTCCCCACGCGCCAGCCCTTGGTATACACAAAATCCGAATTCCAGACCTTGAAGGCGCCGAACTGCACGTTGCCGATACTGCTTTGATTCAGTGAAACAAATACGGCTGAGGTGCCAAAGCCGACCAGATCAGGTTTGCCGTCATTGTTTATATCATCGAGGAACACCAGATGATTGGCCGGCGTCCAGCCTTGATCGGCAGTGAAGCAGGTTACACTGGATGTGCAGATTTCACCAATCTTTGAGAATGAACCGTCGACCTGCCCAAGCGAATACAGCATGCGGCTGCGACCGGCGTTGACAATATCCGCCCGGCCATCACCGTCGATATCAGCAATCATGCGGAAGGCATTACCGTTGTTCACGTTGGCGTCAATGGCGGTAAAGGCGGTGCCATAAGGCTGCTCCAGGGCGTCATTGGCGTTGGCATCCATGGTGATCAGCTGGGTACTCACATTGCCACTTGCATCCGGCCCCAGATTTCGCAGCACCACCACTGCGCCATTGCCGAACCCAATGATATCGATCAGGCCGTTGCCATCCACATCACCAAAGGTGCGTAAATGGACATCCGTTCGCCAGCCCGTGCTGTAACCGAGGTCGTTGCTAATATCAGCAAAAGTCGTCGCGCCACCGTTGCCGCATGACGCAGGCGCCCTCAGGGTATTGTCGCCGCAGTTTTTGCTCCAGATAACGCCACCTTCGCCGAAGGCGACGATATCGGTCAGGCCGTCACCGTCCCAGTCAACCAGATTGCGCTGGTGCCTGCTCTTGCTGTAATTGCCTGGCGCGCCTGCGCCGAAGTTATCCACCCATGTAGTAGTACCCACCGGCGTGAACGCCAGCGCATTTTCATCCCACAATGACACCCATACCCCGCCGCCGCCAAAACCGACCAGATCGAGGTCGCCATCGTTGTCCATATCGGCCAGCGTCCGGATATGCTTATCCTCCCGCCAGCCGGATGCGACCGTAAAATCACTGGTTCCACTCGCCTGGTTTTTTTCCTTGAACACTTCGAAGCTGCCCGCATAGGTTACATTGACGAGGTTCGCTACGGGCGTGGCGTCGTCGGTGCTCTGGATATCAATTGTAATATTATTGTTCTGCGAGTCACCGCTCGGCTGGGCATAGGTATGCGTCAGATTAACGCTGAGCGCCGAACTGGTCGTGGAGTTCACTGTGTCGCTAGCGCCATCGCCCCAGTCCACAACCACCGTGGTAATACGCGTGCCGGACTGCGGCGTCACCAGGCCGTCCAGTATTGCCGCGTTGCCGGCGCCGGGCGTGATGACAAAATCCGCTGCAATCGGCACTTCACCATTGAATGTGTCAACCTTGTCGCTGATACCGTCACCATCGGTATCCGGATTATTGGGGTCCAGTCCACGGCCAGCGACCACCGTGCCATCGGGCCGGGCGCCGCCCACTTCCTCGATGTCGGAGAGCTGGTCACCATCGGTATCGGCAAGCACCGGGTTGGTTTTAACGCGGGCCGGGTAGCGGTCAGGATTCTTGATGTTTATCGCATTGACCAGGTAGGTGCTGCGGATTTCCACATCATCGGTCAGGCCGTCGCCATCGGTATCCGGGTTATCGGGGTCAGTGCCGTTGAGAATTTCCTCACGAATACCAATACCATCGCCGTCCACATCAGTCAGGTAAACGATGCTCAGGGTATCGCCCGGAAAAACCTGGATATCTGACAGCGCATAGGCTTCAGCGTCCGGATCATAGGCAGTTGTTGTCTCCACAAAGCCGTCATCGTGCGTAAGCAGTACAATCCAGCGCGATGCGGCGTCACCGCCAACGCCACGTAACTGCTGCAAGCCATTGCTCTCCACATAGTCAGCATTGAGAATACTCCCCAGAATCGTGGCCACGTCCAGCACGCCATCACCCAGACTGCTCAGCATGGACACATTGTATTTTTCCTGCGGCCGCACAATACCGTAATCGAGCACAACGAATGCGGTTCTGGCGTCGACATCCCCCTTGTTAAAATCAAACGGCCTGCCATCCGCATCACTCAGTTCATACAGGGCGGGCTCGACTATCAGGCTTCGCGCATCACGCAACACATCCAGCGCTGTTCCCAAATCGAGATTGTCATAACTGAACAACAAGATATTGCTTGTCTCGCCGGGGGCGAAACTGGTTGTCTGAAACCCTCCTCCGGCGTTGTCATAGCTGAGTGTCGCTATCGGTCTCAACGTATTACCATCAAGATAGTTGGCTACCAGAGTAATATGTTCCAGCGCGTAGGTCAGGTTACTGACGTTTTCGATACTGACGCCTACCCGAATCGTGGCGCTGTCGGTTTCGCGACTGGTCGAACTCGCACTTGTCGTAACTTCTTCCCACGTTTTCTGATTTTCAGTGGTTTCTTCTCTGGAGTATTCAAAGCTCGCCGTTGTCTCAAATTTTTTCTTGACACTTGCTTCTGGCCCAGTGAGGCTCAAACTTGCTTCCGCTTCCACACCGTAGGTCAGTGACAGACCGGCGGTATACGTGTCTGTTTGCGTTGTTACGGTAGATCCGCCTGTTGAGTTTGATACCGATGTTTCCGTTCCGGTGCTGTCGGTATAGCGCAAAACCAGTTCGGGAACAGTCTCAATGTTGATGCCGATAATGGGCAAATCAGCAATCAACGGGTTGAACCGGTACGGGTTCGAGGCCGGGTTAAAGCCGAACTCCTTGACCTCATCACCATCGGAGAGGCCATCACCATCTGTATCCGCCACGTCGGGATTGGTGAAATAGATATTCAATTCCTCGGAATTGGTCAGGCCATCCTTGTCCGGGTCGGCATCCGGCCTGTCATTATTTCCCAAAGCAACCAGCTCACAACCTGAAACTGACAATGCGGCAATCAATACCAACAGCAAGTGATATGTTTTCATGGCGACACCTTTTGCATACTATTTAATGCGATTGTATGAAAAAGGTTTGCGTCAATATACTAACCAAAGTTAACTATTGCAGTTCACTTTGGTTAGTATTGCCCGCACGGTATGTTTTTCCATACAATAAAGCCATGAAACTTCTCCTCGCCGATGATCATGGATTGTTCCGCGACAGCATGGCTGTGTGGCTGAAGCAACTGGGTGAGCATGTCGATATAGTCTTTGCCGGCAGCTTCGACAGTGTTTGCAAGGCGCTCGATAATCATGATTTTGACCTGCTAATGCTTGATCTGGGCATGCCTGGCATGCAGGGCGCGCTAAGCATCCGCAAATTGCATGCGATGGCCGATACCACTCCCTTGATTGTCGTATCAGCAGATGAAAACTCGCTCACCATACAAAGCTGCCTGGATGCTGGCGCCGCTGGCTATGTCACCAAGTCCTCCGAGGGTGAAACCATTCTGAAAGCAGCCAGGAGTGTACTGGAAGGCGGCCGTTATATCCCGCCCAGTCTGCACGCCCAGCTGAGTGAACAGCCAGGTTTTACTGACAAGCAGATGCAACTGCTGGCGTTGCTGGCGGAAGGACGCAGTAACCGCGATATTGCGGATGAAATGCATCTGGCGGAAGGCACGGTAAAGCAATATGTCACCCGCATGCTGCGTCAACTGGATGTGGACAACCGCATGCAGGCCGGCCTGAAGGCGCGCAAGATTCTTGGCATCACTGACGCCTGATTCTTTGTTTATTTACATATGAGCCGGGCCAGCACCTCGCGCAGCGCTGCCGGCTGCACCGGCTTGTGCAACAGCAGGCAACCCAGTTTTTCCGTCTGCTTCTGCACCGATCTGTCGGTATCGCCGCTGATAATCACGGCCGGTATGGCGCTATCAAACCGATCATGCACGACCTGAATGGCGTCAATTCCGGTGGTGTTGTCCCGCAGCCGATAGTCGGCGATGATAACATCGGGACGCGGATAATCCAGCGCCAGCAACTCCTCCCGCAGCGCCTGCACACTGTCTGTCAGCAGCAATTCACAACCCCATTGACGCAACAAGGTTCGCATGGCGTCACGCACGCCAACTTCATCATCAACCAGCACAATAAAGCTGCCGCTGATATCATCATCCGGTATATCCGCTTCACTCGCTTCCACTTCCTGCACACCATGCATCCGCGGCAAGCTGAACGAAAAACAGCAGCCTTCGCCCGGCGCGCTTTCCAGTTTCAGTTCATGCTGCAGCAGATCCGCCAGGCGTTTGACAATCGCCAGCCCCAGACCAAGACCTTTTTCACGGTCCCGTTCCGGGTTGTTTAACTGATAAAACTCGGAAAACACCTGTTGTTGCTGGTCGAGCGGAATACCGGCGCCATCATCACAAATCGACACCCGCACATCATGTTCCAGCACTTGCGCCCGCAATACGATGCGGCTTGCGCCACTGTGACTGCAGGCGTTGTTCAGCAAATTGCGCAACATGCGCGAAAACATCAGCGGATCGGTATCCACGTAAGCCGAAGGCGCATCCACCTGAAGCTCGATACCCAGTTGCTGCGCCTGTTCGCGAAACTCGTCTGCGAGTGACCCCAGCAGTTTTTTGATATTCGATGGCTTGCGTTCAACAACCACATCGCCGGCATCCAGCCGTGATACATCCATCAGCGCTGTTAACAGGCTGTTCAGCGCAGTGCTTGCCTGGCGGCTTTTGTCCAGCAGTTGTTTTTGATCATCCGTGTTAACCATATTGGCGAGCGCGCCCAGATACAAATCCATGGCGTGCAGTGGCTGGCGCAAGTCGTGACTGGTTGCCGCCAGAAACCGTGACTTGTCTGTATTCGCCTTTTCCGCCAGTTCCTTTTGCTGCTTGAGGTTGTCCAGCAAGTCCAGATTTTCAAATCGCAGGCGAATGGACTCCGCCAGATTGCGATTCACAACAAAGGAATAACCGAGATTCACCACAATAAACGCCAGCACCAGCGTGCCGATAAACACCAGCACATCGCTTTCATTAATCAACAACACGTAGGCCAGTGGCGACAGCGCGCACAGGGTAAAGCCATAATACGCAGGGATAAAGGCGGACAGCGGCACCAGACTGCCTGCGGCCATGCCGGTGAGCACAATGGCGACCAGCAGCACCGTTTCTATCTCACCGGTCTGCAAAAACAGAATGGCAATCGAACCCCAAAGCATACCGGACACAGTCGATGACAGGGCAAACGCCAAGCCCCAGCGCTGCATCTTGTTTGCTTCCGGTTGCAGGCGCTGAAAACTTTTCACCAACACCACTCTGGCCAGAGTCAATACCGCATTTGCCGTCAGCCAAATCAGCAGAACATCACGTTCTGCGCGCTCCCAAAAGAAGGCGACCACGACTACCATGACAAAGACAATGCCGAAAAACAGAAATGGCGACTGCTGGTACAGCGCGCGCACCTGCTCGCGGCGTATCGGGGTGTCGTAACGTTCGAGAATATTCATGTGCTGTGTTTGATAATAATTTCCAGCGCCTTGGCGGCGGCGGCAAAACCAAAGCTGGCGGTCACCATGACGCTGGAGCCATAACCGTAATTGCAATCCAGCGTCAAACCGGCAACGCCGGGTTTACAGAAACCCGGCCGGCCATTGCTGTCGGGGTAACGCTGCTGCTCGGATGAAAACACGCAGGGTACGCCAAAACTGCGTTTCGGGTTGCGCGTGTAACCGTACTTGAATCGCAAACGTGAACGCACCGTCGCCGCCAGCGGATCGTTCCAGGTGCGGGTCAGGTCTTTCACCTCCACCCGTGTCGGATCGGTCAGGCCGCCAGCGCCGCCGGTGGTGACAACAGGGATTTTATTGCGCTTGCAACAATAGACTATCGCCGCCTTGTGCTTGATGACATCAATCGCATCGATAACCACATGGTAGTAACGGCCATCCGTTTGCCGTTCGAGAATCCCGCGCAGGTTGCCGTCATCGACAAACTGTTCGATACATTCCACCTCACACTCGGAGTTAATCTGTGCAATGCGCTCGCGCATGGACTGTGTTTTGGACTGACCGATGGTGGAGCGCAAGGTGTGAATCTGCCGGTTCATGTTGCTTTCTGCAATGTTGTCACCGTCGACCAGGGTCAGCCTGCCGACCCCGCTGCGCGCCAGTGCTTCCACCGCCCAGGAACCCACGCCGCCGATGCCGATCACACAGATATGGCTGTTGCGAATGGCTTGCAGTGCATCTTCACCATAAACACGCGCAAGGCTGCCAAATTGTTCTTCGAAACTGCTCATCGTTTTATTTAGCCACAGAGGCGCGGAGGACGCAGAGATTTTTTATTTTGGCGCGCATCCTTAAAAGAGCGGCCAGTGAATCTGTTAATAAGCGCCTGCTTCTGAGCAACAACAAACACTGAACCCGATGCATCAAACCTCTGCGCCCTCTGCGCCTCTGTGGCAAAATCATTCTTTTTTATCTGAATCGCCATGTCACATCCCGCCAAAATCGGTTTCGTCAGCCTCGGTTGCCCCAAGGCCACGGTCGACTCGGAGCATATTCTCACACAGTTGCGCGCCGAAGGTTATCTGATTTCGCCCAGTTATGACGAGGCGGATCTGGTGGTGATCAACACCTGCGGTTTTATCGATGCGGCGGTGGAAGAATCACTGGACGCCATCGGCGAGGCGCTGGCCGAAAATGGCAAGGTGATTGTCACCGGCTGCCTCGGCGCCAAGGGCGACATTGTGCAGCAAAATTTTCCCAATGTGCTGGCGGTGACCGGCCCGCACGCCACACAGGAAGTGATGGACGCCATTCACAACCACTGTCCGCCGCAGCATGACCCCTTCGTCGACCTGGTTCCTGCGCAGGGCATTCGGCTGACGCCAAAACACTATGCCTATCTGAAGATATCGGAAGGCTGCAATCATCGCTGCACGTTCTGCATTATTCCTGCATTGCGCGGCGACCTGGTGAGCCGCCCGGTGAACGATGTGCTCGCCGAAGCCGAACGCCTGCGCGATGCCGGCGTACAGGAGTTACTGGTCATTTCGCAGGACACCAGCGCCTACGGCGTTGATGTCAAATACAAAACGGCTTTCTGGAACGGCATGCCGGTCAAAACCCGGATGACGGAATTGTGCGAGGCGCTGGCCACGCTCGACATCTGGGTGCGGCTGCATTATGTCTATCCCTACCCGCATGTCGACGAAGTGATTCCGCTGATGGCCGAAGGCAAAATCCTGCCCTATCTCGATATTCCGTTTCAGCACGCCAGCGCGCGGGTGCTGAAAGCGATGAAACGCCCCGCCAGTAGCGAAAAAGTGCTGCACCGCATCCAGCAGTGGCGCAGGGACTGCCCGGATTTAACCCTGCGCAGCACCTTCATTGTCGGCTTTCCCGGTGAAACCGAGGCCGAGTTTGAAGAGCTGCTGGATTTTCTCGACGAAGCGCAACTCGACCGTGTTGGCTGCTTTGCCTATTCCCCCGTTGATGGCGCCGCCGCCAATGCAATTGCCGAACACATCCCGCCCGAAGTGCAACAGGAGCGGCTGGAGCGTTTCATGCTGAAACAGGCGGCCATCAGCGCCGCCCGCCTGCAGGCGAAAATCGGCAGCCGCCAGCAAGTCATCATCGATGCGCTTTCTGATAACGGCGCCATCGGTCGCAGCCGCGCCGACGCGCCCGACATCGATGGTCTGGTCTATATCGAAAACGCAGGCGACGCCAGTATCGGCGATTTGATGGATGTCACCATTACCGCTGCGGACGAACACGATCTGTGGGCCATTGCCGATGAGCCGTCATGCTAAGCTTCCCGTCTGGCATGAACATTCAGGAGTGATTGATGAAACAACTTCGACTGACAACACTGCTGGCGATAAGCCTGCTGGCGGCCTGTTATGGCGGCGACCCCATACAGGACGATAGCGCGCAAGCGCCCACTGGCAAAACCAAAGGCCAGCTCATCAATGAATGCATGAGCACCGGCACACCTGAAACCTGCGACCGTAAAATCAACCGCCGCCGCGCAAGCTACTGATTGACCGACGCGGACAAGTAGCGACGACTGTTGCGCACCGTCGTGGTTGTGCTGTACTGCTGCTTGCTGATGCGAAAAACAGTCAGCGCAATCAGATAACCAAACAGGGCGCCGCTGATGTGCACAATGAAGTTCACATTGTTGTTACCACCGGCCTGCCACCAGCTATAGACATTCCACAGCACATAGCCCCCCACCAGCAGCCAGGCCGGCACAGCCGGCCGCCGGAAGAAAACCACCAGCCAGGCAAAACATCGCACCCTGGCCTGCGGCAAAAAACAGACGAACATGCCCATCATGCCGAACACCACGCCGGATAAACCCAGGGTAGGAATATAGACCCCTTCAAAGGTCGACATCATCGCGTAGAAGGTATTGGTCAACAACGCCAGCAGCACCACCGTCGCCAGCATGCTGAGGCTGCCGATAACCACCTCAACCGTTGCGGCGAATGCGAAAAAGAAAAACAGGTTGCCCAGTAAATGCAGCACGCTGTGGTGTGCGAACACAGAAGACACCATTTTCAGGGCGCTCAATGATTCCGGCGCCGGATCAAACCACATATTTTCAGTCAGCAGCATGGGCGCATTTGTGCTGAAATGATTGTAGGCGCGCAGATATATCGAGTAGATGTAATCGCGACGCTGCTTCTCCTCTTCACTTAATGACGCGGTGGCAAGATACGCCCATTGCGCAAGCGCCTGCTCTGCATCATCGGCCACATAGGCGCGCACCATCATTACCTTGCACATCCGCTCGGGCTGCATGTCAACTCGCGAGGCCATATACTGCAGCGCCGTCGCCAGTTCCCTGTCCTGCTTCAGATAACAGGTTTGCACGGCATGCCATTGCAACGCCGATTTCTGACCAAACTGGTTTGCCAGCACGATGGCGCAAATGGCGCAAATCAGCAGAGTCACAACAGGAAAACGCCACTGTTCAAGCTCGGCGCGGTAAGGAAAAAACAACATGATTGCTCCGGGTAATGCTGGTCGTCAGCTTATGTCTGAACAGGTTGCAAAAGCTGTGCCGTATAATTATTTCAATATTTATCAAAAACTTGACGACACGCTCCGTTATACCCTGTCAAAAACGTAAAACTTGCCGACGCCGCTGATCAGCCCCGGGACTTCATTAGCCTTGCGCCTGGTGCTAACATTTCATTAATCGTTACGTAAGGTTTTCTTATGGTTCAGGCAAATCTTGACCCCGCTACCGGACACGGTACGATTGTGCTCAAACCCAACAATTCGGAAAGCTGGCGGGTCAATTCGCTGGTGGTGGCGTCACTGGCTTTTGTCAGCGGCGTTATTTCCCTGTGGTTTTTGTGGCAGGGCCTGTGGATGATTCTGCCGTTTTCAGGGCTGGAAGTAGTGGCGATGTACATCGCGCTTTATGTTTGCATGTGCAACAACATACGCACCGAAGTCATCACATTTGAACACGACCGCGTGATAGTAGAGCGGGGTAAGCGTTTTGTTGAACAAAAACAGGAATACCAACGCGCCTGGTCGAAAATTTTTGTACGCCAGCCCGACTTTCGCGGTCACCTGAAAAAAATCTTTATCCGCTCATACGGAAAGGAAGACGAGCTGGGCGCATTCCTTAACAAAAGCGATCGCGAGCAACTGATCAAGGCGCTCAAGCACGCGGTATACAGTTAGCCGCGATGACGATTTCCCCGGCGTTGCAGCTCGCCCGGCAGGGATTCGCGGTTTTGCAGCTGCACGACGCCAGCCTCAATGCCCGGCTTTATGACGGGTTTATGCAGCGCCGCGACGATGACGATGTCAGAAAAACCCATCTGTTTAACGGCCGCTATGAAAATATTTATCTTACTGAGCAACATGTTCCAGCGCTGGCTGAACTGAGCGCCCGGGTGGGCGAACAGGCCGCGGGCATACTGCAACACCGCCGCTT
Organism: Gammaproteobacteria bacterium; assembly: GCA_026995045.1. Lineage (GTDB taxonomy): Bacteria > Pseudomonadota > Gammaproteobacteria > SZUA-229 > SZUA-229 > S139-92. Next base: position 22,270 of record JALWPK010000257.1, on the reverse strand, counting down.
TCGTCTGGGTTGCTGGTTCAATTACATGCCGCCACAGGCGGTGACCACGCGCCACAATCACGATGACGGCTTTGAGCTGCTGTCCGCCGTGTATTATGTGCGCGTCCCCGCAAACAGCGGCGAGCTGGTTCTACACGGCGATGTTGAGCAGCACATCAAGCCGGAAGAAGGCCGGCTGGTGTTTTTTCCGCCGGCGCTGGATCACGAAGTCACCCGCAACAACAGCGAGCAGGGCCGGCTGTCGATTGCATTCAATATCATCGAGGATGACGCGCATCAATAACCCCCCATAAGCAGGATGCGCCCCGCCCGGCGGAAAGGGTAGAATAGCCGCCAGTTTCCACTCGGGGCCGCTTCATGATTCAATTTCGCGCCAACTACAGCCGCAGCGTACTGCTGCAACTGGTGGTTATTCTTGCCGGTTTGATCGCCATCATGCTGCTGAACCGTGATTTTCTGCTGGATTTGTATTTCAAAAACCAGGCGACCAACACCGGCTATATCGTCAACAGCATCATCATCGGGCTGTTTCTGCTGGGGCTGTTCCGCATGGTAGTCATTCTGCTGCGCTACAGTCATGAAGAATCGGCGCTGGCCGGATTTCTGCGCAATGTCGAGCGCGACGAAGTGCGCCCGGTGGATAACATTCATCCCAAATCCATCATTCACCGCCGCTATGCCTCGGTGGTGGAAATCAGCAAACAGAATGTCGCGGTCAATCACAGCGCGCTGGCCTCCACCCTGCTGGCGAGCGAAAGCACGCGCCTCAGTTTGCCGCGCTTTATCAGTAATATTCTGATTCTGACCGGCGTGTTCGGCACCATTGTGTCACTCTCCATCGCCCTGCTGGGCGCCTCCAACATCATCGATTCCGCCGACGGCATCGGCAACATGAGCATGGTGATTCACGGCATGTCCACCGCGCTGTCGACCACCACCACGGCGATCGTGTGTTACCTGATTTTTGGCTATCTGTACCTGAAGCTCACCGATGTGCAAACCCAGCTGCTCAGCGGCATCGAGCAGGCCACCAGCCTGTACATCCTGCCGCGCTTTACCTACCAGACCGACTCCATGCTGCACGAAGTGGGCAAACTGGTGAAAGCGCTGCATCACGCTGCTGACAGCATGGCGCAAACCCAGACCGACTACGCCGAAATCGGCAGCCGCCTGCAGGCCATCACCGCCAATTACAGCGACAGCATTCAACGCCTGAGCCAGGACATCGACGAAATCAAGCAACTGCTGAAGCAGGGCTTCCGCCTGCCCTGAGCATCATGCACGACGATTTCATCGACCTGCGCAGCGGCCACCTCAGCAGCGAAAATTTCTGGCCTTCCTTCACCGACATCATGACCGTGGTGGTGATGATTTTTCTGCTCACCTCCACCGTGTTGATGGTGCGCAACTGGGAGCTGATCGACCAGCTGCGCGAAAGTATGATGGCCGAGCAGCAGGCCAGCGAAATGATACGCTCCACCAGTGAGGAAAACGCCACGCTGGAAGAACAACTGGCGCAGGCGCAATACGAAATTTCCATGCTGCGCATGCAAATCCTGCAAATGAATGAACAGAACACCCGGCTGGCCAGCACGGTCAGTGACCGCGACCGGCAAATCGTGCTGATTCTGTCGGAAAAGCAGCAGTTGCAAACCGAGCTGGCGGAACGCGAACAACGCATCGCCATACTCGACAGCAACCTTGCCCAGCTGGACAAGGAGCTGGCTGGTATCAAGACCAACATGGAAAAACAGCAACAGGAGCTGAAGCAGAGCAAGGATCAAATCGTGATTCTGCAGCAGGAAAAACTGACGCAAAGCCAGAAACTGGCCGCGCTGGAAGACGACTACGGCTCGCTCAAAACCAAATACGAAAAGCTGATCCGACCGGCGCGCACCGCCAGAGGCAAGCATGTGGTCAGCGTGCATTATCAGCGGGTAAAAGGCAAATCCATTATCCGCTTCAAGGATGCGGATGACGAAAGCTACACCACGCTCAACGAAAAACAGTTGCACAGCAAACTGGCGGCGTTGAAAAAGGCGCATCCGAACAAACTGTATATCAAGATTGTCATCCCGGAGAAAAGCGGCCTCACCTACAGCGAAGCCTGGACCTTCATGAAAAACCTGCTCGACAAATACGATTATTACTATCAGTGACACTGTCAGTTTTCAGACAGGCTTGCGCCCCGTCAGGACAGACTCGCAGCGCCCACTGCTGAAATTTCATCACCCGACAGCCGCGCCGCGTCATATCATCGACACATCAAAACCCGATAAACCGTTGATTAACAAGTGAAATGATTCACATTTTCATGTTGTGCCGGTTTTCACTTCTCCTATAATGCAGTGTATAGTCTGAACAACAGGAAGTTGAACTGGCCAGGACAACCACACCCGTCAGTTAACTTGCAAAGCTGAGGTAAACATGGCCCGGAACAGAATATTCATCATCTTGTTACTCGCGTTGCCAACGGGAAACGTTGGCGCGGAAGCATATGAAACCTTTTATCCGCTGATTCAGTACAGCTGCGACCCGCAAGCGGACACTGTCACGGTCACCAATTCGTTGCTGAAAGGCGACAAGGGCAAAACATTCAAATATTCGCACGAAGATGGCAGCTATTCTCCCTGGGACATGGTCGAAATCGACAGAACATCCGGTCGGCCGAAAATCGTCAAGAAAAGCAAGGTGGTCAACACCTGCGAGTTAAGCTCGGGCAGCTACACTGTTACGCTGGAGCCCAAACCGTTTGGCAAAACCCTGGACGGCCGTTGCGGCGCATCGATTTCCGCATCGATTACCATCACCTATGACGGCATCGACATACTGGAAAAAACCCCGTTCGAAAATTACTGTCACGGCAACTCGCCCATCATCACGCGGGTGACCACCTATGGCAAAACCGGCGATGTCAAAATCAAGCGCATCGCCAAATACAAGTTTTACTGATCCGGCCTGCGCGCAAAACGCAGGCGCGTGGTCAACCTGCCTTCGAACCACACATCCAGACTCAGATGGTTTGCCGCTTCCTGTTTGAACGCCAACGGCGCCGCCTGCTGAAATTGCAGCTGCTGCTGCGGATAGGTTACCGTCAATTGCACCCGCATGGGATAATAACCGTCGAGAAAGCGGCGCATGTACGGCCCGGTCACCAGCTCCACTCCCTCGTCAGTCCGGTGCAGCGCCAGGGTTTGCAAACGCAGGCACAACCGCGACTGCTTGCCGATGTTGCGCAACTGCACGCTGCCGCCTTCCACCCAGGCCGATTCGATGCCCTGCGCTTCGGTGACTTCCAGCTCGCGGGTGCGCCCGCGGGTAAAGCGAATTTGCAAATCCGCCACCGCATCCAGATTCTCGTGACACTGTTGCAGCAGCACCCAGCCGGTGCGCAGACTGTCCGGCGTAATCGTAATGTGATTCTGGTGCAGGTGAACCGTTTGCTGCAGTGGCTGCGCGAACACATGCAGCTCGCCTTCATTGACCTCGGCCGCGCGTTGCTCCCAGTCGGAAAACAGCAGCTGTTGCAGGGAATCTTCCGTCGCGGCCACAGTCTGACCACACAGCATGATTAACAAAGCCATGCTGGTCGCCGCAAGCCGAATCCTGTTATCATTGGCGCGGTTCATACAACCCCATACAATCACACCGTTTCACGCTGTGACGCTGTTTTCAACACGAGAATAACCATGACCAGACGCATTGCACTGTTTATTGCCCGGACGCTTTTCCTCAGCCTTGCCCTGAGCGCCACCACACAGGCCTATAACCCCTATTATGCGCCGCCGTACCAGACGCAGGAAGACCCGGTTATCACCATCCAGAACGCGCTGGACAAGCTGAAAGCCTTTAGCGCCAACAGTGACAACATCAACCCGCTTTTGCTGCGCAGCTTTATCGAAAATGAAATTATCCCGCATTTCGCCTTTGACCGGATGACCCGCTGGATCGCCGGCCCCTATGCGCGCCAGACGAGCCCCTCGCAACTGGCCGAGCTGGAGCAGCGCGTCAAACAGACCTTTCTCGCCAGCATGGCCAAACACCTGGGCAACTACGACGCTGAATCCACCCGCGTCCGGTTTCGCCCGGCGCAGTTCCGCAGCCCCAGTGAAGCCACGGTGACCGCCATGATTTACCGCCAGCGCGGCATGCGCCCGGACCGGCTTGAATTCCGCATGCGCGCGCACAATAACAGCTGGAAAATCATCGATGTGAAAGCCAACGGCACCAGCGCGGTGCTGTACTACCGCAAGCATTTCATGGATCAGTTGCGCCACAGCTACTATTAACGTACCCTCGCGCCAGCGCTGAAGCACCGCCGGCGCGGGAACCCCTTCGCCAGGCCGCAGTCTGAATCCACAGACCTTGACAGCAATTCATCGATATCCCCGCATGCCTGAAACCCCGCCCGCAAACAGCAACCGGCCAGCTCGAAAACCCCGCCGCATCAACAGTCTGTATCTGTTTATCGCGCTGCTGCTCGGGCTTTATTTCATCAATTACCGCCCAGACATCCCCAGCGTCGCCTGCACCGACGACATCATCGCCACCCAACCCGATGTGGTGATGCTGGGCGCCGTCTGGTGCCCGTATTGCGCCAGCGCGCGGCGCTATTTTCACAGCGAAAATATCGACTATTGTGAATACGACATCGAACGCACTGAGAAAGGCAAACGCATGTACAGCGACATGGGCGGTGGCGGCATTCCAATACTGATTGTCGGCGGCAAATACCGCATCAACGGCTTTGACGAGCGCACCATCGACCGAGCGCTGGCGCTGGCCCGCGAAGAATCCGCATCGCCACAAACCGAATCCGACGGCGACTGACATGCTGCAATCCATCAAGGCCTTTTTTGACAAACACCTGACCGCCCCGGCCGAAGACAGCGAGGCCACGCACAAACTGCAACTGGCCAGCGCCGTGCTGCTGGTGGAAATGCTGTACGCCGACGGCGAAGTCAGCGACGAGGAAGACGCCGCCCTGTTCCAGCTGCTGCAAGACCAGTATCAGTTAAGCGAGGAAGAAAGCCGCGACCTGCTGGCGCTGGCGCATCGCAAAAAACACGAGGCCACCGATTATTTCCAGTTCACCTCGCTGCTCAACCGCCATTACAGCCAGCAGCAAAAAATCCAGCTGGTGAAAAACCTGTGGCGACTGGCCTATGCCGACAACCGGCTCGACAAGTTCGAGGAACACCTGATTCGCCGGCTGGCAGACCTGCTGCATGTGCCGCACGCCGACTTTATCCGCACCAAGCTGGAAGTGCAGCCGCAGCCCTGAGAGGGCAACGTGGCGCGGCAAAAACGATTATCATAGGCCCTGCCATCAAGCTATAAATGGAGACAGCATGCGACTCTTGCACACCATGATCCGGGTCGGCGACCTGCAAAAATCGATTCAGTTTTACACCGAGATTCTGGGCATGACGTTGTTGCGCCAGAAAGACTATCCCGACGGCAAGTTCACCCTCGCCTTCGTCGGCTACGGCGACGAAAAAGACAACACCGTGATTGAACTCACGCACAACTGGGACACCGACCACTACGACCTCGGCAACGGCTTCGGCCACCTCGCCATTGAAGTCGATGACGTATACGCCGCTGCCGAAAAAATCCGCGCTCAGGGCGGCAAAATCATTCGCGAACCGGGGCCGATGAACGCCGGCAGCACCATCATCGCCTTTGTCGAAGACCCGGACGGTTATCAAATCGAACTGCTGGCCCCTAAAAACTAATGCCGCCCTGCCTGATTGAAGACCACGCCGCGCTGGAGGCTTTCATCTCCGATATCCAGCCCGATCTGGAGGCGGACGGCCTGCTCGCCATCGACACCGAGTTTTTCCGCGAAACCAGCTACTACCCGGCGCTGGGACTGGTGCAGCTGGCCACCCGCAACCATCTGGCCTGCGTCGACCCACTGGCGTTTGACGCCCGCGAAGGGCTGGCGCAACTGCTGCTCGACCCGGCAGTAACCAAACTGTTTCATTCCTGCTCACAGGATCTGGAAGTGCTGTTGCAATACCTCGGCGAACTGCCCTGCCCGGTTATCGACACCCAGATTGCCGCCGCCATGCTGGGCGAAAAAGACCAGATCAGCTACGCCAACATCGTCGCGCAACACCTCGGCGTGGAACTGGAAAAATCCCAGACCCGCACCAACTGGCTGAAGCGACCGCTCAGCGCCAAACAGCTCGAATACGCCGCCGAAGATGTACTTTACCTGATACCCGTATACGAACGTCTGCTCGACAGCCTGCGGGCAAAAGACCGCGTCGACTGGCTGCAATACGACTGTGAACAACTATGCCGCAACGCACAGCGGTTTGAACCCGATTACGACTCCTGCTGGCAACGCGTCAAGGGCGCGCACAAGCTCACCAGCGAGCAACTCGGCGTGGTCGACGCGCTGGCGCGCTGGCGCGAACACAAGGCCATTGCGCTGGACAAAGCCCGCCGCCAGGTAATCAGCGACGACTTCATCGTGCAGGCCGCCACCCGGCCGCCACAAAACGAGCAGGAACTGCGCCGCTGTGGCAAGTATGCGCGCGAACTTGATGCGCAGGATTTCAGCGACATGCTGGCCGCCATTCGCCAGGCGCAGGCCGCCGACCCGGCCAGCTGGCCGCAGCCGGCGCACCAGCGACTCGACAATGAACAGAAACAGCGCATTCGCAAACTGATGAACACTGTCGAACAGCGCGCCGAGCAGCTGGGCGTGGCGCAGGCGATTCTGGGTTCGCGCAAGGAAATCGAAAAACTGGCGGAAGGCCAGCGCGAACTCAACATTCTTAGCGGCTGGCGCTATCACGCCATCGGCGAACAACTGGTTAACCAGCTTGCCGAATAGCGCGCAACATGGCGCAAAATATGCTTATCACAACCGCTGACGGCGTGTGACGCGGCGTTTTGAATCGTGCTATCCTATTTGCAACAATAAACAATAACAGGCCTCGTCACCGGGGCGCGACCGGAGGACTTTGCTATGCAGCTTGCTTTTTCACGTCTAATCAAACCATTCAGCGTATTCGCCCTGACCGGCTTGCTGGCCCTGTTCAGCGCCAGCGCGCTGGCGGAAAGCGCAAAGGAATTCGGCGATTACATGATTCACTACAACGCATTTCGCAGCGACACCCTGTCCGCCGACATCGCCAAAAAATACAACCTGACGCGCCGCAACAACCGCGCCATTATCAATATCGCGGTGCTGAAAAAAGTGATGAACACCACCGGCAAGCCGGTCGCCGCCAAAGTCAGCGGCCACGCCAGCAATCTCACCGGCCAGCTGAAAAAACTCAGTTTCCGTGAAATCAAGGAAGGCAACGCCATTTACTATCTGGCGGAAACCAAATTTTCTGATGGCGAATTTCTCAAATTTGAACTGAAAGTCATTCCGGAAGGCGAAACCGAACCGGCGCGGCTCAAGTTCGACAAACGCTTCTTCACCAACTAGCAGACTGAAACCAGCCCTTCAGAACGGGCGCAGCTTGCCTCAATGCAGGCTGCGTCCGGGCTGCATGTGGCTTTCCGCCACTTCCCGCCCCAGCATCACCACATAGCCAAATTCGCGGCTTTCGCTGTCGCCGGTAAACTCAAAGCTGTACAAACGACATAATTGCAGCCCGCCCGCAGGCGTGCGCCGCAACCAGATGCGTTGGCGCACAATAGTGCTGTCGAGCAACTGCACCTGCTCGCGCTGACACAGCTGGAGGCAATGCTCCAGCGCCAGCTCATTGCAACGCGTGGTGTCCCACCAGTAGGCCAGGCCGCCCAGCAAGCCGGCCAGAATCATGAAGTCCAAGGCGATATCTGTTGGTTACGGTTCATGGCCCTATGGTACCCCAGTCCGGCGTCAAAACCGTCAGCGGTTTGATCGCTGTCAGCAAAAACATGACTATGCTGTGCGTTTTCCGTTAAAATCCGCTTCTGATTTCAACCGGCCATTGCAACATGATGCGCCAGCCACCCGGAAACCCGCATGCTCGCAAACAAAACCCTTGAAACCCGCAAAAACGCCTACAGCTATGATGAGTTGATTGACTGTGGCCACGGCAAGCTGTTTGGCCCCGGCAACGCCCAGCTGCCCACCCCGAACATGCTGATGTTCGACCGCATCACCCTGATTACGGATGAAGGTGGCGAATATGACAAGGGTGAAATCACCGCCGAGCTGGATATCCACCCTGACCTGTGGTTTTTTGACTGCCATTTCAAAAACGACCCGGTGATGCCGGGCTGTCTGGGGCTGGACGCCATGTGGCAACTGGTCGGGTTTTACCTCGGCTGGAGCGGTCACCCGGGACGCGGCCGCGCGCTGGGCGTGGGGGAAGTGAAATTCACCGGCCAGGTTTTGCCCAGCGCCAAAATGGTCAAATACCATATCCACATCAAGCGCGTGATTGCGCGCGGGCTGGTGCTGGGTATTGCCGACGGCTCGATGACCGTCGATGGCCGCGAAATCTACACCGCGAAAAACCTGCGTGTTGGCCTGTTCACCAGCACAGAAGATTTTTGACACAGAGGTAATCCATGAAGCGAGTCGTCGTCACAGGAATGGGTATTGTTTCCTGTCTGGGTAACGATAAACAAACCGTACTCGAATCCCTGCAGCAAGGCCGCTCTGGCATCAAGTTTCAACAGGAATATGCCGATGTCGGCATGCGCAGCCATGTGGCGGGCGGCATCAACATCGACACCAGCGAGCATATCGACCGCAAGGTCAAGCGCTTCATGGGCGACGCCGCCGCGTATGCCTACATCGCCATGCAACAGGCGATTGACGACGCGCAGCTCAGTGACGATCTGGTGTCCAGTATTCGCACCGGCATCATCATGGGCTCCGGCGGCGCCTCTTCCGCCAACCAGGTGGAAGCCGCCGACATTCTGCGCAGCAAGGGCATCCGCCGCGTCGGTCCCTACATGGTGCCGCGCACCATGGCCAGCACGGTATCCGCCTGCCTGGCGACGCCGTTCAAAATCAAGGGCGTCAACTATTCCATCAGCTCGGCCTGCGCCACCAGCACGCACTGCATCGGCAACGCCTATGAACTGATTCAGATGGGCAAGCAGGACATCATCTTCGCCGGCGGCGGCGAGGAAGAACACTGGACCCTGAGCATGCTGTTCGACGCCATGGGCGCGCTGTCCACCCAATACAACGAAACCCCGGAAAAAGCCTCGCGCACCTATGACGCCGACCGCGACGGTTTTGTCATCGCCGGCGGCGGCGGCGTGGTCGTGCTGGAAGAACTGGAGCACGCGCTCAAGCGCGGCGCGCCGATTATTGGCGAAATTGTCGGCTACGGCGCCACTTCCGATGGCGTTGACATGGTCGCGCCGTCCGGCGAAGGCGCCACCCGCTGCATGCAAATGGCGATGTCGACGGTCGAACAGCCAATTGACTACATCAACGCGCACGGCACCAGCACCCCGGTCGGCGACACCAGGGAATTGCAGGCGATTCGCGACGCGTTTGGCGACAATATTCCGCCCATCAGCTCCAGCAAATCCCTCGCCGGACACTCGCTGGGCGCCTCCGGCGCGCAGGAAGCGATTTACACCATGCTGATGATGAACAACAATTTCATCCAGGCGTCCGCCAACATCGAAAACCTGGACGAAGCCGCCCAGGGCATGCCGATTGTGACCGAGCGACAGGACAATGTGGAGCTCAACACCGTGATGTCCAACAACTTCGGCTTCGGCGGCACAAATGCCTGCCTGGTGATGCAAAAATACAAGGGTTAGCAGACAACGCCTGCGAAACCCTCTGGTGACTGCTACACTTTCAGCAATCACAACAAGGATTACCCGGCTAACGGGATATCGGGGTACAGCATGAAAAAAACCGGCCTGTTTATTTTGCTCTGTCTCGGCAGCCAACTGGCGCTGGCCGATCGTCCGTGGGTGTCGGAATCGCCAGTCACAGAACCCGCTGAAACCGAACCGGCTCCCGCGTTCGAACCGGCGCCAGCCGTTGCGCCACCGTCTAACATCCAGATGCAAACCGGAACCGTGGTCGAAGTGCAACCGGGTGAAACTATTCCTGTACAGTTACTGGACTTTCCGCGCCGCGGCATGAGCATGGAAAAGGTGCAAAACGAGCTGGGTCGCCCTATCGACATCTCGCCCACGGTTGGCGAGCCGCCGATTACCACCTGGCGCTATGACGACCGCAAGGTATTCTTTGAATACGACAAGGTCATCCACGTTGTCGCTACCCAGTAACCCCTGAGCGCGCTTTCACTCACACGTTTTCATCAGGTTCAGCAACAGGCTCTCAAACCTGCGCCGCTGCAACGCCTGCAAAGCCCGCTGCTTGGCGAACGGCGAATCACGCTGTATATCAAACGTGAAGATCTGAGCCATCCGCAGCTTGGCGGCAACAAGTGGCGCAAGCTGAAATACAATCTTGAACTGGCGATTCGCCAGCAACAACACACCCTGCTCACCTTTGGCGGCGCCTGGTCCAATCACATACACGCCACCGCGGCCGCCGGCCAGTTGTTCGGCTTTAATACGATTGGCGTGATTCGTGGTGATGAGGCCGTCGACAACAGCAATCTTGCCTTTGCCAGACAGTGTGGTATGCGACTGCATTTCGTCGACCGGCAAAGCTATCGCAACCGGCATCAAGCGGAGTTTATCGAACAACTGCATCAGCAATTCGGCGATTTTTATTACCTGCCCGAAGGCGGCGGCAACACGCTGGCGTTACAGGGCTGCCGGGAAATCGTGACTGACATTGATGTCCCTTTCGATATTATCACCACCGCCTGCGGCACGGGCGCCACGCTCGCCGGCATCGCCAGCGCGCTGCAACCGGCGCAACAGGCTGTCGGATACGCCGTGCTGAAAGGCGCGGATTTTTTACGCGAAGATATTGAGCGGTTGCTCAGGCAATCACAACTGAAAGCTGATAACTGGCGACTGGTCACGGACTACCATTTTGGCGGCTACGCCAGAATCGATGACGCGCTGGTGAATTTTATGCGAGAGTTCGAGCAGCAATTCAACATCAGGCTGGACGCGGTGTACACCGCCAAAATGTTTTACGGCCTGTTTCAGGACATCCAGCACAACCGGTTCAAACCGGGAACCCGCATCGTCGCCCTGCACACCGGCGGACTGCAGGGCAATGCCGGCTTTGCTGACCAGTTACATGCGCAATGATGACGCTTGCTTATTCGTCTAACCAGTCGTCCATGTTCTGCTGTTGCTGCAAGGCGTCACGGTGCGCTTTTGACTGTTGACGGAACAGTTGCAGCATTTCGCCGGCAATGTTTTCAAACGATTCAAATTCCTGTCGATCCTGCGCTGACATGGCTGTCTCATCAACGCGCCTGCCGTCAAACCGGATAACCCGATTGGCTTGCAGCACAAACTGTTTTTTGTATTCCACAAACTCCCGCAGGGTTTGCTGTTTATACTGCGCGAATTCGTCCGCGAGTTGCTGTTGCTGCTGCGCCATCTGTTGCCTGAATGCTTCGTACTCATCCATTTCTTTCTGGCGATGAATCTCGTATTCGCCTTGCGGCGATTCAACTTCAACCTGGCCTTCTTTCAGCGCCACGCCCTGCATGTCGTTTTCATCGGTCACAATAAATGTGGTGCCGCGCACGCCGATGGTGGCGAAGCGCGTGCGCACCCGTTTCGGTTCGCCGAAAACCTTGCGGAAGGTGAAATAGATTTTGCCGCCAAGATGCGAAAGCCAGTTGGTTTTTTCCACGCGCAAGCGGCTGTTCTGTTTCAACACTGACATGCTTCCATCATTGAAACGCACGACTGCCATACTGCTCTCTGCCGTGACAATGGTGTCCATCTCACGCACCGGATACCTCGATCCATGCAGGTAGTACTGCTTGCCCTGCTGGTTGATGATATGAACTTCGCCTTGTACTTTCAGTATGCGTCCACGAAATGCATCCGCGTCGGCGCCAGCGCTGACAAACAATAAAGCGGACAGCAATAGATTCAGAAGCGGGTGTAACGACAACGGAAAGCGATGAGGCATGATGATTCGCTGCTTTATTGATAATTCATGCAAGTATAGCGGAATCCGCAGTGAATCCGGCCAGTACGCATTCACACAATCATGTTGCCATAGCCCTGCAATGCTTGTCAGTCTACAAACGTTCCGCGCTGCAATATCGGCTCATTGTGAGGACGTCCAAAACACACCATGACGCGGCAGTCTGACTGCGCGGTGAACTGCGGCGATACGCCAGCCTCATACAATACCGATTCGGACGGCGAGAGCCGCAAGCTTTCCCCGGATGTTGTCACTTCGACAGCGCCTTCCAGCACATACAGCAGCCCGCGAAAGTCCACTGGCATGGTCTCGCTGAAAACATGGCCGGCCGCCAGTTGCACATCCAGGTAGCGCACCGGCGTGCGCAGTTTGAGCGATGAGCCTTCGCCCACCAACACACGCGCGCGTCCTCCGTCGATTGCCATTTCCGGCACGTCATCCGCATTCACCTGCTGGTAGTCCGGCGCAATCTGTTTCAGCGCTTTTGGCAGGTTAATCCATAGCTGTATACCTTGCGTCACGCCTTCCGCGGATGGCATTTCCGAATGAATGATGCCCCGCCCTGCGGTAAAGCGCTGCAATCCGCCCGGCAAAACGGTCGAGCTGTTGCCAAGATTGTCGGTATGCTTCATGCTGCCGCGCATGACATAGGTAATGGCTTCAAAACCGCGATGCGGGTGATCGGGAAAACCGGCTGACGGCGGTACTGTAAAATCATCCCAAAGCACAAACGGGTCATGATGCATTTTGCCCGCGACCGGAAACAGTCGCCTGACGCTAACGCCAACGCCTTCCGACCCCTTGTGCGCCCTGTGCAGTGTGAGTGCAGCCATTTGTTACCTCCTTCGCACATGCGCAAATTGCACATCCCTGTGCATCGCACGCGACTCAATCACCTGGCTTGCGATTAATGGTTGCCGGTTTTGGCATCGACGCTGAGCGCGCCTGCGCCATGTGTTGACAGGATCAACAAACCACCGGTAATGCTCATGTTTTTCATGAACATGATCATTTGCATCTGGTCAGCGAAATTGGCGTGGAATATTGCAGCGGCAATCACCGTAAACGCAGCCAGCGCATAACAGGCCCAGCGGGTCTGGAAACCGATGATGACCGCCAGTCCGCCCAGTACTTCCAACACTATAACTGCGGGCAACAGACCGCCCGGGACACCCATCGCCTCCATGTAGGCTGCTGTGCCGTCATAACCGCTGATCTTGTTGAGTCCCGCCAGCAAAAAGATGTGGCCCAGCAACAGTCTGCCGGCCAGTTCGATCACTTTATCCATTATCCTCACCTCTCGTGTCGTTGAAGGTGAATCGATTATTAATCAAGTTTTATGATTTAATTTGCCAAAATATTGATGTTTTTTATCGAAAGTTTAGATATATTAGCGTTATGCTGAATATCTCACTCGATCAGATACAAGCACTGCAGGCAGTGGTGGAAGCCGGCGGTTACGAACGCGCCGCCGAACAGCTTCACCGCAGCCAGTCATCAGTGAGCTACCAGGTAAGCAAACTGCAGCAACAAATCGGGCTGCCATTGCTGCGCATAGAAGGCCGCCGCGCAGTGCTCACCGAACAGGGCAAAGTGGTGTTGAAACAGGCGCAGCAACTGTTGCACGAAAAACAGCGCCTGACTGAACTGGTCGAATCACTCAAGCAGGACTGGGAGCCGGTTATCAGGCTGGTGGTGGACACGGCATTCCCTGCGCGGCTGCTGATGCAGGCCTTGCAGGTTTTTGCGCCTGCCAGCCGGGGCAGCCGCGTGCAACTCACCGAAGCCGTGCTGTCCGGCGCAAGCGACGCCTTGCTGGCGGGCGAAGCCGATCTCGCCATTTGCGCGCAACCGCCGCCGGGATTTCTGGGTGAAGAAATCATTCACCTTGATTTCGTTGCTGTGGCGCACCCGGCGCACGCCCTGCATCAGCTCAAGCGCGAACTCACCGCCGCCGATCTGGAAAAAGAACTGCAAGTCATCATCCGGGATTCCGGCGTCAAAAACAAAATGGACGTTGGCTGGCTGGGCGCCGAACACCAGTGGTCGGTCAGCAAAATGGAAACCGCAGTCGCCGCCATCAGCCACGGCCTCGGTTTCGGCTGGTTGCCGGAATACATGATTAAGGAAGAAGCCGTGAGCAGCCTGCTGAAACCACTGCCATTGCGGGAAGGCGCTCACTTCACCGGCCACCTGCAACTGGTGTTCGGCAAACCGGATTACCCCGGCCCGGCAAGCAGGCAACTGGCGGCCTGTATTCGCAACACAGTGCAGGCGGGGGTGTATTGAATGATGGTGGTATGTTTGTTTTTTCCGCAAATGCACGCCAAAGAACGCGAATGATATTGCCACAGAGAACACAGAGCGCGCAGAGGCAGGCTGTGTTTGCCGTTAGCTGAAGTATATATACAGAAGAATTGGCAACAAAACCTTATACAGTTTACTTAAACCACTGTGAGCTGTGCTCTCTGTGGCAAAACAAATTGCGCCTTGTGAGATTTCTCCCTGAGGTCGAAATGACCACGAATTAACTTGCGTTAATTTGCGTGCATTTGCGGAAGATTTTCTTTGTGCCCTTGCGTTGGTTTTAACTCCCCTCCAGTTCTTCCCAGCGCTGGTAGCAGGCTTCCAGTTCTTCACCGGTTTGTTGCAACTGTTGCTGCTTTTGCACAATCGTTTCCTTGTCCTGTTTGAAAAACGCCGGGTCGCTCATTTCATCGTTTAGCTGTTGTTGCAGGGTTTCGAGTTGTTCGATTTTTTCCGGCAGGGCTTGCAGTTCGCGCTGGTCCTTGTAGCTGAGTTTTTTGCGCGGTTGTGTTTCTGTTGCCGCCGGTTTTGATGCGACTTTCTCTGTTTCAGGCTTCGGTTTGTTTTGCTGCGCCTGTGTTGCGCGCGCATCGGCGTATTGTTTCCAGTCGCTGTATCCGCCGACATATTCATTGACGCTGCCTTGTTCGAACACCAGGGTGCTGGTCACCACGTTATCGACAAACTCGCGGTCATGGCTGACCAGAAACAGGGTGCCGGAAAATTCCAGCAACAGTTCTTCCAGCAGCTCCAGGGTTTCGACATCGAGGTCGTTGGTGGGCTCGTCCATCACCAGAATATTGGCGGGTTTGGCGAACAGCTTGGCCAGCAACAGGCGGTTGCGTTCGCCACCGGAGAGGGCTTTCACCGGCTGGCGGATGCGGTCGGGCGAAAACAGAAAATCCTGCAGGTAACTGATGAGGTGTTTTTGCCTGCCGCCGATTTCGATGTGGTCACGGCCTTCTGAAATATTGTCGAACACCGATTTTTCTTCATCCAGCTGACTGCGCAACTGGTCGAAATACGCCACCGACTGTTTGGTGCCGAGGCGGATATTGCCAGCATCGGGTTTGAGTTCGCCCAGCAACAGTTTCAGCAAGGTGGTTTTGCCGGCGCCATTGGGGCCGATGATGCCGATTTTGTCGCCGCGCAGCACGGTAGTGTTCAGGTTTTTGATTAACGGCCTGCCATCGTAATCAAAGCGCACATCCGTGGCTTCCACCACCAGCTTGCCGGACACATCCGCCTCGGCGATGCGCATGTTGGCCTTGCCGGTGAGCTTGCGGCGCTGCTGACGCTGCTCGCGCATTTTTTGCAACGCGCGCACCCGTCCCTCGTTGCGCGTGCGCCGCGCCTTGATGCCCTGGCGAATCCAGACTTCTTCCTGCGCCAGTTTTTTATCGAACTGCTTGTTGGCCTCGGCTTCGGCTTCCAATAGCTCCTGCTTGCGGCGCAAATAAGTATCGTAGTCGCCGGGAAAACTGGTGAGCACGCCGCGGTCAAGTTCGACAATGCGGGTGGACAGCTTTTTCATGAAGGCGCGGTCGTGGGTGACATACATCAGCGCGCCGTTGAAATTCAGCAACTGGTTTTCCAGCCAGCTGATGGCTTCCACATCGAGATGGTTGGTGGGCTCGTCTAGCAATAGCAAATCCGGTTCCGACACCAGCGCGCGCGCCAGCAGCACACGTCGTTTCATGCCACCGGACATTTGCAGAAAATCGGCTTCGCCGTCCAGCGCCATTTTGCTGAGCACCGCTTCCACCTGCTGGTTCAGACTCCAGGCGTTGGCGCTTTCGATTTCCGATTGCAGCCGCGCCAGTTCGTCTTCCAGTTGCTTGCTGCTTTGCTGCGCCATCTGCAGGCTGACGTGGTGATAGTTTTTTATCAACTCGGCCTTGTCGCCAATACCGCCGGCCACCACGTCGAACACCGCGCCCGCCATGCCGGTTGGCACTTCCTGCTCCAGCGAGGCGATTTTCAAATGCTGGCGCTTTTCGATGACGCCGGACTCGGCGTGCAACTGACCGGCGATGACTTTCAGCAAGGTCGACTTGCCGGTTCCGTTGCGCCCGATCAGACACAGCCGTTCGCCGCTGTCGATAGTAAGTTCGACATTGTCCAGCACCGGCGCGCCGCCGAAACTGAGATGAATATTGCGCAAACGCAGCAGGGACATGGTTTCAAACCCGGTGAAAAATCGTGGCGCGCATTATACCTGCAAGCGGTGATAGCGCGTGTGGGGTGTGATACAAGCAGTCCGCAAATGCACGCGAATGGACGCAAATGCGTTAACGATGCCATTTCGACCGCAGGGAGAAATCTCGCACGACACGGCGTGTGGCGCGAGATCCCTCGGCTACGCTCGGGATGACAGCCCTAAAATAAATATTTGCGTCCAGTGGCGTTCATTTGCGGACAAAAAAAAGCCGGCTCTGCTGAGCCGGCAAAATGTGAGAGAGACTTGCATCTGCTCGAACCCGGCGGTATCACAACCGCCGAATCCGTCTTTTCCTCCGGGGAGGAAAACCACCCGCAGCGTTTCACAACGACGAAAAACCCTGCGCGTTAGCCAATACCCTGCATAAACCGCGCCAGAACCCGCGACAATGTATTTATTTACAAGAATAACAAGCAGTTGTCGAAGCAAGTCTGAAGCAGCATACGGATCAGGTTGACAGAAAAATGCCGGTGGGTGTCATACATTGCGACAGTCCAGTTACCCCAAAACGGTAACAGAATCCAGAACCATCATAAATATCAATATGTTGCGCCATGTTTCGGCGCAACCCGAAGCAATATCTACTGTAAAAAATCAGGACACCTGATATACACAAACTTGCGCCAGGTTGAAATAGCATGATAACCATGCTACCGTGTTTGCATGATAGTCTCATTCAGGGACCAGGCGAGCGAGGATATATTCAATGGAAAGGCTTCCAGGCAGGCGCGAAAGGCGTGTCCCGCATCACTCTGGCCAATAGCCAGAAGAAAACTGGATCAACTCGATTCGGTCGCATCACTGGAAGAACTGGCGATTCCGCCAGGAAATCGTCTGGAGAGACTGACAGGCAGCCGCAAAGACCAGTACAGCATCCGCATCAACCAGCAGTACCGGATTTGTTTCTGCTGGCATGACAACGGGCCAACCCACGTTGAAATCACCGATTATCATTGAGGACAGCATGTTTCGCATACCGACAAACAGACAGCCCACTCACCCCGGTGAAATGCTGGTGGAAGAGTTTCTCAAGCCCATGCAAATCACCCAGCGTGAGCTGGCGGATGCGATACACGTGCCCTATCAACGCATCAACGAGCTGGTGAATCAAAAACGGGGCATTACACCCGCTACTGCGCTGCGGCTGGCCAAGTTTTTTGATATGAGCGCGGACTTCTGGCTCAACCTGCAAATGCGGTGGGATTTATACCGTGCGCTGAACCAGGAAAACGATGCGCTGAAAACCATCAAAAAAGTTACGCAACTGAAAAAAAGCGCATAAGACCACTTCATTCATCCGCAATCACCGGCGCCAGCCAGCGTTTCACTTCGTTGAGTTCACCGCCTCCACGAGCGGCGTAGTCTTCCACCTGATCCTGCTGAATTTTGCCGATGCCGAAGTACAGCGCATCGGGGTGCGAGAAATACCAACCCGACACCGCTGCGGTCGGGAACATGGCGTAGCTTTCGGTGAGCGTGAGGCCAATGTTGGCGTCCGGCTGAATCAGCCGCCACAGTTTGCCTTTTTCGCGATGGTCCGGGCAGGCGGGGTAGCCCGGCGCCGGGCGGATGCCCTGGTAGGCTTCCTTGATCAATTCCTCGTTGCTAAGGTTTTCATCCGGCGCGTAGCCCCATAACTCCTTGCGCACGCGCTGGTGCATGCGCTCGGCAAAGGCTTCGGCGAGGCGGTCGGCCAGCGCTTTCAGCATGATGCTGTTGTAGTCGTCATGGTCTTTTTCAAAGCGTTCGACATGTTCGTCGATGCCAATGCCGGCGGTGACCGCGAAAGCGCCGATGTAATCCGCCTTGCCCGAGTCTTTGGGCGCGATGTAATCACCCAGACAATAGTTGGGGCGATCCTTCGGCTTGGCCATTTGCTGGCGCAGGTGCAGCAATACCTGTTGCACTTCCCTGCGCTCATCGTCGGCGTACAGTTCGATGTCATCGCCGATGCTGTTGGCGGGGAAAAAACCAATCACCGCCCTGGCCTGCAACCAGTTTTCCTCGACGATGGTTTTCAGCATCGCCTGGGCGTCGTTGTACAGCTTGCGCGCTTCCTCACCAACGACTTCATCATCGAGAATTTTCGGATACTTGCCCGCCAGCTCCCAGGCGTGGAAAAACGGCGTCCAGTCGATGTAGTCGGCGAGTTCCTGCAAGGCATAGTCATCGAACACCTTGATGCCGGTAAACGACGGTTTCGGCGGGGTGTAGTTTTCCCAGTCAAATTGAAACCGGTTGTCACGCGCCTGTTGCAGGGTGAAGGTTTTGCGGGTGGAGGTGCGGTTGGCGCGTTGCTCGCGCATGTCGGCGTATTCCTGCTTGATGGCGGCGACATAGTCTTCGGTGCGGTCTTCGCTGAGCAGTTCGCCGGCCACGCCAACCGCGCGCGAGGCGTCCGGCACATAGACCACGGCATGGTCATACTGTGGGTCGATTTTCACTGCGGTGTGAATCCGCGAGGTGGTGGCGCCGCCAATCAACAGGGGAATGCTCATGCCGAGGCGCTGCATTTCCGACGCCATGTGCACCATTTCATCCAGCGAGGGTGTAATCAGGCCGGACAGGCCGATGATGTCGACATCGTGTTTTTTGGCTTCCGCCAGAATGGTTTCGGCGGGAACCATCACGCCGAGGTCAATCACTTCATAGTTGTTGCACTGCAACACCACGCCGACAATGTTTTTGCCGATGTCGTGCACATCGCCCTTCACCGTCGCCATTAAAATTTTCCCGTTGGTTTGCGAGTCGCCTTCCTGTTTTTCCGCTTCCAGGTACGGCATCAGATAGGCCACGGCTTTTTTCATCACGCGCGCGGATTTCACCACCTGCGGCAAAAACATTTTACCGGCGCCGAACAGGTCGCCGACGATGTTCATGCCGTCCATCAACGGGCCTTCGATCACATGCAGCGGAATCTTGGCTTGCTGGCGGGCTTCTTCCGTGTCTTCGTCGATAAAGTCCGTGATGCCTTTGACCAGCGAGTGCGCCAGGCGCTCGTTCACCGGCAGTTCGCGCCAGGCCATGTCCTTGCCGCTGTCCGCCTGCATGCCATCGCCGGCATAATTGGGCGCAATGTCGAGCAGGCGATCGGTTGCATCATCACGGCGATTGAGAATCACATCTTCCACCGCCTCGCGCAGTTCCGCCGGCAAATCATCGTATACCGCCAACTGGCCAGCGTTGACGATGCCCATGTCCATGCCGGCCTTGATGGCGTGATACAGGAACACCGAATGAATCGCCTCGCGCACCGGATTGTTGCCACGGAACGAGAACGACACATTGGACACACCGCCCGACACCAGCGCATGCGGCAGGATTTGCTTGATGGTGCGCGTGGCTTCGATGAAATCGACCGCGTAGTTGTTGTGTTCTTCAATGCCGGTAGCGACGGCGAAGATGTTGGGGTCAAAAATAATATCTTCCGGCGGAAAGCCGACCTTTTCGGTCAGCACCATGTAGGAGCGGGTGCAAATTTCGACCTTGCGCTCGTAGGTGTCGGCCTGGCCGTCCTCGTCGAAGGCCATCACGATTACTGCGGCGCCATAGCGCATCACCTTGACCGCGTGTTCGATAAACTTGTCTTCGCCTTCTTTCAGCGAAATCGAGTTGACCACGCCCTTGCCCTGGATGCATTGCAAGCCGGCTTCGATGATGTCCCACTTGGAGGAATCAATCATCACCGGCACGCGCGAAATGTCCGGCTCGGCGGCAATCAGGTTCAGAAAACGCACCATCGCCGCTTGCGAATCGAGCATGCCCTCATCCATGTTGATGTCGATGATCTGCGCGCCGTTCTCCACCTGCTGCTGCGCCACCGACAGGGCTTCCTCGTAGTTTTCCTCCTTGATAAGCCGCTTGAACATGGCCGAGCCGGTGACATTGGTGCGCTCGCCCACATTCACAAACAGGGAATCCTCGCCAATATTAAACGGCTCCAGTCCGGACAGGCGGCATTCCACCGGCAGCTCGGGCAGCTTGCGCGGCGCCTTGCCGGCAACCGCATTGGCAATCGCGCTGATATGATCCGGCGTGGTGCCGCAACAACCGCCGACAATGTTCAAAAAACCGCTGTCGGCCCACTCGGCAATCGCTGTCGCCATCTCATCCGGGCCGAGATCATAGCCGCCCATTTCATTCGGCAGACCGGCGTTGGGATGCGCCGACACGTATGTTTCGGAAATGCGCGACAGCTCCTGCACATACTGGCGCAGCAAATCCGGACCCAGCGCGCAGTTCAGGCCAAATGATATTGGTTTGGCGTGACGCAACGAGTTGTAAAACGCTTCGGTCAACTGCCCGGTGAGGGTGCGGCCGGACTGGTCGGTGATGGTGCCGGAAATCATGATCGGCAGTTCGACGCCATCCTCGTCGAACACCTGCTGCACCGCATAAATCGCCGCCTTGGCGTTGAGCGTGTCGAAAATGGTTTCAATCAGAATAATATCCGCGCCGCCCTCAATCAGCCCACGGGTCGATTCGGTATAGGCCTGGCGCAGTTCTTCAAAAGTGATGTTGCGAAAACCGGGGTCGTTCACATCCGGCGAAATCGAGCAGGTGCGGTTGGTCGGCCCCAGCACGCCGGCGACATAACGCGGCCGGTCATCGGTTTCCACCGCATCACAGGCCTCGCGCGCCAGCCGCGCCGCGGCCACGTTAATCTCGTAGCTCAACGACTCCATGTTGTAATCGGCCATCGCCACCGTGGTGGCGTTGAACGTGTTGGTTTCGATGATATCCGCGCCCGCCTGCAGATAGGCAGTGTGAATATCGCGAATAATCTGCGGCTGGGTCAGCACCAGCAGGTCATTATTGCCCTTGAGATCCGATTCCCAGTCGGCGAAACGCTCGCCACGATAATCCGCCTCCTGCAAATTGTGGCGCTGGATCATGGTGCCCATGGCGCCATCCAGAATCAGGATGCGTTGCTGTAACAGGGCGGGTAAAAGACTGGCGTGGGCGCTACTGGACATGGGTGTGGCTACGTTGGCTATGGAGGGCGGATTTTAGCGTTTATGGCGGGGGAAGGGAATCGGGGTGGATTTTGGGGTGGATGACGGTTTTGAGGCATGACCTCCTGCTGGCCGTGAAATGATTACATGGCCTGACTAATCCTTCCGCCCATGAGAAGAAACCCGTTCATATATGTCATTGCGAGGAGCGATAGCGACGTGGCAGTAGTGCTACAGGGATATAGCGTTTATGGACCTAAGGATGGAATCTCCCGACACAAGCTGTGCAGGTTGTAGTGCTATCGGCCAGTTGATTTATTTGTTGATGTTGTTGGTTTCGCCTGCAGGCGACCTTCTTTTTTGTATGGATTACATCCCTGCAATCCACCCTTCAGGCAGTGCAAGCGCATTTTAAATCGCTCCTGCGATTTAAATCTACAGCCACAAAAAAGAAGGCAAAAAAGGCCGCCCTCACTCGCTTGCCCGCAAGCATAAGCAGGTTTTTTTAGCACCTCAACACCTAGTTACATGGACATCATAATAAACACCGATATATCATACCGACTCCCTAAGAATACGGCTACACAACTTGCCGATTTTATCAGTTAATGAGCTTTCAAATTCCCTAGTTGAACCGCCCCGGGTTTTGAGGAGGCTCCAACTTTTGAGAGAATGGAGCCATGAACAAGTCAAACAAGTTTTCACCTGAGGTCCGTGAGCGTGCTGTACGACTGGTACAGGAGCATCGCGGGGAGT
>JALWPK010000256.1 GCA_026995045.1 Gammaproteobacteria bacterium | reverse complement strand
CGTTGAGGCTGTCGAAAAACCCCAAAACTCTATAAAATTGCAGGGACAACAAATGAGGTGAGGGGTAAGGACCATGGCGCGATACGTAGACTACAACTACGATCAAATGAAGATGATTCCCGTGTCCTACGAGAAGCAAATCCTGCCCGGCAGCTTCGAGCACTCACTCTCCTGGCTGATCGATGAAGAGCTCGACCTGAGTGCCTTCGACCAATACTACCGCAACGACGACAACGGCCGCCCGGCCTATGACCCCAGACTGTTATTGAAGATTATCATCCTGGCCTATGCCAAAGGCGTCACCAGCAGTCGCCGCATCGAAGCCCTGTGCCGGGAAAACATCATCTTCATGGCCCTGTCCGCGGACTTGCGGCCCGATCACAGCACGATCTCCGATTTCATCTCCCGTTCGCCAGAGGCAATCAGCGACCTGTTCAGCCAGATTGTACTGATCTGCGATCAGCTGGGCCTGATCGGCAAGGACATGTTTGCCATCGACGGC
The DNA here is from genome assembly GCA_026995045.1 of Gammaproteobacteria bacterium. GTDB lineage: Bacteria > Pseudomonadota > Gammaproteobacteria > SZUA-229 > SZUA-229 > S139-92. The sequence continues at coordinate 2,040 of JALWPK010000256.1, read as the reverse complement.
TGCAAACTGCCCTCCAACGCCTCGAAGGAATGGAGCGGCACCCATGCCGACTTGAAAAAGAAGCGCCAGAAAATTGACCGGGCAGTCAGGCGCATGCTCAAGCGCCACCAGGAACAGGACATGGCCGAGCGACAGCCTGAAATCCACGAGCGGGAACGCGAGCAGATCAGGAAACTGCGTGCCGCCTCGCGCAAGATCAAGCGCTTCATCGAGACCGAGCATGAACGCACCGGCGTCAGTGGGCGAGTAATCAAAAGCAACATCACCGACAATGAAAGCGCCAAAATGAAAACCGGCCATGGCGTGATCCAGGGCTACACCGGCGTTGCCGCGGTGGACAGCAAACACCAGGTTGTGGTCCATGCAGAGGCCTTCGGCCAGGGCCAGGAACATGGCCTGATTCCGCCCATCCTCGAAGGTATCAGAAAGACCTTCCGGCGCGGCAGTCAAGAGACACGGCGCAGGCTGAAGAAAACCAAGATTACCGCCGATGCGGGCTACCACAATGAAACCACACTGCAGTATCTGGAAGATGAAAAAATAGATGCCTACATCGCCGACACCGGCTTTCGCTCACGCGACCCGCGCTTCAAGGACTACAAGACGGCCAGGGAAAGAAACCGGCGCAAGGAAAAAGCGCGCTTTACCCGCGATGACTTCCAGATCGATCAAAGCAAGGGCACCTGCCGATGTCCGGCAGGCAAGGCCCTATGGCTGAAGGCTAGGCGCGCCCGCATTGGCCACCACTGGTTCATGCAGTTTCAGGCTTACGAGAATGACTGTGCAAACTGCGGCATGCGCAAACGTTGCCTGAGAAACGAACAGCAGAAAACACCACGTCAGATCAACGTGGCGCTGGACATCACGGCGGAGCGGAAAGCAGGCGTTATTGAGCGCATGAAGCGCAAGATTGACAGCCTGAAGGGTCGCCATATCTACAGTCAACGCCTTGGCACGGTGGAGCCGGTATTCGGCCACATCACGGATGGGATCGGGATAAAACGGTTCAGCTACCGCGGCAAGCGCAAGGTGGATGGGCAGTGGAAGCTGATGATGGCGCTGCACAACATGCTGAAGATACACCGCTATGGATGGGGATATGGATAAAATGCCACCCGAAAGACTGGGTGAGCGTGAATAGGCGCCATAGTAAAGACAAGGGTAGGGAGTCGGCGTCTCTAAAATGAACGGCCAAAAACAATCGACAAAATCACACGGGCCATGCCTTCGAAATGGGGTTTTTCGACAGGCTCGTTAGCTGAATATAATGAGCATTCAAGAATCATCGCCGCCGAAGTATTGGAACTACTATCTTGCGCTTGAGTCAGACGTCGCAAGATTATCTAGGTATGTGGAATTCACGAATGACAACTTCAACACCTATTCTATGGAGTTGGTAAAGATATTTTTATCTGCTGGTTCTGAGGTGGATGTGATCGCGAAAAAGTTATGTCGAGCCGTCAAGCGGGACAGTAAGGCGAAAAATATTGACCACTATCGACGTGTGCTCGCCACACGCTTTCCTACTTTTTCGGCCATGCAGGTAAAGATACCTAGATATGGTCTCGTATTAACGCCATGGATAAATTGGAAGGATAAGAAGAATCCGGATTGGTGGCGAGAGCACAATGCGGTTAAACATCAACGACATGACTCCTATAAGCTGGCGAATTTGCACAATGTCTTAAATTCAATGGCGGGGCTGTTGGTTCTAATTTACTTCTACAATAACAAAACTAACCATGGGTAATGTATTGTACCCAGAAACGTCTCTATTCTATGTTTCGGAGTTTCGTCATGTCGGTCTCGAGCTATAAAGAATCAGCTAACAAATTGCTGCATCCGACCGTTAAACATCCCCCAAAAAAGTTGACACCTCCATGTAACGAAAAAGGAGGTGGCAAATGCCAAGAATCAAGGGGTCGAGAAAGGTCAATCGGTACAGTGAGGAATTCAAGGTAACGGCGGTGAGGCTCAGTCATCTGCCGGGGGTCCAGGTCAAGGATGTGGCGGAGGAATTGGACATTCACCCTTTTATGT
>JALWPK010000255.1 GCA_026995045.1 Gammaproteobacteria bacterium | reverse complement strand
ACCGTTCAAGGTGGCCATCACGGCTTGCATGCGCAAGTTGCTGGTGACACTCAACACGATGGTCAAGAACCAAACGCCCTGGCAATATGTGGATGCGGGTTGACTTTCAACACAACTGCTCTGTGGTAACAAACCTCCCCACCTATTTCTCAAACACTGCTATCGATTCCACATGCGCGGTGTGCGGGAACATGTCCATTATGCCAGCGCTGACGCAACGGTAACCGTAGTCATTGACCAGCATGCCGGCATCGCGCGCGAGGGTGGCCGGGTGGCAGGAAACGTACACAATTCTTTCGGGCTGGTTTTTCACCAGCAGGGGTATGATTTCGGCTGCGCCGGAGCGTGGCGGGTCGAGCAGGACTTTGTTGAACGGTTGCTTCAACCACGGGGCATAGGTAATTTCATCGCTGTATAAATCGGCGCAGACGAAGCTGGCGTTTTCGATGTGGTTGAGCGCGGCATTGTCGCGCGCTTTTTTGACCATGCTGGCTGCGCCTTCGACGCCGGTGACTGACTTGCAGCGTTTTGCCATGGGCAATGAAAAATTGCCGAGGCCGCTGAACAGGTCAAGCACTTCATCATCGGCTTCAAGCTGCATCAGTTCGATGGCCTGCGCCAGCATGTTGCGGTTGAGTTCGGGGTTAACCTGGGTAAAGTCGGCGGGCGCAAATTCGATGCGGATGCTGTTGTCGTCAATGCGGTAATACAGCGGCTCCGGATTGGCGGGATGCAGCGCTTCGAGCTGGTCGGGTTTGCCCGCCTGCAGCAGGCACACAATGTTGTGTTGTTCCGCAAAGACTTGCAACCGCTCACGGTCGCCCTGCTCCAGTTCGACCAGATGACGGAACACCAGCACGGTCTGGTTGTCGCCGACCGCAACCTCGATTTGCGGAATGTGTTGTCTGGCCTGCATGCCGCCAATCAATACCGACAGTTCATCGAGGATGCCGCCGACGCTCGGGTGCAATATCTCGCAACGCGGGGTGTCGGTGATAAACGAGGAGCCGCGTTCGCGGAAGCCGACCAGCACCTTGTCTTTTTTGGCGACATAACGCACACCGAGGCGCGCCTTGTGGCGGTATTGCCAGACCGGGCCGGTGAGCGGCGGCAGCACGGTTTCAGGTTGCAGCTTGCCGATGCGCTCCAGTTGTTGCAGCAGCGCGCGTTGCTTGATTGCAATTTGCGCGTCGTGGTCGATATGCTGCTGGTTGCAGCCGCCGCAGACGCCAAACACAGGGCAGCGCGCTTCGACGCGGTCGGGCGAGGCCTCGACCACTTCCGCCACTTTGGCTTCGGTCAGTTTGTTGCTGTAGCGCGTGTACTGAAAGCGCACCACTTCGCCAGGCAGCGCCTGGCTGACAAACACGGTGCGCTCGTCGACATGCGCGATGCCGCGGCCATCGTCCGACAGGGTTTCGATGCGGGCTTCAACGATGGTATCGGGAATCCGTTTGCGGCGGCGTCGCCGCGGTCTGGCTTTATCGGCTTGCATCATGTTCAGGCGGGAAACACGCCAGTAGACAGGTAACGGTCGCCACGGTCGCAGACGATAGACACAATGGTGGCGTTTTCCACGTTTTCGGCCAGTTGCAGCGCCGCCGCCAGCGCGCCGCCGGAGGAAACGCCGCAAAACACGCCTTCTTTCGCCGCCATCTCGCGCGTGGTTTGTTCCGCCAGCGACTGGCCAACATCAATTGTCATATCGACATTCTTGGCGTCAAAAATGCCGGGCAGATAGGCTTCGGGCCAGCGGCGGATACCGGGGATGCGGGCGCCCTCTTCCGGCTGCACGCCGACGATAGTGATATCCGGCTTCACTTCCTTGAGATAACGCGATGTGCCCATGATGGTGCCGGTGGTGCCCATCGAGCTGACAAAATGGGTGATGCGGCCATTGGTTTGCCGCCAGATTTCGGGGCCGGTGGTCAGGTAATGCGCTTCGGAATTGTCCGGGTTATTGAACTGGTCGAGCACGATGCCCTTGCCTTCGGCCTGCATCTCGGCGGCGAGATCGCGCGCGCCTTCCATGCTGGCTTCCTGGCTGACCAGAATCAGCTCGGCGCCGTAGGCTTTCATCGCCGCGCGGCGCTCTTCGCTCATGTTGTCCGGCATAATCAGTATCATGCGGTAACCCATCACCGCCGCCGCCATCGCCAGAGCGATGCCGGTGTTGCCGCTGGTGGCTTCAATCAGGGTGTCGCCGGGCTGGATATCGCCGCGCTGCTGCGCCTTGGTAATCATGTTCATCGCCGGGCGGTCTTTCACCGAGCCGGCCGGGTTGTTGCCTTCCAGCTTGAGCAGGATGGTGTTGTGGTTGGGCACGGTCATGCGCTGCAGGCGGATCAGGGGGGTGTTGCCGACCGTGTCAGCCAGGGTGGGATAATCGTTCGTTTTCATATTTATCACTTGTCAAAAACCGCAAGCTGTCCGGCTGGCGCCGAACTGCTAGAATGTGACAGTATATCAGTTAGTTATATACGTTTATATTTTTACATTATTATCTGGGCCATGATGGTCAGGACTGCAATGAAAACCCCGATATTTTTACTCATAAGCCTGCCATTGTGCCTGTCACACACGGCTCGCGCCGGCGACAACGAGGATGACATGTTTTTCGAGATTCCCGTTGTGCTGTCCGCCAGCCGGCTTGAACAGCCGGTATCCGAAGCGCCGATTGCGGTCACCACCATCAACCGGGAGATGATCGAGGCTTCGGGCGCGAGAAACATCCCGGATTTACTGCGCTTTGTGCCCGGCATGCTGGTCGGCCATTCAGTGAATGAACACGGTGACGAACCTCGCACCGTGGTCGCCTATCATGGTCACAGCAACCAGTACTCGCGGCAAATGCAGGTGTTGATTGATGGCCGTTCGATTTATGAACCGGTGCTGGGCGGCGTCAACTGGAACAATGTGCCGGTCAATGTCGACGACATCGAACGCATTGAAGTGATTCGCGGCCCCAACGCTTCTTCCTACGGCTCCAATTCGTTTCTGGCGGTAATCAACATCATCACCCGGCTAGCGGCGGAAGACGCCGGTTATTTTGTGCGCAGCAATGTGGGCAGTCACGGTATTCGCGACATCACTTACCGCTTTGCCGAACAGGGAGAAGATCTGGATTATCGCGTCACCCTCACCAGCTACAACGATGACGGTCAGGACGGGGTAAACGATATGCCGGTTCGCGACGATGTTGGCTCCAATGTCATTGATTACCGGTTTGACTTTCAACTGAACGAACAGCAACTGCTTACCTATCAAGGCGGTTACAGCCGTTCAATACAACAGGCGCGCGGCGGTGTGCGTCCGACGTCATTTACAACCGACCGGGACATCGAAAACATATCCGCCTACCAGTTTTTTCGGTATGAAAACATTCTCGATGACAATAACTCGCTCAAACTTCAGTATTACTACAATCTGTTCGACAAAACCGACGCCTACAGCAGCCACATCGCGTTTGACCCCTTCCCGATTACCGATGACATCCTGATTGCGCTGGGCCAACCGACCAATGCCGGCATTACCGGATCGGTGACGATTGACCCATTTGATTTCACCACCGACAAAAGCTACAAGGCGCAGCGGCATAATCTTGAAGCCACACATTATTATGTATCCGACAATGGTTTCCGGATGATATGGGGCGGCGGCATTCAGCGTGACATTGGCAACTCGGCGTTTTATTTCAACAGCAATGACGACAAATCGCGCAATATTTATCGTTTGTTTAACAACATCGAAACCCGGCTGACTGACAGGCTCAATCTCAACCTCGGCCTGCTATGGGAAAAAAGCGACATTGTTGGCAGCGCCTTTTTACCTCGCGCCAGCGCGCTTATCAAGGCCAGCCGCCACCACACCTTCCGCGCCAGTTATTCAGAAGCGATCCGCACCCTGTTTCTGGCGGAACAGTTTGCCGATATCAAGCTGACTGCTGATGTTACCGGCGTCGCCAATATCACCTCGCCAGCGCCGACAAACATACCGTTCAGCGTCACCCTGCTGTCGGATATTCTTGGCGCCAGGGCACAGCTGGAAAATGAACACATTGTTGCGCGCGAGCTGGGCTATTACGGCAGATTTCTGGATGATGACATCACCCTGAGCGCAAGGCTGTTCGATAACACCATTACCGATATCATCGACATCCGGCGGGAGCCGTCGCCGGACGAGTTGATACCAGGCGGCGCCAACGAAGTTGAGGTTTTTGACAATCTCATCGACACGACGATCAGGGGCGTTGAACTGGAACTGAACGTTTTCGTCACTACCGATACCCATATCATTCTCAATGCCTCATCGGTTCGCATCAACGCGGAATACAACCCGGCTGACGCCTCGCCACCCACCTTTCCTGAAAGCCGCCTGCAGCAATCCGCCAAGGAATTCCGCCAGTCGGCGCCGGACTACACGGTTTCCATGCTGCTGATGCACCGCTTCAACGAGCACTATGCCGGCAGCCTCAGCTTTTTTTGTGTCGGCGACATGGCGTGGCTGGACACCAATCGCTCCACCAGCCTGCAGGGCCGCCGCAACACCGGCGGGTATCGCAAGGCGGACATGAGGCTGTCGCGCAAGTGGCGCAGCAACAGCAACGACTTCAGCCTGTCGCTGGTGCTGCAAAACATCCTTGGCGCATACCAGGACTATGACGCCACCGCAGTGGTCGACAGCTCGGAAGTCGAGCAAAATCTTGCCGCTTTCATTGAATTCCGTCTCAACCACAGGTAATCGCCGGAATACAGGCCGACCGCTTTGAAATACCTGATACAGAAATTTGCCGCGCTATGCCTGTTCATCAGCTTGCTGACAAACGCCGCACTGGCTGCAAACAAGGGCGACATTATCATTGCCGCCTCGTCGGACAAGCCAACGCTGTACCAGATTGCAACCCGAATCAGTCAACAGTTGATTGAGCGCGGCATTGACAGCGCAGTACTGGATGTTGACAAAAGCACATTATCCATTCTCAAAAACGCCGATGTTGTTATCACGCTGGGCAATCAGCTGTCACATGATATTGTTGAACAGTTCCCCAATCAAAACATCATTGCCATTGCCACCTCAGCGCCGGATCTGAAAAACAGCGCTGACAAAACCGTGCTGGTCATCCAGCAACCGCTATGCCGGCAATTCCTGCTGATTAAAAACCTGTCAGACAACATCCAGACGGTCAGCATCATGGCCAGCAATGACAAGATGCGCGAGCCCTTGCAACAATGCGCCAGCAAGCATCAGCTGACGCTTCGGTTCCATCTCAAGCAAGCTGATGAATCACTGGCCGCCCTGCTTGCGCGCTCTCTCGACAGCGATATCATCCTGGCCCTGCCTGACAGGGAAATCTACAACCAGAAAACTGTCAAAACCATCTTGCTGCAGGCCTATCGCAGGCGCATACCCCTGATCGGGTTTTCCCGCTCCTTTGTCAATGCCGGCGCTCTGGCGGCCCTGCACTCAACACCTGAACAACTTGCCTCGCAGGTTACGCATCTTGTGCAGTCTTATCTTCGCACTGGCAGACTCAAACCTGGCCGCCTGTATCCCCGCGACTACAGTGTTTATATCAATCACCAGGTAAGCAATGCGCTGCAACTCGATCTGCCGGATGCAAGCCGTATCCGCGAAGGCATTAACAAGGGTGAAGCCAGATGAAGAACTGGAGTATTCGCCAGCAACTGCTGATGCTTGCGCTGCTTCCGGTGGTGCTCACCGCTGTCAGTCTGAGTATTTATTTTACAGTTTCCCAGTTGCATCAAATTTCTGAAAACCTGCGGGATCATGCGCGTTCAACAGCAGTCCAACTGGCCTCGATTTCAGAATACGCGCTGTATACCGGCAACACCGATGAGCTGAGCCGCAGCCTTGAGCAAATCCTTGCTGACAAGGATATTGTCAACATCAAGATTGAAGACAACCACGGAAGCACCATCATCAACCTGAATGATGAGATAGCCACCCCGCCGCCGTGGCATGTCAGTTTTCTGCAAAATGAAAATATCACTGTCCAGCAGCCGGTTATATCCACTACCGATTCACTGTCAGACTATGATGATAACCGCGTCGGCAATCGGCAGGTGCTGGGTAATGTATACCTCACCATCAACAATCACTACAGCAATATCAAAAAGTCGGAAACCATTATCAAGGGCGCCCTGCTGTCGCTGGCCATCCTTGTGCTGAGCATCTACGTCGCCACACGCATCAGCCGGCAGATTGCCGAGCCAATCCAGAAACTGACCAGTGCGGTCAAGAACATTGCCTCCGGCGACCTCAATACCAGGCTGGATTTGGATGCGCCTGCGGAGCTGGGCGTACTGGAAGCCTGTGTCAATCAGATGGTGGATGAACTGAAAATCGCACAGACTGATATGGAATCGCGCATCACCGAATTCACCAGTGAATTGCAGGAAACCCTGCTGGAGCTGGAAGAACGCAATGCCGAACTGGACATTGCGCGCAGCAATGCGGTTCAGGCCAGCAAGGCCAAGTCCGAATTTCTCGCCAACATGAGTCATGAAATTCGCACCCCGCTGTCGGGCATCATCGGCTTTGCCGAGTTGCTGGAAAATACCGAACTTGACGCGCACCAGCATGAATATGCAACCGTCATCACCGAATCATCACGCAACCTGCTGACCATTATCGAGGAAATTCTGGATCTGTCCAAAATCGAATCCGGCAAGCTGGATATCTACAAGGATGATTGTGACCTGATTGAGATTGTCGAGAATATTATTACGCTGTTGACGCCAGGCGCACAGGCCAAAGGCATTGAGCTGTTCTATGATCTGCACGAAGCCACGCCTTCCCTGCTGGTATCCGACAGCCTGCGCGTACAGCAAATCCTCACCAACCTGATCGGCAATGCTGTCAAGTTTACCGAGCAGGGCTATGTGTATGTGCACATCGAAACCAGCCCCTTCAACCAGGAATTTATCCGAATCGTGGTTGCCGACACCGGCATCGGACTGGACGCCAACGACAAATCCAACCTGTTCAAGGCTTTTACCCAGGCCGACTCCAGCATCACCCGGCGCTTTGGCGGCACCGGTCTCGGGCTGGTGATCTCACGCAAGCTTACCCAGCTTCTGGGCGGTGAAATCGGTTTTGACAGTACGCCCGGCGAAGGCTCGACTTTCTGGTTTACCCTGCCCGCTGTTGTCTCACCGCACAGCGGCCAGCAACAAAAGGCGCCGTTTAACAAGGTCATCGGCCTCATTGATGAAAACTACCTAACGCGCAAGGCCTGCAAAAGCATGCTGTTCCGCTGGGGCTGCACCATCAGGGAATTCAGCCATCGCAGCATTGCCGATGGCAGTGCGTTTGAAATGAAAGTCGACCTCTATATTCTCAGCCTGACGCTGGAAGATCTGAAACAGGATTTCACCGCTACGATTTCGCAGCTACAACAGGCGACGGACAAACCTATCATGGTGATATGCAGCAGCCAGGATGAAACCATCCTGCAACAACTGGAGCAAACCGGCGTCAATACGGTGCTGACGCGCTCAACTCACCGCGACAGAATCTACCCGATACTGGACAAGCTGCTCAACCAGCCGACCCATATCGCCAGCTCGCTGGATCATCAGGCGCTTGAATCACCGACGCCGATTACAAACAGGCTCAAGTTCCTCATCGTCGATGACAATGCAACCAATCTCAAACTGGCGACCATCATTCTGCAAAAGGCCGGTATGGAAGTCAGCGCCACCCAATCCGGACAGGAGGCTGTGCAGCTGACGCAGCAGCATAACTTTGACATTGTCTTCATGGATTTACACATGCCCGATCAGGATGGTTACGCATGCGCCACACAAATCCGCGCATTGGGAGAGCAAATACACCAGCCCGTCATCGTTGCGCTTACCGCCAACGCCATGCCGCAGGAAATCAGCAAAGCGCAACAGTGCGGCATGGATGATGTGTTAATCAAACCCATCAGCGAACAACAGGTCAGAAACCTGATTACAAAGTGGTCGGATGCGCAGCAACAGGTCGCCACCGAGACGGCCCACCCATCCAGTCAAACCAACCATGCTGATGTGTATGACAAAAATGAAGCCATGACGATGAGCGCCGGCAATATCGAGCTGGCGCAGGAAATGCTGGACATGCTGCTCAAGGAGTTGCCGGCAAAAAAACAGGCCATCGACAGCGCGCTGGCTGGCGACGACATCAAGGCATTAAAACATGAAGTGCACACATTACATGGCGCAACACGCTACTGCGCCACCCCGGCCCTGCGTGAGGCAGTCAAGTGTTTCGAGAAAGCCATCGACACACAACAGACAGAGCAGCTTGACTGGCTTTGCGCAAATGTCATACAGGAAATCGAACGTGTACAGCAACTAAACATCGCTGAACTGTGGGGTTGATGCGCGCAAATAAACGCAAGTGATTTTTTTGCCACCGAGCTCACAGAGAACACGGAGGATTTTTTGCAGGAGCGGCTTCAGTCACGAATCGTACTTTCCGCAGGCGCTATGCTGGCTGAAACCGTATTTTCGCGTCTGAAGCCACACCTGCAACGAGCAAGCAGACACTATTCAGATCTGTCATCCCGAGCGCAGCCGAAGGGTCTTGTACGACAGATCGCGTTACGTAGGATTTAGCCTTTCAGTCGAAATGACACCACCACCCAAAAAACATTGCGGCCTTCGCGCCTCCGCGACTTTGCGCTGGCTTTGCCCATCCTCCGTGTTCTCTGTGAGCGCTGTGGCAAAAATCATTTGCGTAAATTGGCGTGCATTTGCGGATAAAAACCCTGCGTCGGCGTTAAATCCTCGCCTCCGCCATGATGCGCATGTATTCCTGCACGGCTTTTTCCAGCCCCAGCGTCAGCGCATCGGCGACAATTGCATGGCCGATATTGAGTTCAACAATTTCGGGTATGGCGGCAATAGCGGCGAGGTTGTCGGTATTCAGGCCATGCCCGGCATTGACCTGCAAGCCCGCCTCATTCGCATAGTGACTGCACTCGTGTATTTTTTGCAACAGGCGGCTTTGTTCGCGGCTGTCTTCAGCATCCGCATAATGCCCGGTGTGCAATTCGATTGCCGGCGCGCCGCAGGCCACCGCCGCATCTATCTGCTTTTTGTCCGCGTCAATGAACAATGATACGCGTACGCCAGCATCCGCGAGTCTGGCGCAGGCCTGGCTGATTACGTTCTGCTGCGAGGCGACATCCAGCCCGCCTTCGGTGGTCAACTCCTCACGCCGCTCCGGCACCAGGCAGCAATATTGCGGCTTTACCTGCCCGGCGATGCCCAGCATTTCATCAGTAACCGCCATTTCCAGATTCATTGGCGTGCGCATCTGCTGCTTTAACAAAAACACATCGTCATCCTGAATATGACGACGATCTTCGCGCAAATGCAAGGTGATGCTGTCAGCGCCGGCGTCTTCGATCAGCAGCGCCGCCGCCACCGGATCGGGATAAGGCGTACCCCTCGCTTGTCGCAGGGTGGCGATGTGATCAATGTTGACGCCCAGCAGCAAGCGGGATGCGGATGATGTGTCTGCCACGGTTGTCTCGTTCAGTCAGTTACAGGAAAGATGGCCTATTCTACAAAAAATCGTGCTGCAACTGGCTGTTTCCGGCGCATTCATGGCTTTCACACAGGTTATTTGCTATTTTCAGGCAAGACAAAAACAAATAATAACAAGGGCGGCGCATCACCGCCCGGCATCACAGGGAACCATCTTGGAAATACAGCGTATCATCCGCTATGTCCTGAGCATTGCTCTGACCATTGTGTTTTTGCTGCACGTTGGCGGCATACTGCCGATGCCGATTTTGCAAACCCTGGAAAACCTGTCCTACGACACACGCCTGAAGCTTACCTTGCCGAAAAAGGACGAGCAACGCGTGGTGATTGTTGATATTGATGAAAAATCCCTCGGTGAAATTGGACGCTGGCCGTGGAACCGCGACATTCTGGCAACAATCAACGACAACCTGTTTGATTATTACCATATCGACGTGCTGGGCTTCGATATTGTATTCGCCGAAGCCGACCTCGATGCCGGCGCGCAACTGCTGGAGCAAATGGCCAGCGGCCCACTAAAAAACGATGAACGCTTTATTCAGGAATACCGCAAGGCCATCCCCAAACTGAAACGAGACGAAATTTTCACACGCAGCCTGGAAAACCGCAAAACCGTGCTCGGCTTTGTGATGGACACTGGAACCTTCACTGGCAAGCTGCCGCCGCCGGTGGCCAAGCTGACCAAAGACATCAAGGGCCGCATTCCGTTCGTCAAACCCAGGGGCTATACCGCCAACCTGGCCATTCTGCAGGATGCCGCCTACAGCGGCGGTTTCTTCGACAACCCGTTGCTTGACAAGGACGGCGTATTCCGCCGAGTGCCACTGTTGCAGGAATACGATGGCGCCTTGCACGAATCGCTGGCGCTGGCGGTGACGCGGGTGGCGCTGGGTTCACCACGCATTGAGCTGGAAGTCGAATCCGAAAATGGACAAGGCGGCAAGCTGTTCCTTGAGTCGGTCAAAATCGGCGACACCGCCATCCCGGTTGATGACCGCTCCGGCGTACTGGTGCCTTACATCGGCCGAGAAAAAAGTTTTGAATATATTCCGGCGGTGGACATCCTCAACCGCACCACGCCGGTGGACAAACTGCAGGGCAAACTGGCGCTGTTCGGCGCCAGCGCGCCCGGCTTGCGGGATTTGCGAACCACGCCGTTACAGGCGGCTTACCCCGGTGTCGAAGTCCACGCCAATATCATCGAGGGCATTCTCGACCAGCGCATCATGCACCAGCCGGGTTACACCCTGGGACTGGAATTTGTCATGCTGCTGGTGCTGGGTCTGGCGCTGACTTTTGTCCTGCCACTGTTGTCGGCCATCTGGGGCACCATGGTGGCCGCTGGCGTGATCACCCTGTTGCTCACGATTAACATGGTTGCCTGGAGCAGTTACCATCTGGTGCTGCCCATCGCCACCCCGGTATTGCTCACCCTGCTGATTTATCTGCTGCAAATGACCTACGGCTTTTTTGTCGAATCCCGGGGCAAGCGCCAGCTGGCGCACCTGTTCGGTCAGTATGTGCCGCCCGAGCTGGTAAATGAGATGAGCGGGAAAATGGACGACATCAACCTCGATGGTGAAATTCGCGACATGAGCGTGCTGTTTACCGACGTGCGCGGCTTCACCACCATTTCCGAAAGCATGGAGCCGAAACAGCTCACCGAACTGATCAACGGCTTCCTTACCCCGATTACCAAAGTGATTCACGACCAGCGCGGCACCATCGACAAATACATGGGCGATGCGGTGATGGCATTCTGGGGCGCGCCGCTGGCGGATGACCAGCACGCCCTGCACGCGCTCAACGCAGCGATGGAAATGATAGCCGAAATGAAACGCCTGAAACCGGAATTTGCCGCCCGCGGCTGGCCGGAAATCAACATCGGCGTCGGCGTCAACACCGGCGAGATGAACGTGGGCAACAAGGGCTCGGAATTCCGCGTTGATTACACCGTGCTCGGCGATGCGGTCAACCTGGGTTCACGGCTGGAAAGCCTGACCAAGGTGTACGGCGTCGACATTATTTGCGGCGAAGCCACCCGCCACGCCGTGCCTGAATACGAATACCGCGAACTGGATCGCGTGCGCGTCAAGGGCAAGGATCGGCCGGTCGCCATCTACGAGCCGCTGGGCCTGCTGGAAAACGTCGACAAATCCGTTCGCCAGAACCTGAAGCGCTTCAATCTGGGCCTCAAGCACTACCGCGCCCAGCGCTGGGACGAGGCCGAACGCGAGATTTTCGCCCTCAGCCAGGCCGATCCGGAGCGCAAGATCTACCGGATTTACCTCGACCGCATCATCCATTTCCGAAACAATCCGCCCGCCGGGGACTGGGACGGCGTATTCGACCACCTATCCAAATAAAACTCCCATCTGTCAAGCTGGCAGTTAAATAAATTTGAACTGGTTCACATCGCCACCCGACCGGGATGGGCATTTCAGCCGGAATCGGCTATATATAGGGGTAGCAACAACGCCCGCAGCCCTGAGAATCCGCCCGATGAAAAACCGCCGCTCCGAGTACGATATCACCAACAGCGTACACCTGACCAATGGCGAGGAAGTATGTCAGGCAGTGCTGGATATCTTTTCCGACATCTACCCCAGATTCAACCGCAGCGCGCTGAAACGCGCCTTTGCCGACTGTGAACGCCTGTTTGAGGGGCAATATCCGTCCTATCTGCCCTGCGACACCCTGTACCACGACAAACAGCACACCATGGATATGTCGCTGGCCATGGCCAGGCTGATTAATGGCCACGAACGCAGCACCGACGAAGAGCACCGTTTTGGCCCGGAACGCGCCATGATCGGCGTCATTACCGCGCTGTTTCACGACTCCGGCTATATCCGTCACGTCGCCGACCACCACCATTTCAATGGCGCCGAATACACCCTCACCCATGTCAGCCGCAGCGCCAGTTTTCTGAAACGCTACCTGCATAAAATCGGACTGGGCGAGTATGCACAAATTTCCGCTAACATGGTGCATTACACCGGTTATGAAGTGGCGCCTGAAAATATTCGCCTGTCCGACAAAACCATGCACCGCGTCGGCCACCTGCTCGGCACCGCCGACCTGATTGCGCAAATGGCCGACCGCTGCTATCTGGAAAAATGCCGCGACCGGTTGTATCCCGAATTTGTGCTCGGCGGCATTGCCGTACAGGTCGACGAAAACGGCAACGAAAAAGTGATTTACGAATCCGGCGAAGACCTGCTGCGAAAAACCCCCGATTTCTACGCCAATGAAGTGGATGGCCGCCTCAACAAACTGTTCAAGCAGGCCTACAACTACGAACAGGCATTCTTTGACGGCAAACGCCGCTATGTCGATGAAGTCGGTCAGAACCAGGCGCGTTTGAAACACGTGCTGAAAATGGACGACTTCAGCCTGCTGCGCCGCATCCCGCCACAAAACTACGGCGCCAAACACTTCCCCGGACTGGACGCCTTCTTCAACCGGCATCCGGCGAAAAAAGTGGGTGCGCGGTAGTACGCACCGGCTTTTAATAGTTCACCGCAAAGGCGCAAAGGACGCGAAGGTTTTATCCACAGATAACGCGATTTTTTGCCACAGAGAGCACAGAGGACACGGAGGAGTTGTTACGCAGGAGTGGCTTCAGCCACGAATCGCGCTTTCCACAAACGCTGTCCTATCTGAAATCGTGGTTTCGTGGCTGAAGCCACTCCTGCAAACGTGCAACCAGTATTCAGTCCAGTTATCCCGAGCGCAGCCGAGGGATCCCGCGCCACAGGCCGTGCTGTTTGAGATTTCTCCCTGCAGTAGCAACGACACCGAAACCAATCTGCGTTCATCAGCGTTCATCTGTGGATAAAACCTTCGCGTCCTTTGCGCCTTTGCGGTAAAACAATACCCCCTCCGTGCACTCTGTGCGCTCTGTGGAAAAAACCTACCCCAGCATCGCCCGCAGGTCTGCTTCACTGATTACCTGCACGCCCAGCTTTTCCGCTTTCGCCAGTTTGGAGCCGGCCTTCTCACCCGCCAGCAGGTAATCGGTTTTGGCGGAAACGCTGCCGGTGACTTTGGCGCCGGCGGCTTGAAGCAACTGTTTGGCTTCATCTCGCGTCATGCCCGGCAGGGTTCCGGTGATGACCACGGTCTTGCCCGTCAGCGGCGTGTCCTGTGCGACCGGCTCGGGCAAAGGCGCAAAAGTGATGCCGCCGATGTTTTTGTCGAGCAGCTCGGCAATCACATCGCGATTGTGTTGTTGCTGAAAAAAGTTGACGATGTGGCGCGCCACAATCGGGCCGATATCCGGCACCTGTTCCAGCGCCTCTTCATCTGCCTGTATCAAGGCGTCCATCGAGCGGAACGCCAGCGCCAGGTTGGCGGCGGTGGCTTCACCGACTTCGCGAATGCCGAGCGCATAGATAAAACGCGGCAGTTCAGCGTGGCGGCTTTTGTCGATGGCGTTAATCACATTCTGCGCTGACTTCTCGCCCATGCGCTCCAGCGCGGCGAGTTGCTCGGCGGTGAGTCTGTAGATATCCGACACCGTTTCCACCAGTCCGGCTTCAACCAGTTGCTCGGCCAGCTTGTCGCCAAAGCCGTCGATGTCCATCGCCTTGCGTGAGGCGAAGTGCTTGATGGCCTCCACCCGTTGCGCGCGGCAGAACAAACCACCGGTGCAACGCGCCACTGCCTCGCCTTCCAGCCGTTCGACATCGGAATGACACACCGGACATTTTTTCGGCAGGCGGATTTTCTTTTCCTTGCCGCTGCGTTTGCTGGCAATCACGCTGACCACTTCCGGAATCACATCACCGGCGCGGCGCACGATAACGTGATCACCAATGCGGATATCCTTGCGCTCGACTTCATCCATGTTGTGCAGGGTGGCGTTGCTGACGGTGACGCCGCCGACAAACACCGGCTTGAGTCGCGCCACCGGCGTCAGCGCGCCGGTGCGGCCAACCTGAAAGTCGACCGCTCCAATCACCGTCATTTCTTCCTGCGCCGGGAACTTGTGCGCAATCGCCCAGCGCGGCGCGCGCGAAACAAAACCGAGTTGCTGTTGCAAGGCGAGCTCATCGACCTTGTACACCACGCCGTCTATTTCGTAAGGCAGTTGGTCGCGGCGTTGCAGAATATCGCGATAATACTGCAGACAGCCTTCCACGCCTTTCACCACCCGGATTTCAGGGCACACCGGCAAGCCCCACTGCCGCAACTGTTCCAGTGTTTTGCTGTGTGTCGCGGGTTGCCGCCAGCCTTCGACGCGGCCAAGCGCGTAACAGTACATGGCGAGGGGACGACTGGCTGCAATCGCAGGATCAAGCTGGCGAATGCTGCCCGCCGCTGCGTTGCGCGGATTGGCGAAGGTTTTCTCGCCCTGTTTGCGCGCCTCGGCATTGAGTTTTTCAAAACCCGCTTTGGGCATGAACACTTCACCGCGCACTTCCAGCACCTCGGGGATATTTTTTCCCAGCAGGCGCAATGGTATCGACTGCACCGTGCGCACATTGCCGGTGACATCCTCACCCGTGGCTCCATCGCCGCGCGTTGCGCCCAGTGTCAACACACCCTGCTCGTAGGTCAGGCTGATGGCCAGGCCGTCCAGCTTCGGTTCGGCGGCAAACGCCAGTTGGGTGTTTTCATCCAGCTTGAGCCGGTCAAGAATACGCTTGTTGAACGCCGCCAGTTCTTCTTCGCTGAAGACATTGTCCAGCGACAGCATCGGAACCTGGTGCTTGACCTGACGAAAGCCGTCGAGCGGCTTGTCGCCAACGCGTTGTGTGGGTGAGTCCGGGGTAATCAGTTCGGGGTGTTGCTGTTCGAGCTGTTGCAGTTCGCGGTACAGGCGGTCGTATTCCGCATCGGGGATTTCCGGCTGATCAAGCACATAATATAGATAGGCGTGATGACGCAGTTCATCACGCAGTTTTTCAATTCGGGACTGTACCGACGCCGCCATCACCCGGTTCCGCTCAGGCGTCGGCTGTCAGATTGGCGACTTGCTCGCGATAGCGATTGGCGTCCTGCTCTGTCAGCGGTTCGCGCCGGTGATTGCACAGCTTGCCGCCGAGCATTTCGCTCATCTGGTAAGCCGTTTGCAGCATGTCATCGAGCACCGCCTCGGCGTCGTCGACCAGCCGGGCCTGCATGAACAGGGTGACGCCGCTGGTTTCGATATCGTAGAGTTTTTCCGGATCAAAACTGCCCGGCTTGAGCATGTTGGCGAGTGAAAACTGAA
Source organism: Gammaproteobacteria bacterium (assembly GCA_026995045.1). GTDB lineage: Bacteria > Pseudomonadota > Gammaproteobacteria > SZUA-229 > SZUA-229 > S139-92. The sequence continues at coordinate 18,484 of JALWPK010000255.1, read as the reverse complement.
TGGCGTCATCGCCACCCAGACGATGATAAATATTCATGTCGCCAAACATCAGGCCGCTGGCGCGCGCCGCGCTGTTGATCTGGTCGCCGGTGAATTTTTCTTCGCCGAACAGCGCAAGAATAAACAAAGTGATAATGTCGTCGGGCAAGTCTTGCGACGCCTTGTTTCGGCGCGGTTTCGGCGGCGTTTGCGTGGTTGACGGCGACGACGTTGTCGCTACTGCCTGCGCCTCAGGCTCGCTGACGGTTTCCGCATCGATTTCCGGCTCATCAAAACGGGCGATGATGCGCACCTTGCCCACGCCCTCGTCCACCTTGTCCAGGTCATCGGTGGCGGAAAATTCGGGCAGCTCATCCTGAAACGGCAGTTGCTGTTCCTCGCGCGCGCGCCGGCGCTGGCGGCTGACCACATACACCACAATAACAAATATGATGCCAGCGAATAACAGAATCCAGCGCAGGTTTTCCATAATGTTCGGGAAGCGGCTAGTGGATGGAAGGCGTCATGTCAGACCGCCGCCATGGTGGCGGCTTCGGCGACATCGACAGAAACCGTGCGCGACACGCCAGCCTCTCGCATGGTGACGCCGGTAAGGTGCTCGGAAATTTCCATCGTGGTTTTGTTATGGGTGATGAAAATAAACTGCACATTTTCCGACATGTCTTTCACCAGCTGGCTGAAGCGTCCGACATTGGCTTCATCGAGCGGCGCGTCGACCTCATCGAGCATGCAGAATGGCGCCGGATTGAGTTCGAAGATGGCGAACACCAGCGCCACTGCGGTCAGCGCCTTTTCCCCACCGGACATCAGATGAATGTTGGAGATGCGTTTGCCCGGCGGTTTCGCCATCACCGCCACGCCGGTGCTGAGCAGGTCGTCGCCGGTCATTTCCAGATACGCTGTGCCGCCGCCGAACAGACGCGGGAACATTTCTTTCAAACGGCCGGAAACATGATCGAAGGTTTCCTTGAAGCGGGTCTTGGTTTCGTGATCGATTTTGGCGATGGCTTCTTCCAGCGTCGCCAGCGCAGCGGTGACATCTTCATACTGCTCGTCGAGATATTCCTTGCGCTTGAGCTGCTCCTGATACTCGTCAATCGCAGCCAGGTTGATGGGCCCGAGCCGGGAAATGCGTTGCGCCATTTTCACCAGCCGTTCTTCCCATTCGCGGCTGGTGGCGTCTTCGCTGAGTTCAGCCAGCAGCGGTTCGGCTTCAAAGCCGGTTTCCGCCAGTTGCTCCAGCGTGGTCTTGCTGCGCACGCGCACTTCCTGACTGTTGAGCTCCAGTTGCTGTAACTGTTCACGCACGCGCTGGCTGTGCTGTTCATGCTCGCTGCGTTCCTGCTCCAGCTTTTGCAACTTGTCAGCGACTTCACCCAGCTTGCGCCGCGCTTCATTGAGCGCCTCCTCACTTTGCAAACGTTGTTCCAGTAATTGTTTGTGAGTAATTTCCAGTTGCTCCAGCGGCTCGGTGGACTGGCTGAGCAAGCGGCTTAAATCCTGTTTACGCTGTTCCAGCGTTTCCTGCTCGTTGTGCAGACGCTGGATATTCTGTTGCAGGCTTTGCAGCCGCGTGGCCATGCCTTCGATGCGAATCGCCAGTTCATGCGCGCGGTCTTTTTGCTGCTGCATGGCGGTGCGCTGCTGTATCAACGCATCGCGCAGGCTGTCGCGCTGGCTTTCCAGTTCGCTGCGCTTGCCGGCAAGCTGTTCGATTTGTTGCAGCGCGGCGTTGCGCAGCCGGGTGGCTTCCTCGATGTCCGCGCTGTCGCCGGCTATCTGGGCTTCGACATCGGCCTTTTCTTCTTCCAGCGAGCTGCCGCGCTTGCTGATATGTTCCTGCCGGGTCTGACGCGCATTGATCTGCCCCTGCAAGTCATTCATCAGCGCGTGCGCATTGTTGAGCTCAACCTGGGCTTCCTCGCGCTGCTGCTCGGCCTGTTGCAGGGCCTCGCGTTGCGCTTGCAACTGTTCGCCAAGCTGCGTCGACTGTTGTTCCAGCCCGGCCAGTTGCTCATTCAGCTTGCGAATTTCGGCCTCGCGCGCCAGCACACCCTGTTGCGCATCCTTGTCGCGAATGATGCGCACCCAGTTGGCGCCCATCCAGACGCCATCGCGAGTGACTACGCTTTCATTCGGCTTGAGCGAGGCGCGCATGGCCAGCGCGCCTTGCAAATCCTCGGCGGCGTAAACACCGCTGATGAATGCATTAATATCAATATCGGCTTTCACTTTGCTGGCGAGCAGGTCGGCGTTCTGGCTTGACGGCGTCGCGGCGCCGCTGTTTTCAATCAGCGCCAGGTTGCTGTCGGCCAGTTCCTGCAAGCTGTCGCACAATGGCGCAATCTGGTCGACGCAGACCGCTTCCAGGGTGTCGCCGAGCACGGTTTCCACCGCCAGCTCCCAGCCGTTGTCGACGGTGAGCTGTTCGGCGAAACGTTTTTTGCCGGCCAGCCCCTTGCGTTCGATCCACTGTTTTACCGATTCGTCGGTCTTGCCCAGCGCCGCCTGCTGCAAGGCTTCCAGCGAGGCCAGCCGGCCCTGCAATTCGTGCAACCGCTTGCGTTTTTCAGCGTGTTGCTGCTCGGTGGCGACAATGTTTTCGCGCGCGCTGCGAATGCCGGCGAGGATGTCCGAAAGGGTTTGTTCTTTTTGCTGTTTGTCCTGGCCGGCGGCATCCAGCTTTTGTTGTAATTCGACAATCTGCGCTTCGATGTCTTCGCCGCGCAACGCCTGCTGTTCAGCGTCGATGCGGTGCAGGCGTTGTTTCAGCTGGTCGATATGACGCTCCAGCTGCTCCATGCGCGAGCGCTGCACCTGCGCCTGCTGGCTGGCTTCGGAATATTGCTGGTTAATCTCGTCCCAGCCGTGCTGCCATTGCTGCATGGCCTCTTCCGCCTGCTGGTACTGTTCGCTGATTTGCTGTTCTTCGGCGCGCAGGGTTTCCAGTTGTGGTTTGTCCTTGGCCAGATTCTGTTCCAGTTCGGCGATGGCGTCACAATCCGCCTGCAAGGCTTCGACCGCGCTTTGCAGCGAGGCTTCGATGCGCTCCAGATCGGTGGTCTGGCGTTGCTGCAAGTCCTGCTGGTGCTTGATGCTTTGCTCGGTGCGCGAGATTTCCGCGCCCAGGTTGTAATACTGCTCCTGCACCTTGTTGAGCGCGTCGTTGCTTTCGGTATGAAGCTGGCGCTGCTGCTCGATTTCGGATTCGACCCGGCGCTGCTCGGCGATGACTTTTTCCAGTTTGATTTCGGTGTCGGCGATTTCGCGGTCGCGCTTGTCGAGTTCGGCCTTGAGTTCGCGCCAGCGCAGCGACAATTGCTCGGCCTTGAGCTTGCGCTCCTCGGCCTTGTACTGCTTGTATTTTTCCGCCGCCTTGCTCTGGCGTTGCAGCCGCGCCAGCTGGCTGTCGATTTCCTCGCGCAGGTCTTCCAGCCGGCTGAGGTTGTCGCGGGTGTGGCGAATGCGGTTTTCGGTTTCGCGGCGGCGCTCCTTGTATTTGGAAATGCCGGCGGCTTCTTCGAGGAACACGCGCAACTCTTCCGGCTTGGCTTCGATCAGGCGTGAAATCATGCCCTGCTCGATGATGGCGTAGCTGCGCGGGCCGAGGCCGGTGCCGAGGAACAGGTCGGCGATATCCTTGCGGCGGCAACGCGCGCCATTGAGAAAATATTTCGACTGGCCGTCGCGCGTCACCTGGCGCTTGACTGAAATTTCGCTGTATTGCGCAAACTGACCGCCGACCTTGCCTTCGGAATTGTCGAACACCAGCTCCACCGAGGCCATGCCAACCGGCTTGCGCGCCGAGGAGCCGCTGAAAATCACGTCTTCCATTGAGGAGCCGCGCAAATGCTTGGCGGAAGACTCGCCCATCACCCAGCGCACCGCGTCGATGACATTGGACTTGCCGCAGCCGTTGGGGCCGACAATGCCGGTCAGGTTGCTGGGGAATTTGATGGTGGTGGGGTCAACAAAGGATTTGAAGCCAGCGAGTTTAATCTTGCTCAGTCGCATGCGGGTATCGGGATGTCCGGTGAGAGGTTGTCGTTTTGTGCGCCCAGTATACATGAGCCAGCCTGTTCACCGAAAGCCAATCCTGATGAATTTGACAGCGAATTTACCTGTCGACGGGGGTATAATCCGCGCTCACTTTTTTAACACGCAACAGCAGATTCCGCCATGCCCAGCCAGCCTTCCAGAGAGCTTGAAACCTTTGACAACCCGCAGCCGGACAGGGATTACACCATCCGCATCGAAATGCCGGAGTTCACCTGCCTGTGCCCCAAGACCGGACAGCCGGACTTCGCCACGCTCAACCTCGAATACGTGCCAGATAAATCCTGTATCGAATTGAAATCACTGAAAATGTATATCTGGTCTTACCGTAACGAAGGCGCTTTCCACGAGGCCGTCACCAACCAGATACTGCAGGACATGGTCGACGCCTGCGCGCCGCGCTTCATGCGCCTGACAGCGGAGTTTTATGTGCGCGGCGGCATTTACACCACGGTGGTGGCCGAGCACCGCGCCGAAGGCTGGCAGGCTCCCGCGCCGGTCGAACTGCCCTGAGCGGCTGACCACGCCCTTTCCCCCTTGCCTGAAGACCTGTTTCTCGGCCTCGACATCGGCACCGGCGGCGTGCGCGGCAGCGTGATTGACGCCCGCGGCCACGAGCTGGCCTGGCGCAGCGTGGCGATGCCACCGCCAGTGCAAAACGACAAGCAAATCATGCAGGATGCGCAGATCTGGTTGCAGGCCGCGGAGCAATGCCTGCACGCGCTCGGCCAGCAGGTTGATTTTCAGCGCCTGCGCGCGATTTCGGTCGACGGCACCTCCGCCAGCGTGCTGCTGTGCCGCGATGACGGCGCCGCGATGACAGCGGCCTTGATGTACAACGACAGCAGTTCGCAGGCGCAGGCGGCGCGCATCGCCGAATATGCGCCGCCCGACAGCACCGCGCGCGGCGCCAGCAGCTCGCTGGCCAAGCTGCTGCATTTTCGCGACGCATACCCCAAGCTGGCCGCAACACACCTGTGCCATCAGGCCGATTTTGTCAGCGGCTGGCTCAGCGGCCGCTTCGGCGTCAGCGACGAGAACAACTGCCTGAAGCTGGGATACGACGCCGCCGGGCGCCGCTGGCCTGACTGGTTGCAGCAACTGGACTTTCCGCAGGACTGGCTGCCGCAGGCGCTGCGCCCCGGCGAGGTGATCGGCGCGATACACGCGGAACAGGCCAAACGATTTGGCATCGCCGGGGACTGTCTCATCATCGCCGGTACAACAGACAGCATTGCCGCCTTCATCGCCAGCGGCGCTGACCAGCCCGGCGATGCGGTCACCTCGCTGGGCAGCACCCTGGTGCTGAAACAGCTGACCACGCAGCCGGTGTTTTCCGCCGAACACGGCATTTACAGCCACCGCTATTACGCCGCCGACAATCTGTGGCTGGCCGGCGGCGCGTCCAACTGCGGCGGTCGGGTGCTGCAACAGTTGTTCAGCCAAGAGCAACTCGATGCGATGACGCCGAAACTGCAGCCCAACCAGCCCACTGGCCTGCGCTATTACCCGCTGCCGCTGGATCAGACCGGGGAACGATTCCCGCTTGCCGATGCCCAACGCAAGGCTGAGCTTTCACCCCGCCCGGACGATGACGTGATGTTTTTTCAGGGCATACTGGAAAGCCTGGCCGATATCGAGGCGCAGGGCTATGCGCTGCTGGCCTCGCTCGGCGCGGGCAAGCTCAGGCGGATTTTCACCGCTGGCGGTGGCGGCCGCAACCGGGCGTGGCATACAATACGCGGCCAGCGCCTGCCCGCGCCGGTGTTGCAGGCCGAACACAGCGAAGCCAGTTATGGCGCGGCCAGACTGGCGTTGCATGGCTGGCGCAACACGCTTTCACAACAAGACCGATAATCAAGACGGACAATATGGTTTCCTACATAAAAGGTTTATTCGATGCGCTCAGCGGCTTCCGCCTGATTTTTCTTTCCGGCGTGAAACGCTATCTGGTGATTCCACTGGTGATTAACATCGCCCTGTTTGCCGGGGCGGTGACCCTGCTCAGTCAGCAGATGGACGCGTGGATGCAAAAGCTGTTGCCCGACTGGCTGGGTTTTCTGGAATGGATTATCTGGCCGCTGTTCGCCATTACTATCGCGCTGGTGATTTTTTACAGTTTCACCATCGTCGCCAACATCATCGCCGCGCCGTTCAACAGCCTGCTGTCATCCCACATCGAAGCCAGCCTGACCGGAGAAAAACCACAGGACATGAATCAGGACAAATTCTGGAAAATGGTGCTGCGCACCGTAGCGTCAGAAATCCGCAAGCTGCTGTATTTCATCAAATGGCTGATCCCGCTTGCCATTGTCACGGTGATACCCGTGGTAAACGTGGTCGCGCCGTTTTTGTGGTTCTTGTACGCGGCCTGGTCGTTCTCGCTGGAATACACCGATTACCCGCTGGGCAATCGCGGCAAGCTGTTTGACGACATTCGCGAATACAACCGCAACCACCGCATGCGCTCGCTGGGCCTTGGCACGGTGGTGTTTGTGATGACCAGCATTCCCTTCCTCAACTTTTTCGCCATGCCAGTGGCGGTGGCTGGCGCCACCCGACTGGTGGTGAAAGCAGGCAAGCCATCATGAATGACGCACTGGAAGCGCGCGTCACCGAACTGGAAATCCGCCTCACCCACATGGATGACACAGTGGAGGTGCTGAACCAGACCGTCATCGCGCAAAACGAACAAATCGAGCGCTTGCAGCAACAGCTCAGTCTGCTGGAGAAAAAGCTCAAGGCCACGCAGGAAAACAATATTGCGCTGGAAAGCGAAGAGACGCCACCGCCGCATTATTGACAGGATGTGCGAATCCCCGATGCAATATTTCCAACTGTCGACCGCCGGGGCAAACTCTCTATCTGCAAACACCCACCGAACCGGCGCGGCAACGGCGGTAATCCGGCCAGCTGGCGTCGCTCAGACTGGCGCCGGTAAAGTCCGTATCCTCCAGATCCGCCTCGCGCAGGCTGGCCTTGTCCAGAATCGCCTTGCTAAAGCGGGCGTTTTTCAGCTTCGCCTGATCCAGGTTGGCGCGACGCAAGTCCGCTTCGGAAAAATCAGCGTTTTTCAGGCTGGCTTCAGTCAGCACAGCGCGTTGCAAGCTGGCGCCGACAAAGCTGGCCTTGTCGGCGCGCGCCCTTTCCAGCGACGCTTCGCGCAGCTCGGCTTCACTGAAGTCGCTACCCTGCATGCGCGCCTCATAAAAATGGGTGTTGTTCAGTTTGGCGCGATTAAAGCGCGCCTTTTTCAGCGTGGCGCGGCTGAAACTGGCGTGACTGGCGCGCACCTGTTGAAAACTCGCGCCTTGCGCGCTTGCGGAAACCAGTTTGCTGTTGCTTAATTCCGCCTTGTCCAGACGGGCGCCATCCAGATTGGCGCCATAAAAATCAGCCCGTTCCAGATTACAACCGCTCAGGTTGGCGCCCTGTAAATTGGCGCGGCTGAACACCATGCCATTGAGATCCTGATTGCTTAAATCCACACCCGCCTTGTCGCAACCGGCCCAGTTAACACCCGGCGAGGCGGCGTCGCCACAGCCGGCGTAGCCAGGCGATACATGCGCGCCAAGGCAAATGGCTAAAGCCAGAAAAAAAGCCCGCCGATAAGTGGGTAAATGTGTGATTTTTTTCAAAATTCAACTATCTTTAGGGGTGTAATTGTGCCCAAACAGAAATTCCCGTTTCTCCACAACATTCGGTCTGTATGTTAACAAACAAAGCACGCCGTGTGCTGCTTGTTGCGTTTGCCGGCAGTCTTGCGCTGTCGGTGGCGAGCGCTTCGGACAAGGACAAGGTATTGACAGATGGGTACGCCAGCAATGAACCCGTTCGCCCTGTCCTGCCTGTTGAAAACATCCATACTGAAAAGGCGCGCCTCGGCAAGGCCCTGTTCAACGACCGGCATTTGGCCGGAAACAAACTGTCCTGCGCAGACTGTCACCAACTGAATTCAGGTGGAGACGATAATGCCGCCACCAATAACCAAGGGCAGGATAATCGCGCAGGCATCAATACACCGACGGTGTTCAATGCGGTCTACAATTTCCGTCAGTTGTGGAGTGGCGCGGCTGACACGCTGGCTGAACAAATTGCAATGGTGGTGCATAACCCGAATGAAGGCGCCACCTCATGGCCGGCGTTATTGCAGAACATCAACAAACGTCCATCGCTGCGTGAGCAGTTCGACAGACTGTATGCCGATGGCGTCACCGAAAAAAACTACATGGATGCGCTGATTGAATATGAAAAAACACTGGTCACGCCCAATGCCAGATTTGACCAGTACCTGTCAGGCGACAACGACGCAATCACGGCAGAAGAAAAAGCCGGCTATCACCTGTTCAAGGAATACGGTTGCGTATCCTGTCATCAGGGCGTCAACATCGGTGGCAACCTGTTCCAGAAATTCGGCATTTTTTATGACTATATTGCTGACCGGGGTAATATTACCCGTGCTGACCACGGTCGAAAAAATGTAACAGGCCGCGAGCAGGATGATTTCGTCTTCAAGGTGCCGTCACTGCGAAACGTTGCGGTAACCGCCCCTTACTTTCACGATGGACAGATTGAAACACTGGAGGAAGCGATTTACATCATGGGTAAAACGCAACTGGGGCGTGAGTTGAATGCAAAAGACATCGAGCTGATCAGTCTGTTCCTGAGAACGCTCACTGGTCAATACCAGGGCCGGTTTCTCGACGACATCAAACTAAGCGAGGCAAAATAAGTGAATTCAAGGATGAATCAAGTCATCAGTTTTACTCTGATTCTGGGAATTATGCTGTTCTTTTTTTACAACAGCACCTTTGTCAGCCCACCCTTGCAACAGGCGCTAAGCTCCGCCAAAAGCCTGCAACAGTACGAAATACAACTACATCGAGATCTACTAAAGTACCGCAGTGGAAAATTCAACCAGTATGACACCATCAATACGTCGCTGAATCGCGTCAGACAAGCGAGCGTATCACTGGCCAGATCGTCCGTGCCAGACAACGCAAGCGAAATCAAACGCAAAATCGACCAGATCAGCCAGCTCGTCGCAAAACAGAGCGAACTGGTCGAGGACTTCAAAACCTATATATCAGTGGCGCACAACTCGTTGCTGTATTTTTACAAGTTCAGCAATGAATTCTACGACTCCCCACTGAGCGCAGAAGACAACAACCTCAAGTTCAACATGGGCAAGCTGAACACGCTTATCCTGGCCTATACCAATAACCCAACGCACGAACGCGCGTTGGAGATTTATCCTGTTATTGATTTGCTGAACAACAACCCGGATTTTGAACTGAAAACGCTCATCAATCACAGCCTGATGATTGTCGAGAAATTCCCGGAAATTGACGCATTGATTGAGCAATTCAACGCACTGGACATTGAAAATCTTGTAGCTGTGTTACTGGACAACATCAAGCGCAAACAGGCCAGCCACCTGGATGACGCCAGAATCTTCAATGTATTGCTGTTTATTTGCAGCATTTATCTTTTTATCTACGTTGGATACCTGTTTACCCGCCTGCAGCGCAGCCGCAACATACTCAAGCAATCCAACGACAAACTCAATAATGAAATCAGCGTCAGGCGACAAACCGAATCCGCATTGACCGCACTGGTACAGGAATATGAAAACGAGAACGATACCATTCACGCGCTGATAAAATCCGTAAAGCGGGCATTAGGCGCATCCTGCGTGTATATCAGTAAAATCAATCATGATGGGACAGCCGAAATGACCGGCATAGTTGATGACATCAATATACGCAATCGACAGTATGCACTGGGCAACTCACCCTGCACCGATGTTATTAACAATGGCCGCGCCTTTTACAATGAAGGCTTCAGCAAGTACTTCCCGGAATGGGACAGTCTTGAGATTATTGACGCCGAAAGCTATCTCGGTGTCGCAATCAAGGACGACAATGGCCAGCCGGTTGGCGTGCTGGCCACAATTGACGATGAACCTATCAGTAATATATTACTGTTCGAAAATATCCTCAATATTGCCGCCAACAAGGCAAAGATTGAAATGGCGCGATGTGAATCGGTCGAAAAAAGCAATCGCTACCAACAAGGGATTCTGGCGATCGAGAACTGGTCAGCGGAGGCCCTCCTGTCCATCAAGTCAGACTATGACTTGCACCTCAAGGCATGCGAGGTCGCCAGAAAAATCACCCGCTGCTCATTGGCGGCCTTCCCTGTCATCGACCACGACCACAAATACTATACATTTGCCGCCGCCACAGGAACAGACGCATCCAGAATGGCAAACTGTACGCTGCCGATCAGTGATGGAGGTCTGTGCGCTATTGCCATGCTGGACAACACCCAGGTCAATATTGATGATGTAACATGTGACTTGCGCGCACAAAAGCTGCTGGCAAATGACTTTGATTTTTCATCAGCCTTTGTTACACCGATTAATTTCAACAACCGAACCTATGGCGCGCTGTCGCTATTCAAGAGCACCGGAGCGTTTGATGAAATCGACAAGCGCCTGATTGGCCAACTTTCAAAAAGCATTGAAATTCTGTTCACAAACAAAAGCCTGTTACAGGATCTCGCCTCCGAGAAAGAGCGCGCCGAAGTCACGCTATTCTCCATTGGCGATGCGGTTATCACCACCAACATCAACGGTGAAATTGAATACATGAATCATATTGCGGAAACACTGACCGGATGGAAACTGGAAGAAACTCGCGGCAAGCCGGTGCAAACCGTGTTCCGCATACTCGATACCGACACCCGTGAGCCGATGTACAAGCTGGTTGACATCTGCCTTAGTGAAGGCATCCAGGTCAAGAAAAGCATGACCACCCTGATTTCCCGCAACAATAACGAAAAGGAAATCGAAAGCTCCATGTCGCCCATTACTGGCAAGGACAATAAAATCCAGGGTATTGTGATTGTATTCCATGACGAAACCGAACGTCGTCACATGGAAAACATCATCAAACACCAGGCGACGCATGACTCGCTTACCGGCCTGACAAACCGGAATGAATTTGATCGACTACTTTCAGAACATATTTATGACGCCGGCAACCATCAGAACCGCGAGCACATCCTGTGCTATCTTGACCTCGACCGCTTCAAGCTGGTGAACGACACTTCCGGCCACGCCGCGGGTGATGAACTGTTGAAACAAATCACGCGTGTATTGCAAAACTGTTTGCGCGGCGGCGATGTGATTGGTCGCCTGGGTGGCGACGAGTTTGGCATTATACTGGAAAACTGCAACCTGAAAAGCGGTGAGCAGATTGCCAAAAAGATTATCGAGGAAATCAGTTCATTTCAGTTCAAGTGGGATGACAATACATTTACGATTGGCGTCAGCATCGGCATGGTGTCTATCACGGCGGACACCAACAGCTCGGTCGAAGTTATGAAACAGGCTGATGTCGCCTGCTACACCGCCAAGGATTCCGGCAGAAACCGGGTGTATATCTATCAGCATGAAGACGCCGAACTCATCAAGCGCCATGAAGAAATGCACTGGGCGTCCCGTATATCCAACGCGCTGGATGATGAACGATTCATCCTGTATGCCCAGCAAATCTGCCCGTTGCAAAAACAGGACACCATGCAGCACCTTGAAATTCTGGTTCGCATGCGCGACACCGACGGCAAGCTGGTCGAGCCAGGCGCCTTTATCCCGGCGGCCGAGCGCTATAACCTGATGGTCAATGTCGACAAGTACATCATCAACAAGGTGTTCGAACATATCAGCAACAACAGTGAACACAGCCATAGCTATTCCATCAATCTGTCAGGCAATTCGCTGAATGATGAAAACATTTCCAACTACATCAAGTCGCGTCTGCGCGAGCACGATATCGACCCGGCGCTGATCTGTTTTGAAATCACGGAAACCGCCGCAATCGCCAACATCTACAAATCCCGCAAGCTGATGTTTGAACTGCGCGAAATGGGTTGCCGCTTCTCGCTGGATGATTTCGGCAGCGGTCTGTCATCGTTTGAATATCTGAAGAACCTGCCGGTTGACTATCTCAAGATTGACGGCAGCTTCGTGCGCGATATGGCGGACAACAAGACCGACCACGCCATGGTGGCCGCGATTAACGAAATCGGTCACGTGATGGGCATCAGCACAATTGCAGAGTTTGTCGAGAACGACCGCATCATCCACAAGCTGCGCCAGATCGGTGTGGATTATGTGCAGGGTTACGCCGTGCACCGTCCCAGCCCGCTGGAGGCAATCACTGACACCGATCTGGCGAAACTGAATCAGTCCGTGGCCGGTTACGTTTAAGTTCGCGCACCAGAAACCGCGCAGGCAGCAGACGCTCCAGCACGGGCCGGGCAACCGGCGCCGGGGTGTTGGCAATCATGCTGGCCAATATTTCCGCACACAGAAACGCCTGACTGAAACCGTGCGAGCCATAGCCCGCATTCAGGTACAGCCCTTGACGATAACGCGCCGGCGCATAGTTTTGCTCAGCCTTGCCATGATGCAAATCGCGGTAGCGTTGTTTGAAATCACTGATGTCCGGCGCGGGGCCAACCATGGGCAAGCGGTCAGGCGTGACCGCTCGAAAGGACACTCTCCCCTCCAGCCTTTGCTTGGCTGACTCGCTGACAATCGCGCGGTCAAACAGGCTGTTCACACCATCGATATTGTCTGCGTGATCTGACTTACTGAGCGAGGCGGCCTGGCTGTCCACATAACTGGCGCCAACACAGGCGACGCCCTCAAGAGCCGGGGTAATATACCTGTCTGCCGACAGCGGCGCTGGCAGACGCCACAGCAAATCGCGCTCCTCCACCAGACTGACCTGACCGCGATTGGCTGCAACGGGGTATTGTTGTTCACCCAACAGCGCGTTCAGGCCATGGGCGTTGGCCAGCACCACACAATCCGCTTCTGCAATAACGCGCTCTTCGCTGTCCAGCAGGATGTGACGATGGTTTTCAGCGCGCACGGAAGCAACCTCCGCCTGCACATAGCGCGTCGAATCTGCGCACACGGCCAGTATCTGCTGACACGCCAGTGATGGCCTGATCCAGCCAGCGTCCTCTGCGCGCAACCATAGCCGCTCTGTCTTTGTCGCATATTGAAAATCAAGCCTTAGAAAGGCTGACGCCATGTGTGCAGCATCGAGCATTTTTTCTGCGCGTTCGCGCTCAACTGCTGTCGACACGCCGCTTTCAAACCAGAACGGCTGTTGCGACGACTGTTGCAGTTTGCGGTACTGCTGACGCGCAAAGTAAAACGCCTGCAAGGCAAAAGCATTGTAAACCTCATCGCCCACCGTCAGCCTCGGCATGACAATCGCCGCGGGATTGCCCGAAGCCGCCGACGCTGCTTCAGCTGCGCAATCGACCAGCGTAATCTGGCAGCCGCGCTGCGCCAGTTGATGCGCGGTGGTCAAACCGGCGATCCCGGCGCCCACAATCACCACCTGTTTGCAATCACCGCTTGCGCGTGGCAACTGAAACCAGGGCGCTTGCCTGGCGCGCCGCCGCCCGCCGTTATAGCGGCCGGTCAGCATTTCACGCTTGTCGCCAAAACCCGGGACTTTCTGCACCTCAAAACCCGCCTGTTGTAACCCCCGGCGCACAACGCCGGCAACCGTATAGGTGGAAACCGTGGTCTGTGCATGACTGCATCGCGCCATCGCATCAAATACCGGCTGCGACCACATCGCCTGATTTTTCGATGGCGCAAAACCATCCAGAAACCAGGCGTCCACCTGCATATCGACGGCGCCCAGCGCATGGCTTGCGTCGTCGTGCATCAGGGTCAGACGGATGCGGCCATCAAACAACAGGCAACGGTGCATGCCCGGCGCAGCGGGCGGGTAACAACGCAACAGCTCATCCACAATCGTTTTCAGATGTGGCCTGTCCGCATGGCATTGCGCCACATCATCGGGATGCAGCAGATGTTTCTCCACAGACACAAAATCCAGACTGGCGCCCGTGTCGGCATGTTCAAGAAAACACTGTACGGCGAGCAGAAAATTCAGCCCGGAGCCAAAGCCGGTTTCCGCAATGCAAAAATGCTGGCGCCCGGCAAAGCGTTGCGCCAGCCGGTTCGCGGCGATGAACACATGCTGCGATTCGGCCTCGCCGCCAGCGCGGGAGAAAAACACATCATCATACTGCTCGCTGTAAGGCTGGCTGTTTTTCCATTGCAGGCGGGTGTAGTGAGCAGGCATAAGCATCGCTATCGCGCTTTATCGCGATTCAGAATCGGGTAGAATAGCCCGCCATTGTACCCGAGCGAGCCTTGCCATGACTGCCCTTTCCCTGCCTGATACTGTTGATCTGAACCAAAGGGTTATTCTCATTACCGGAGCCGGCGACGGCATTGGCCGCGCGGTTGCGCTCGAATGCGGCAAGGCGGGCGCCACCGTGATTCTGCTGGGGAAAACCACGCGCAAGCTGGAGCAGGTTTATGACGAACTGGTGGAGCTGGGCGCGCCGGAACCCGCTATCTATCCGCTGGATCTGGAAGGCGCTGGCGCGGATGATTATCTTGATCTGCAGGCGGTGATACGCAAAACCTTCGGCAAGCTTGACGGCCTGTTCAACAATGCCGGCTGGCTGGGCGCTTCCATGCCGATGGAGCAGTACGACATCGAACTATGGTACAAGGTAATGCAGATTAACCTGAACGGCCCGTTCATGCTGACCCAGGCCTGCATCCCACTGCTCAAACAGGCGGACAAGGGCCGCATCGTGTTCAATGCAGACAACAAGCAAACCGCTTACTGGGGAGCCTATGGGGTCGCCAAGGCGGCGCAGAGCAGCATGATGAAAATACTGGCAGACGAACTGGACACCGCCGGCATTCGCGTCAATGCATTCGACCCGCAGGCGGTGCGCACCAATTTCCGCACCCGCGCCTACCCGGCGGAAAACCCGGAAAACCTGCCGCTCCCGAAAGACGTGGCGCATTATTATGCGGCGCTGCTGAGCGCGCAGATTGATTTTAACGGTCAGACCCTGACCGTTAACGACCTTGACGACAAGAACTGAACAGAACCTGCCGGCGCAACCGCGCCAGGCGCTATTTCATCAAGTCGACTTCGATGCCCTGCTTACGCAATGCGTCGGCGCGCGCATCGATATAACGCTGGAAGTTGGGCAGGGTTTTGTACGCGCCGGAAATCACATAATCCATCACTGACTGGGTGTGGAAAGCTTTCAGATACGCATCGGATCGAAACACTTCCTTTCCGTCCGAATCAAAAAACACCAGACTGGGCGCGTATTTGATGTCAAGCTGTTTCGCCCAGTCGATGATGCGGGCGGTTTGACCATCCGGCTTCACGATGCGATCTTCCGACCACATGTCCAGCACCACCACGTTAAGCTTGTTCAGCAGTTCACGGCTGACATCACGTTGCAAAATGTCCAGATGCAATTCGTCACAGGTAACGCACTGTTTTTGCTCGAACATGACCAGCAACGGCTTGCCATCTTGCAACGCCTCCTGCAGATTGCCGGGGGTTTTCACACTGGTGTGCTGTGTATGCAGTTTGCCGCTGGCCGGTTGCGGATCGACCTTCTGCATGTACTGCTGATAACTCATCAGCGATTCCTGTTTCTTGCCAATGTAATCCAGCAACGCATCGAATTTTTGCGGCGGGTAATAACCATTGGCGCGAAAAACCGCCTTGCGGTCTTTGTTGAAAAAAATCAGCGTCGGTGTATACTGTACGCGCAGGGCTTCGGCGAACTGTTTTTCGGTCATCACCTTGTCGCCCACCGTGACTTCGCGGTCGCCCCAGATGTTGATCGCCACCACATCAAAGTAGCCTTGCGTTTTTTCGGCGATGGCCTTCTGGCCGAAATTGTCCTGCAACAGTTTTTTGCAATACGGGCAGCCGTCCTGATAAAAATACAGCATCAGCCGCTTGCCCTGTTCGGCGGCTTCGTCTATGTCTTCGTATAAATCGAGGAAAGAGGTTTTGAACCACTCCGGTTTTTCTTCATAACCCGGATTCACCAGCCCGGGCGCCAGGCCGCCTTCGGTTTTCGCCTCGGCTTCGACCACAAAAAATAACAGCAACAACCAAGCATACTTCAACATGACCTGTCCTCACAGACTTGAGTTGATGACGGGGCCTAGCTGCGCCTGCCGCGTCGCGCAGCCGGCGCGCTTTTGCGCCCCCACACTGATGATTTTTTCGCCGCGCTGCGGGGCGCGCGTTTGGGTTTCGGGCGCTCGCAGCTTAGACCCACCTGCTGACACAATTGTTCAACCAGATCAAAATTCACTTCCACGGTTTTGCCCTGCCTTAAATTGCGCGGCAGGCTGATATTGCCATAACGCAGGCGTATCAGCCGGCTGACGCGGGTGTCGACCGCTTCCCACAGGCGGCGCACTTCGCGGTTGCGGCCTTCGCGCAATACCACATGATACCAGTGATTGGCGCCTTCATGCCCTTCCTGACCGCCGGCGTAGTCGATGCGGTCGAAGCTGGCCGGGCCGTCTTCCAGCGCAACGCCCTTGAGCAGTTGTTTGATTTTGCCGTCATCCACCCGGCCGTTGACGCGCACGGCGTACTCGCGTTCGATTTCGTGCGAGGGATGCATCAACCGGTTGGCCAGCTCGCCGTCATTGGTGAACAGCAGCAAACCGCTGGTGTTGATATCGAGCCGGCCAATGCTGACCCAGCGGCCATTGGGCAGGCCGGGCAGGTTTTTGTACACGGTGCGGCGGCCGGATTCGTCCTTGCGGCTGCACACTTCGCCTTCGGGTTTGTTGTAGGCGAGGATGCGCACTTCCCGGCTTGGCGGTTTGATAAACACGCGGCGGCCGTTGCACTGCACCTGATCGCCCTCACGCACTTTGGCGCCGAGTTCGATTGGCTTGCCGTTGACCTTGACGCGGCCCTGCTGAATCCAGCGCTCGATTTCACGACGCGAACCGAAGCCCAGCCGCGACATGGCTTTTTGTGCGCGTTCTTCAAACATGGGAGAAAGGGCTAACAGACTGTTAGTGAATGCTAACCGAGGGTGTGGGCGTAACCGTGTCGGTTTCCAGTTCACGCTCGGCGCTGTCGTCGATGTTGTCTTCGGTAGTGGTTTGCGTTTCAGCGCCGGCATTCTCAGTCGCATCCTGCTGTGCTGTTTCATCCGCCGCTTCGATCTGTTGCGTATTTTCAGACACATCTGTATCTGCATCCGCCTGCGCATCCGCTGTTTCAGGGGCTGCCGCCTGTTCGCCTTCGGCGTCTTCTTCCAGCGCCAGTTCGGGGTGAATCTGGTCGAGGTCCTTAATCTCCGCCAGCGTCGGCAACTGGTCGAGCGACTTCAGATTGAAATAGTCGAGAAATTCCTTGGTGGTGCCGTACAGCGACGGTTTGCCGGGCACGTCCTTATGACCCAGCACGCGTATCCATTCGCGTTCGAGCAGGGTTTTGATGATGTTGGAGCTGACGCTGACGCCGCGCACTTCCTCGATTTCGCCGCGGGTAATTGGCTGACGGTAGGCAATCAGCGCCAGCGTTTCCAGCAGCGCGCGCGAATAACGCGCCGGTTTTTCTTCCCACAAACGGCCTACCCACTGCGCATAGTCCTGCTTGACCTGCATGCGGTAGCCGTTGGCAACCTGTTTGATTTCCATGCTGCGCTCGGCGAATTCCTGCTCCATGTCGTGCAGCGCCTTGCGGATTTCATCGCGCGTCGGCGGGTCTTCGTCCAGCGTAAACAACTGTTCGAGCTGGGGCACAGTGAGCGGCCGGTCGGCGGCGGCCAGCACCGCTTCCAGAATGTTTTTCAGTTTGGCTGATTCCATCATGTGTCTCCGATGGGGTTGTTCACTGTGTCGAAATTGTCTGTCAGGCCGGCGGCAGGTCGAGCGGCTTCGGCCCTTCGGCACCGCTCTCGCCCGAGGCCGCCTTGATGTGCAGGCTGGCGAACGGCTCGGACTGCACCATTTCGATCAGCTGCTCTTTCACCAGTTCCAGAATCGCCAGCAGGGTCACGACCACGCCGCGGCGGCCTTCCTCGATGGTAAACAGCGAGGTGTAGTCGGTAAAGCCGTCGGCGCTGATTTTGGCCAGCACCTTGCTCATGCGCTCGCGCACCGACAGCGCCTCGCGCTGAATCTGGTGATGCGAATACATTTCCGAACGCGCCATCGCGTCCTTGAACGCCAGCAGCAGTTCGCGCAGATCGAGCTCCGGCAGCGGGCGCTCGGTGTGCAGCTCCGGCGGCTGCACTTCGACAACATGAATATCGCGGCCCACGCGCGGCATCTCGTCGATGTCCTGCGCCGCCTGCTTGAAGCGCTCGTATTCCTGCAAACGGCGCACCAGTTCGGCGCGCGGATCGTCCTCGTCTTCCTCCTCGGTCGGGCGCGGCAGCAGCATGCGCGATTTGATTTCCGCCAGCATCGCCGCCATCACCAGGTATTCCGCCGCAATCTCGATGCGCATGGTGTTCATCA
>JALWPK010000254.1 GCA_026995045.1 Gammaproteobacteria bacterium | reverse complement strand
ACGCGCTTTGGGCTTGCCGCCCACGATTATTATTTTTTTGTGAACAAGTTCACATTGTGCGACTACAATACCTGACAAAGACTATTCTAGAACAATATGAACAACCTTCTGGCCGCCATCCTCGCAATCAGCCTTTATCTGCTCGCCACCGTATTGCTGATGCTGCGTTGCCGCCGTTCCGAAAAAGTCAAAAACATCAGCAAGCCGGTATTGATGATTCCCGCCGTGCTGGCCTTGCTGGCGCATACGTATATTCTGCAATCTGAAATGCTGAGCCCGATTGGCGTCAACATCGGGTTTTACAATGCGCTGTCGCTGGTCAGCGCCTTCATCGCCCTGCTGACGCTGGTTTCCACCCTGCGCTATCCGGTCGAATTGCTGAGCATGCTGGTGATGCCGCTGGCGGCCGTGTCGGTGGCGCTGGATGTCACCAACGATTCCAGCCACCTGCTGGCACCGGGCAGCTCCAACGGTCTGATTATTCACGTGCTGACCTCACTGATCGCCTACAGCGTGCTGGGACTGGCGGCGCTGCACGCCATTTTGCTTTCGGTTCAAAACCGTTACCTGCACAGCCATCAGCCCGGCGGTTTTATCAAATTGCTGCCGCCGCTGAAAACCATGGAGCACCTGCTGTTTGAAACCATCACCATCGGCTTCATCCTGCTCAGCATTTCGCTCGCGACAGGACTGGTGTTTCTGGAAAACATGTTCGCCCAGCATCTGGCGCACAAAACGATTCTTTCCATCATCGCCTGGTTTGTGTTCGCCATTCTGCTCACCGGCCGCGTGGCGCTGGGCTGGCGCGGCAAAACCGCGATTCGCTGGACGCTGGGAGGTTTTGTCAGTCTGATGCTGGCGTACTTCGGCAGCAAGTTTGTGCTGGAGATTTTGCTGGCCTGATTTTTTCCGCAAATACACGCCAATGAACGCTATTGGTATTGCCACAGAGCTCACAGAGCGCACGGAGGCTTTTAAACCCAACGCTGAGGCGCGGAGACGCAGAGGACGCGAAGGTTTTCTTTCGTAGGAGTGGCTTCAGCCACGAAAACACAATTTCCGATTGCACTGTGTTTGTTGAAAGCACGATTCGTGGCTGAAGCCACTCCTACAACAAACCCTCCGTGCGCTCTGTGAGCTCTGTGGCAAAACCCTCCCGCTTGCACTTGCCCCCGCATCATCATTAAATAACCAGCCCAACGACTACCCGGAACCCTTTGTTGAACGACATCCCCCTCGGCGTCCTGTTTGGCATTCTGTTTGTGCTGATTATTCTGTCCGGTTTTTTCTCCGGCTCTGAAACGGCGCTGATGACGCTGAACCGTTACCGGCTGAAACACCTGAAAGACAAGGGGCACAAGGGCGCGATTCTGGCCAGCGCCCTGCTCAAACGGCCCGACCGTCTGCTGGGGCTGATTCTGCTGGGCAACAATTTCGTCAACATTCTGGCCTCCGCCATCGCCACCGTGATTGCGATGCGGCTGTACGGCGAAGCCGGCATCGCCATCGCCACCGGCCTGCTGACAATGGTGGTTCTGGTGTTCGCCGAGGTCACGCCCAAAACCATGGCGGCAATCAAGCCGGAGCGGTTCGCCTTTCCGGCGGCGTTTGTTTACACCCCGCTGCTGAAAATCAGCTACCCGCTGGTGTGGCTGGTGAACCTGTTCGCCAACGCCATTCTGGGACTGTTCGGCATGCACCCGGCGCAGCATGATTCCGATGCGCTGGACGCCGACGAACTGCGCTCGGTGGTCAGCGAAGCGGGCAAGTTCATTCCCAGCAAGCACGCCGACATGCTGATCAGCATTCTCGATCTGGAAAACGTGTATGTCGAAGACATCATGATTCCGCGCAACGAAATCACCGGCATCGACCTCAACGACGACTGGAAAGACATCGAAAAACAGATCGCCGGCATCCAGCGCACCCGCGTGCCGGTGTATTACGACAGCATCGACGATATTCTCGGCTTTCTGCACATGCGCAAGGTGCTCAGCCTGATGGCGCGCGATGAACTGACGCTGGAAAACCTGAAGGCGCAAATCCGCGAAGCCTATTTTGTGCCCGAGG
This sequence comes from Gammaproteobacteria bacterium, assembly GCA_026995045.1. Taxonomy (GTDB): domain Bacteria; phylum Pseudomonadota; class Gammaproteobacteria; order SZUA-229; family SZUA-229; genus S139-92. The sequence goes on along the minus strand of JALWPK010000254.1, from coordinate 500 downwards.
GCACCGCGCTCACCCGCCAGTTGCTGAACTTTCAGGCCAACCGCCGCCGCGCCGCGCTGGTGGTGGATGAATACGGCAGCATTCAGGGGCTGATTACGCTGGAAGACATCCTCGAGGAAATCGTCGGCCAGTTCACCACCGACTCGCCGACCCGCTCCGCCGGTATCCAGGCCACCGACGAGGGCGATTATCTGATCGACGGCGCCACCCACATCCGCGACATCAACCGCACGCTGGGCTGGAAACTGCCCGCCGACGGCCCGAAAACGCTCAACGGCCTGATACTGGAGCATCTGGAAATGATTCCCGAACCCGGCGTCAGCCTGAAAATCGGCGACTACGCCATCGAAATCACCCGCACCAGCAAAAACGCGGTGCAGACCGCGCGCGTCACCGCGATTGTCAGCCCCGGCGCCTCGCCGGATGAGGACACCAGCGATGGCTAGGGCGCGGGTGCAATATGTGTGCAGCGCCTGTGGCGCCAGCCAGCCCAAATGGGC
>JALWPK010000253.1 GCA_026995045.1 Gammaproteobacteria bacterium | reverse complement strand
CGGCGCGACCTGCAAGCACTGTTGCGTGGCGATCCGCCTGAACCAAAACTTTCTCACCTTCAAACAAAACTACAATTCTCATGAAAGTTTATGGGACACTAGTGATAAGCAATACTGATAATTCAATTGTTTGTTGTTTGAGAATACTTATAATTTATAAGGGTAAACAGTAAGCACGACCGGTAGCGTTGCAGGATGATACTGGCCGCGACACAGTGAAAATGCACGGAGTTCGGTATGTCCTTGATGTGCTGCTGTAGATGTCTGCCTTTGTTGTCGCACTCGCGGGTTTTTCGGGGCTTTGTCAGCGTTTGTCTGCTTGCCGCGTATCCGGTTCTGGCTTGTGCGCTCAATACCGATACGATAGATGTGAGTGAGAAGGATGGCGTCTATGCTATCCATGTGTCTGCCAGGTTGCCTGTTCCCGCCCGGTTTGTCAGACAGGTGCTGACTGATTATGACCATCTCTACCGCATCAGCAGTTCCATAATAGAAAGCGAAGTACTGGCTGCGTATGAAGACGGTGGTGCGCTGGTGCGTTCAAAAGTATTGTGCTGCACGGCATTATTCTGTCAGGAAGTCGAACGCGTAGAGAAAGTTGATGTGGTTGACGATAGTCGAATCGTTGTTACCATTGTGCCGGGTTACAGCGAGTTTCGTTCCGGCATGGCAGTCTGGCGACTGGAAGACGAAGGCGAGTACACCTTGCTCGACTATCAGGCATCTATCGAACCGGACTTTTTTATTCCGCCATTGCTGGGCGTCAGCATGGTCAAAAAGCATATTTACACTGAATTTCGTGATGCATTTTTCCGGCTAGCTCATATTGCCGCCATTCGCTATGAGCAGCAGTGGGATACGGACTACATCGCCAGGAAAAATGTTGCAGACAAGTCACCCTGCGATGGGAGCTTCAAGGCCGCGCTGCAATGACCCGCCACCTCTGTTCAATGGTTTCGGCAGCGGTGAGTGTGATATCCGCATGCAGTTCCCAGCCGGTCAGTTTTGAAACGGATATTCAGCCGATTCTGGATAATAAATGCAGCATTTGTCATCTGCCGCCGGATGGAATCGGTTATCGCCTCACCGGCTTGCGGCTCGACAGCTATGAGTCATTGATGAAAGGCAGTCTTTACGGTCCGGTCGTCGTCCGTGGAGACAGCCGTCGCAGCATACTGAATATGTTGGTGGAAGGCCGCGCCGGCAAGATGAAAAACCTGCCGACCATTCGCAAGCATGCATTCACAGAAAAAGAAATTGAAGCGCTGCGAGACTGGGTGGACCAGGGAGCGCAGAAGAACTGAGTGTATTAATGCACTTCCAGTTTGCCGAGTTCGCTGAGGATTTCGGTAATCAGTGATTCACCCTGCGGCCCCATGCGGCTGCACAGTTTGTCGACATCGCGCTCGCCGTCGATCATGTCCTTCAGCACCGCGCCCAGGTTGGCCATGTCGCCACCGGCGGCTGACATTTGTTCCGCCATGCCGCCGAGCATGATCACCGCAATGTGGTCACCACGGCGCGCATCATTAATCAACTGCGCCAGCATCGGCGCCGCCAATGTGCCGTCCGCCTGCTGTTCCGGTTTGGGCAGGGTGGACGGATCCTGCAAACCCTTGAGGATGGCTTCTGTAATCGTTGCATCCTCATCGTCCAGCCCGTTCAGAATGCTGTCATCACGGCTGCCGGCGACAATCTTGCGAATCGCGCCGACCAGTTGTCCCCAGCCGTTTTTCTCGGACTGAACCAGAATATCCTCCAGTTGCGGCATGAACTGCGGGTTCTGAATGGACTGCACCACGCCAAGAATCAGCCCGGCGTGGGTCTGGATAATCTGATCACGTTTGTCAGGTGTTTGCATGATGTCGAACCGGTAACGGGATGTGTGGTGAGAATACAATCAGTGGCGCAGCGGTGCAAGCGGGGATTTTTCCCTAAATGAACGCGAAGTTTTTTAACGCAGAGGCGCGGAGGCGCAGAGAACGCAAAGAATTTCTTTGTCTCGTAGGAGCGACTTTAGTAGCGAACACACGATTTAAACAAGCACTGTATTTGTGGATACCACCATTCGCGGCTAAAGCCACTCCTACAATGAACAAACCTTTGCGTTCTCTGCGTCTCCGCGCCTCTGCGTTGAGGCTGTCGGAAAACCCCAAAATTCGATACAATCAGAAGAACAGAAATGATATAAAGCGGGAGGGATTAATGGCGCGATACGTAGACTACAACTACGATCAAATGAAGATGATCCCCGTGTCCTATGAGAAGCAAATCCTGCCTGGCAGCTTCGAATATTCCCTCTCCTGGCTCATTGATGAAGAACTTGACCTGAGCGCCTTCGACGAGCATTACCGCAATGATGCCAAAGGGCGCCCAGCTTATGATCCCAGGCTGCTGCTGAAAATCATCATACTGGCCTATTCCAAAGGCGTCGCCACCAGCCGCTGAATTGAAGCGCTGTGCCGTGAAAATATCATCTTCATGGCGCTGTCAGCTGACTTACAACCCGATCACAGCACCATTTCCGACTTCATATCGCGCTCGCCCGAAGCCATCAGCAAGCTATTCAGCCA
>JALWPK010000252.1 GCA_026995045.1 Gammaproteobacteria bacterium | reverse complement strand
TAAATTGCGTGCACGCAATGCGTTGTACTCAAATAACCTGAATGCGGGGCAGGTTATCAAAATCCCGGTGAGTTAATACAGCCTCAGGCAATAATAACGAATACTCACTACCGCACGTACTGGCCCTTGTTTGAGGGCCATTTTTTTGCCTGCAATGTGCGCCAGATCACATTTTCAAGTGTTGGATTTCTAACAAAAAACCAGCGTTTGATGCGTGTTTTCACCTTCGCCCGTTCGGTAAGCAGCCAAACAACCGGGTAAAAGGCCGAATCCGGTGGATGAATGGCTGTCTGGCATGCGCCCGCGAGGATGTGGCGCCCTGTCGGCATATCGGTAGTCAATATCTGTCATTTTTTCAACATTTTTGTCACTTTGTGACGCACAAAAAGCCTGCGCAGTTGAAATTAATTCTTTGCTTTTCACTAACTTAGTGACTATAAATAAGTTAATGCCGAGAGCTTTGGCAGCGACAAGAATAACAATCTAACAAGCTTTTCCCGGCGCACGGACAGCAGGACTCAACAAGGAAAAGTTCTTGCCAATTGAGATCAAACATTTTTTCTGAAGTTACGTGAGTGTTAAACAATTTATCGCGTAGAAATTATTGGGTCTGCACGATAAACGTAAAAGTTTATTTACAAAACTGTTATCCACAAATATGAACAACAGCATGCAAACAATTCAACCGCAACAACACCGCAAAATGATGTTTGTTTTGCAGTGTCTGTTTGCGATTGCCCTGTGTCTGTTTACTGGCAAGCTGATGGCCGCGGCCGGTGATGCTATCGGCACGCGCGCCACCATTTCTTACGATTATCAGGGCGCTACACTGTTGCAGGAATCATCACCTGCCGGCAATACCGTTGCTGGCGCAGGCAATGGCGCCGATACGGTATTTACCGAGGATGCATTCGTCAACTTCAGCGTGACCAGTCTTGACAGCGCGGCAGCGCCGGTAGCCAGCGGGCAAACCGCTGTGGCGACACGCTTCAGTATTACCAATAACGGCAATGCCGTGCAGGATTTTTTGCTGGCTGGATTCAACACCACGCTCAACCCGTTTGGCGCGCCGCCAGACAGCATCGATACGCTGTTGCCGTTGTCTGTTTATGTTGAAAGCGGCGCAACGCCCGGATACCAGCTGGCGGAGGACACCGCCGTGTTCGTGGATGAACTGGCGCCGGGTAGCAGCGCCATCGTATATGTGGTCGCCAGTCTGCCAGCCGGCAATGCAGGCGATGTAGCGGCCGTTACCCTGGTTGCGCAAGTTGCGCAGGGCGGCGCTGTTGGCGAGGGCGCGGCTATTACCAATGACAACAATGGCAACACCAGTCCGGCCGGTGTGTACAGCAATGGCGCCACTCCCGTCGCCGCTGGCAGCGCAGTGAACGCGGCTGACACAACCGCGCTTGAAATCGTATTCAATGATCCGGCCGGTCTTGGCGTTGAAGATGTTGACAGCACTGGTTTGGCGCAGGATATCGCAGCCAATGGCCAGCATGCTGACAGCAGCGCCTACCAGATACAGGGTTCGCCGGTCAGCATCAATAAAACCGTAACCGTCATCGACACGCTTGGCGGCAATGACCCGCACCCCGGTGCCACCTTGCGCTACCAGCTTGATGTCACCATCACCGGATCCGTCAATATCAACAATCTGGTAATTACTGACACGATTCCGATTAACACCACTTACACACCAGGCTCCATTGTGCTCAATTCGGTCGCGCAGACGGATGCGCCGTTCACGGTGGACGGCGTGGATTATGCGGAATTCAACGGCGCAGACATCATCGTTGACTTGAGTCAGGCCGGCACCGTGTCCATTGCGCCGGGCGCCATCAATACCATTACATTCGACGTCACAATCGATTAGGGCAAAACCATGAGGGCAAAAATGAAAACAATAAAACAGAGTTTGAGCATGCTGATGGCTTTACTGTTTGCGTGTGCAACAGGCATGGCATACGCAGACGCGCCAGTACGCATCAGCAACACGGCGATGAAGCAGGTGATTGAGGTTAACGGCAAGGGTGAGCGCGAGGTTCGCTATGTTGAACCCAAAACCGTTATACCCGGCGATGTCATTCTGTACACCATCGAGTTCGAGAATATCGGCGACCAGCCAGTCAGCAACATTGTGCTGAATGACCCGGTGCCAAACAACTCGTTTTACCGTGACGGCTCGGCGAAAGGCGAAAACGCCGACATTCTGTTTTCAGTAGACGGCGAAAACTTTGCGCCGGCGGACAAGCTGATGGTGACGGAAAACGGCAAGCAACGCAAGGCGACGGCAAAAGATTACACCGTGGTGCGCTGGGTGGTGAAGCAACCACTCAAGCCAGGCGAGAAACGCAGCGTGTCATTCAAAACCCAAATCAGAAAGCCGGGTGAATAGTTTATGAAACCGTTTTATCAACAAGCCGTAAACCGCCGGCCTGCCCAACGCAGGTTTTCGGTCGTTTACGGTCAGCACAAAAACCGGGATGGTCCGCTGATCTTCCACAGACGGGACGGGCCGTGTTCAGTCACCGGCCCGCCAGGCGGAACAGGGCCCCCAACGGATACGGGGCCGCCACAACAGGGAAAGGTTAACGGCGCTGCTCCGCCGGAATACGGCTTACTCAAGGGACAGGGTTCGCCATAAAAACTGAACTGCCGGGCGCCAGACCGGCATGCAAGTAACAGGGAAAACAATAACTTCCATCTCTATACAGGAGAGATACGATGAAAAATCGAAACCCCAGGAGACTGTTAGGTCTCATGCTTGCAGGCGGTCTTGCCGCGCTGCAGGCGCCAACGGTATTCGCCGCGGCAGGCACTACCATCAGTAACTCGGTCACTCTGAGTTTTCAGGTCGGTGGCGTGGCGCAGACTGATATTACCTCAGCGCCCGTCAGCTTTATCGAAGACCGCGTGATCAACTTCACTGTCACCGAAGGTGGTGTCGCAGGTACTACCAATGTGGCGCCTTCCGCTACCGCAGGCGTGACCTATGTTGTCACCAACAACAGTAATGCGCCGCTCGACTTCTCGTTGACCGCATTGCAGGGCACGGGTGACAACTTTGACACCAACACGCCTGTCAGCTTCTTCCTGGAAGACGGTACCAATCCCGGTTACCAGCCGGCTGAAGATACGGTTGCTGTCACCTTCCTGGATGAAGTTCCCGCCGGCGGTGGCAGTGTCGAAGTGCACGTGGTTGCCACCATGCCGGATAATACCGTGGTAACCAATGGTGATGTGGCCAGTATTACCCTGGTGGCGCAGGCTGCTGAAGGCGGCGCCGCTACAGTGCAGGGCGCCGACATTACCAATGATGACAACGGTAATGTCAGTCCGGGCGGCACGGCAAATGATGTTGCCGATAATGCTGCAACCATGGATGACGTGTTCAATGATGCTGCCGGTACGCTGGACAGCACTGGCGCGGCTGATGTGGCGCGCAATGGTCAGCATTCCGCTGATGACAGCTTCACCATTGCGGCTGCCGAGCTGACGGTAACCAAGACCTCTGCTGCACTGTGGGATCCGGTGAATACCAACAGTAATCCCAAGTCCATCCCGGGTGGTTACGTGACCTACACGGTAACCATTGCCAATGCGGCAACCGCAGGCGCATCGGCTGATTTGACCACGCTGGCCGATACGCTGGTTGTGGACCTGGCTCTGGATCCGGATTTCACTGACGGCACTGCCGCCAACAATCCGACCAGCGCTGCCGGTGATTCGTTTGAAATCGACACCACTGGCACGGGACGCCCATCAGCAGGCGCCAGCTACTGCACCGCGGCTGCGGATGCAGACGGTTGTTCCTACACTGGCGGCCCTGGCGGCGATATCAGTGTCGACCTGGCGACGGAAATGCCGGTAGAAGCCGGTTACACCGCCGGTGAGCTGAAGCCGGGCGAAACCGTGGTCGTTCGTTTCAACGTTATCGTTCAGTAATTTTTCTGAATGATTGCGCTGCTGCATAACGCGTTTCAGGCGTGCATCGCCTGTTTCGGCCGGTTGGCCGGAACAGCGATGCGCGCCTGCGCGTTGTGCATGCAGTGGTTGAAACCTTTTGAGACTGGTTACGCCGCGATGCGTTGTGGCGTAGCCCGTCTTCACAAACTGACTGGCTTCAGTCAGTTTGTGAAGGTGTTACTCATCTATATATATGTATCATCTGCTAACGCGTTGACCCCGCCGGGCACGCTTGTCAGCAACACAGCGGTTGCATCCTTTGATATAGGCGGGCCACCGGTAACGGTGAACAGTAATACCGTCACCACGGTCACCACCATTATCGGCACAAGCTCCAGCGTTACCCTGTATCAATATGACGCCACAGGCGCGGGCGTTATCAGCCTGCCTGCGCCATCGCAATATTCCACTACCGCGACGCCGCCGGGAAGCTTTGTTGCGTCACCCGATCCGGTTGTGCCGGTAGCTGGCGGCGCGCCGCTGACGCTTGACCCGAATACCGCGATTGCGCTCAATCCGGTAGACGCCTATCACACCGGCGAGCCAATTTTTATCGTGGTGAGTGATACAGACCAGAACCTGAACCCGGCGCTGCAGGAAAGCGTGATCGTGATTGTTACCAGTTCGACCGGCGACCGCGAGGAAATCCTGCTGACTGAAACCGGGGCGAATACCGGCGAGTTTATCGGTTACGTGCAGTCTGGCTTCAATCCGGTGAACCCGTTTGATGGCGAACTGAGCTTGGGTGAAGACACCAATGTCACGGCAACCTACATCGACCAGTTTGACCCAACTGACACTACCGTGACCAGCACCCTGGTCGACCCATTTGGCAAGGTATTCAGCAGTGTTGATGGCGCACCGGTTGATGGCGTGGTGGTGACTATCACCGATGAATTTGGCAACCCCGCAACGGTATATGGCGATGATGGCATACCTGGTTATCCGAATCAGGTGGTGACTGGCAGTACGGTCACATTCAACGGCATCAGCTATAACTTCCCCAGCGGCGGTTATCGTTTCCCGATACTGGCGCCAGGCAACTACCAGATTACCGTTGCCGTTCCGGTGAATTATCAGGCGCCATCCAGCGTGATTGAATCCGTATTACAAGCTTTGCCGGGCGCGCCGTTTGCTATCGACGCCAATGCTTCCTACGGCAACGTATTCAATGTACCCGCAGGCGCGCCATTGCGGGTGGATATTCCGGTTGATCCATTGAACTCATTGCTGGTGCTGAGCAAACAAGCGTCAACAAGCCAGGCCGCCATCGGCGACTTTGTTCGCTATACCCTGCAACTGGAAAACCGTGACACATCGGCAACGGCGTTGAGTCCGGTGATTACTGACGTGATGCCGATTGGCATGCGCTACCAGACCGGTTCGGTGCGCATCAATGGTGTATACAATGCGGCGGATGAGCCGGTGGCGTCATCGGATGGTCGCAGTTTGCGGTTTAGCCTGAATGACATTGCGCCAGCGTCCGCGCCGGTGACAGTGAGTTATGTCGCCGAAATCACCAGCGGCGTCAAACCTGGCAAGGCGGTGAATACGGCGTCGGCGGTCGATGCGGGCAATAATCGCTCCAACACCGCCAGCGCCACCATCACCGTTAGTAACGACCTGTTCAGCGCCAAAGGCTTTATCGCCGGGCGGGTGTTTTACGGCGAATGCCGCGATGATGAAGGCAACAAGCCCGAAACCGGTCTTGCTGATGTGAAAATTTATCTGGAAGACGGCACAAGCGCCGTCACTGATGCGAACGGCAATTATCATTTCAAGGGCGTAAGCAAAGGCAGCCACGTTGTTCAGCTGGATTTGCAGACCATTTCCGACAACCTTGAAATTGTCCAGTGCGAAAACAATACGCGCTATGCCGGTACGCCGTATTCACAGTTTGTTGATATCCAGGGTGGAACTTTATGGCGCGCAGATTTTTATGTTCGCAACAAGCCGCCGATCATCGACACCAGCAGCATTGTCGTCAACAGTGAACTGATTGGCGAGGATGTGAAATACAGCGTGCACATGCGCAATGGCGAAATCGCAGTGAAGAACTACCGCCTCATTATCAGCCTGCCGGAAGGCATCGACTATGTGCTGGGCAGCAGCATGTTGAACGGCAAACAGCTTGATGACCCTTATATCAATGAGCAGGTGCTGGTCTACCGCCTGGGCGATGCCGGCAATGGCTGGCGTCGTGATCTGGAATTCCGCGCGCGGCTGAAAGTCAGCGATACTGCCGATCTTGTGACCAGTACGGTTGTTTTGCTCGATACCGCCGAGAAGAAAAACCTGCGCTCGCAACCGATTAAAACCAGGGTGGCGGTGAACGCTGGTTTGATTGAAAACAAAAAACTGGTTTTCCAGGCCTTGTTTAAACCGATGAGCGCCAAACTCTCGGCAGAAAGCCGTCAGCAACTGGATGAGCTGCTGGCGAGTGTGCAGGATGCGGATGTTACGCTGGAAAAAGTCATCGGCCATTCGGACAATGTGCCCATCAGGTCAACCCGCGGTCCGTATCTGACTAACGAAGCCTTGTCCAGGGCGCGCGCTGAATCGGTTGCGCGTTATCTGGCGGAAAAAATGGGCGTGGATATTAACAAGGTTGAAATCCGGGGAATGGGCGCGGCGCAGCCGGTGGCCAGCAACCGCACCGCGAAAGGCCGCGCGCAAAATCGCCGGGTGGAAATTTTTGTCAAATCCACGCGGGTGATTGATGAAGGCGGGGTGGAGATTGTTCGCAACGGCAATCAGGCGACCGAAATCAGCATCACCGGTCGCCCCGAGCAGGAAGACAAGTATGCGCTCAAACCCATGCCGGAACAGCAGGAACATAACATCGATATGTTCGATGCGTTCTGGCTGAAAACAGCCACGCCGGGTACTGAATGGCTGATGCCGCAGCAGGATTACTCTGCTCCTATTCCTGCAGTGAATATCGCAATCAAACATGCGCCCGACGCCAACTTCGAGATGCTGCTGAATGGCGAGAAAATGAACCCGCTGTTCTACTTTGGCGCGCTGAGCAACAAGGCCGGCACGGTTGCGCGCAGTTACTGGCAGGGCGTGCATTTGAAACCGGGTAAAAACCTGGTCGAATTTGTGCTGAAAGACAAGGCCGGTAACGAAGTCAAACGCCTGCAGCGCCGCATCCTTTATGCCGGTCAGCCGGTGCGCGCAGAGCTGGACAAAGAACTGTCGCGACTGGTTGCCGATGGAACGCATACCCCGGTGCTGGTGCTGAGGCTGTATGATGAAAACGGTGATTATGCGCGTCCCGGATCCAATGGCATATTTGAAGTCAATTCACCGTATCTGCCGCAGCAACTGATTGACGCCGCGCAGTACAATCGCCTGACAGGCCTGGATCGCGGGCAGCCCACATACAAGGTTGGCGCTGACGGTGTGGCCTTGATTGAACTGGAGCCCACCACAGTCGCTGGCAAGGTGACACTGAAGCTGCCGATGGCCAATGGCGAAACCCGAACCGTGACCGCGTGGCTGCGTCCGGAAATGCGTGACTGGGTGATGGTCGGTCTGGCGGAAGGGACGCTGGGTTATAACCGCATCGACGGTAATCTGGACAAGAGCGAGCAGGATAATCTGGACGATGAATTCACCGCCGATGGCCGCGTGGCGTTCTTCGCCAAAGGCCGCGTCAAGGGCGAATGGTTGTTGACCGCATCGTTTGATTCTGACCGCGGCCGGTTTATTACCGACAACCGCGTCAACCAGTTGATTGACCCGGATACCTACTACACCATCTACGGCGACGCCACGCGCCAGAAGTACGAAGCTTCCAGCGCGGAAAAACTGTATGTCAAAATCGAGAAATCGCGTTTCTACGCCATGTTCGGCGATTATGATACCGACCTGGTGGAAACCGAACTGTCGCGCTACAGCCGCAGCCTCACCGGTCTGAAATCCGAATACGAACACGATAACTTTACCTTGAAAGGCTTTGCCGCTGAAAGCATTAACAAGTTCATCAAGGATGAAATACCCGGTGACGGCACCTCCGGCCTGTATCGCCTGAGCGGCGCCAACCTGGTTATCAACAGCGAAAAAATCCGCATTGAAACCCGCGACCGTTTCCGCAGTGAAGTGATTCTCGAAAGCCGTGAGCTGAAGCGTCACATTGACTACAGCATTGACTATCGCGACGGATCGATTTTCTTCCGTCAACCGATCGCCAGTCGTGACGCCGCGCTCAATCCGATTATCATCGTTGCCGACTATGAAGTTGAAGCGGGCGTCAAGGGCAGCATCAGCGCCGGTGGCCGCGCCGCCATGAAACTGCTGGATGACAAACTGGAAATCGGCGCCAGCGCGATTCGCGAAGGCACATTCGCCAACGAAAGCAAGCTGTTGGGTGTGGATGCGAAGTTCCGCATTGACAGCCACACCGTGCTGAAAGCCGAAGTCGCCACCACCAATGGCGAGTCAACCGGCGCGCCGGTGAGCGGCGACGCCTGGCTGGCCGAGCTGCAACACAAGAGCGACAACCTGGTGGGACGCGTGTATGCGCGCAAACAGGAAAGTGAATTTGGTCTTGGCCAGCAGTCCGGCACACAGAGTGGCACGGCAAAATTTGGCGCCGAGGCGACCTACAAGCTGAGCGACAAAACCATCATTCGCGCCGAGGCGTATCACGAGGAAGTGCTGAGCACCAACGCCAAACGCAATGTTGTCAGCGCCGATGTTTCCTATCAGGTGGATGGTTATCAGTTCAACAGCGGCGCTCGCATCGCCCGCGATGTTGACGGCGCAGGGCAGAGGCGGGATTCCGAATTGTTGCTGCTGGGCGTGTCGCGCAAGCTGTTCGACAACCAGTTGCAGTTCCGCGCCAACGCCGAAGTCGCGGTGAACGACAGCAAGGCCAACCCGGATTATCCGTCACGTTATCTGCTGGGCGCGGATTACTTCATCAATTCATCGGTCAATCTGTTCGCTGAAAACGAATGGACAGATGGCGCCAACCAGAATACACAGATATCCCGTCTGGGCGTGCGCGCCACGCCGTGGAAAGCAGCGGAAATCGTCACCACGGTAAACCAGGAAGTGCAGGAAAACGGCATCCGCAGTTTCGCCACACTAGGACTGGTGCAAGGTTTCCGCATCAACGATAACTGGTCTGCCGACATCGCCATCGACCGCACCAAAACCCTGCGCGATCCGGGCGCCGCGCCGTTCAACGCCAACGTCGCCATCGCACAGGGCACAGCCAACAATGACTTTACCGCTGTGTCCGTCGGCGCCACCTATCGCGGCGAGACCTTTACTGTCGCCAATCGTCTGGAGCAGCGCAACGCCGAGCAGGAACACAAAACCGGCGCGGTGGTGAAATGGGAGCGCAACATCATCGACGGCATCGGTTACTCGCTCAGCACCGAACTGTTTGATGTCAACCGCAACAATAACACCAATGCGATGGATCTGGATATCCGCTTCTCGCTGGGTTACCGGCCGCTGGATTCAAACTGGATTGTGCTCAACAAGCTGGAAGTCAAACTGGATGAGGATACAGGGTTGACCACCGGCAACACCCGCCAGCGCAAACTGATTGAAAACGTGGTCGCCAACTACAAACCGGATGATGCCAACCAGTTCTCCATCAACTATGGTCTGAAACACGTTCAGAACAGTTTCGATGGCGCGGACTACAATGGCGTCACCCAGTTGCTCGGCGGCGAATACCGCCACGACCTGTCTGACGAAACCGACATCGGCCTGCATGCCTTCACCCATTACTCCGCCAACAGCGGCGTCACCCAATACGCGCTGGGCGCCTCCTTCGGATGGAGCTTCGCGCGCAACATCTGGCTCAGCTTCGGCTACAACTTCAGCGGTTTCGACGACCCGGATTTCTCAACAGCCGGTTACACCGCCAACGGCCCCTACATGAAATTCCGCCTCAAGTTCGACCAGGACACCGCGAAGCAGATTCAGAACTGGTTGAATTAGCGGGTTCACCGCAAGGCGCGGAGGCACAGAGAGTTTTTTTCGTGAGTGAATGTAAAGGGTTCGGGTGTCATTTCAACCGCAGGGAGAAATCTCAAACAACATGACTTATGGTGTGATTCCCCTCGGCTATACCCGTGTTAGCGGTAACCGCAGGAGTGGCTTCAGCCACGAATGGGGATATCCACCACAAATACCGAACTTGCTGAAATTGTGAGTTCGCGACTACAGCCGCTCCTGCAACCAACAAAACCTCTGTGCCTCTGCGCCTTGTATGTTACCCCCACATGTTATTTCATATAGTTTTGGCATGGTAGGCCGATTGCGCCCAGGGCAACAACCCGTCGCGGAGCCAGGGTCGCCATGCCATTCTCTGTTTACCCCGAAC
>JALWPK010000251.1 GCA_026995045.1 Gammaproteobacteria bacterium | reverse complement strand
GGCTGAAAGGGCATTTGAATAAAACCAAACCGCCCCGACAGAATATCCGGTGGCGAAGCCACCGCGCCCAACGGGCCTAAAAAATAAATGTTGTCACCCTGACCAAAGCGAAGCGGTGGTCTGGGTGTCCGTTAAACAACTCGATCCCCGCTCGGCGCGGGGATTCCGTTCAAAGGGCCAAACCAGAATTATTCACGGCCTACGGTTTGGATATTACCAGCCGACAGAGAAGCTTGCAAAATTTGCAAGATTTGGTTGGTAAACTTGCGGGAAAACCTCCCAGTGCCGTCTATGTCAGCAAGATAATAGGATGTTTCCAAAGTCTCGCGATTCCATTCATCTAAAATCACCCATTGGGCAACATCGCCGCTCAGCCCTGCGCGATGAACTTCCGTGTGAGGAATCTCAACGGAAATTCGCTCATTGCTAGGTGGTTTTGTCGTAATTGGCAGATAATATATTCGGTGCAGCCCATTCTTAAGAGGGACAACCAGAGCAATGCAACAAGGGCGGTCTTTCCGCCCTTCTGTCTCACCGCGCGCGGCTTGCCAAGCCCACAGATAGGGGTATCTGAAAACATCCCCGGATTTTGGCAAATCACTCATGGTTTAATTCCATCTCGATACCGGCCAGCATTTCTGCTCGAACGTCTTCAGGCACAGTATCCCGCGTAAAGACTTCGCGCCCCTCGTAGCCCTTTGTAATGTTATCGTAGTGTGAGGCACTCATGAGAACATATTTAGGTTTACGATATTTGGTGATAGATATGGGGCCACGCAATGCGTCTTCCATCATTTCACCTGATCGACGGGTCATGTCGGTAGATTTATAGCGCTTCATTTGAACTCTCCTAACATACAAAACATACAAAACATTTGAACAATGTGCAAGCTATATAATGATCAAGACGCTCAAAAAGGATACTCCGTCCAAAAAAATTATGAAAAGGATAATCAAAACCGCTCAATAATTGGCACATAATCCCGAACAAAAGCCGCCGCCGCATACGCGCCGGAAATATCGCAATCCGTTGCGGAAAACCGGCCTTCGGCTGCGTCCGCCAGATCAACAGACAGGCGCAACATTTTTTGGGCCACGTCGCGGGCTTCCTTGGCATATTCTTGCAATTCTTCTTTGGTGGGTGGCATGGTTTTTCCTTTACAAATTGGTAGGGCAGGGGAGCCGCTTACGCGGCTTCCTCAATCACGGCAGAATTTGCAGCTTCCAGCAAATAATCGGCCGCCTTCTGGGCGGCGCTGGCGGCTTTGAAAATCAAGCGCTTGTCGTCTTTCAACGCGGTTAGCCACCCTTCAATATAGGCGGCGCTCTGGTCAAACTCGGGGGTTAGGCCAAGCTGGGCGCAAAGCATACAAGAGCCGATTTCAGCCACAAGCTCCTCAAAGGCATATTTCTGCTTGTTGGAATATTTCCCATAACGGCCAAGGCGCTTTTCAACACCTGTAAAGTGAATACCTTCATGAGCAAGGGTTGCATAAAACCCGTTCGCAGAATGAAAAGTCTCAATCGGCGGCATGTGGATGATGTCCTTTGAGGGCGAAAAGTAAGCCTGTGGTTTGTCGCTGGTCACAATCTCAGCACCGATAGATGCAAAAAAGCTGTCTAGCTCGGGGTCGGCCTTCGTGCCAAGGTCGCGCGGCTCTGTCGGTTTCTGGTAAAACGCGGCGGGCAAGCCCTCGATCTGGTCGGCATTAAAAACACGGTAAGCCTTGGCAAAAGGAATGGTTTTTTCCTCGCCCTGTTTGTCCTCGGTTTTTACCGTGTTGTAATAAATAACGGTGGTTGATTTCTCCCCCTTGCGCACCTGCCCACCAGCTTCTTTTGCTTGGCGATAGGTGAACCACGTTTCAGACGTATAGCCCCGCTGCTCGGCCATCATCCAAAGCATCAAAACATTGATCCCTTTATACATTTCACCGTTTGACCGTTTGGGCATAGCAAACCCTGCCGCGTCTCCGGTCCACGGCTTGCGCCAAGGCGGGGTTCCCGCTTCCAAAGCGTTTACAATCTGGTTGGTGACTTCCTGATAAACATCAAATTTGGCCATTTGTGGCACTCCTTATGTGGTGCAGCGTTTGAGGATTATTCCCCAATGGGCTGTGAGTTTCTGAAAAGCGCTTTAGCGCGCTCTTCTGAAACTCTGCCCCTCGGCGAGAGTGGGGGTAGCAAGTGCAAGGAGAATCGACGGGTTTTGGTGCGGCCCGCAGCGAGGCACGAGCGAGGACACGGCCCGTCTATTGTCCTTGTCGCGCGCGAGGGGCAAGGCCCCTTAGACGCGCCCAACGGGCCTAAAAAATGAATGTCGTCACCCTGACCAAAGCGAAGCGGAGGGCAGGGTGTCCATTAAAAACCTTGATCCCCGCACCATGCGGGGATCTCTGCTGATATTCTGTCGGGGCGGTTTGGTTTGAATGGTGGAACACAGGAAAAGGCGACCTTTCGGCCGCCCCCTCCTGGGTGGTTAGTCGATGACGTCTTCGTCGTCGTTGGGCTTTTGCGGGAAAGCGACCATTTCGACGCCGGGGAACATGCTGTGCTTGACGTTGATCGCGGTGATCTCGCCTGCGTCGTTGGTGCTCACGAAGAGAACCCCGCAGCGGTCCCAGAAGGT
>JALWPK010000250.1 GCA_026995045.1 Gammaproteobacteria bacterium | reverse complement strand
CGCGAGCGCGTTTGGCTCGGCGAAGTCTGCTGGTTTTCTTTGAATGCATAACCTTGACCTGTTATTTCTTCTTGGCTTCTTTGCGGATAACACGTTCGTCTGAATAGCGAACACCTTTGCCCTTGTAAGGCTCCGGCGGACGGTATGCGCGAATTTCCGCAGAAACCTGTCCGACGCGCTGCTTGTCAGCGCCTTTTACGATAATTTCTGTCTGGCTGGGGGTTTCAATGGTAATGCCATCGGGCACTTCATAGTTGATCGGGTGCGAGAAACCCAGCGTCAGGTTGAGTGTTTTGCCCTGCGCCTGCGCGCGATAACCCACGCCGACCAGCTCCAGCTTTTTCTCAAAACCCTGACTGACGCCCACAACCATATTGTTGGCCAGAGAGCGCATGGTGCCGGCCATGGCGACACTGCCAGGCACGCCTTCACGGCCCTTAAAGTTAAGCACGTTGTCCTGCTGCGCCACTTCCACCTTGTCGTGAATCTGCAGCGACATTTCGCCATTCTTGCCTTTCACTGTCATGTTCTGGCCATCGATGCTGACTTCAACACCGGAGGGCAGTTCGACAGGTTTGTTTGCTATACGTGACATGGTTCTACTCTTATGAAATCGTGCAAATCACTTCGCCACCGTGACCGGCTGCGCGCGCTGACTTGTCAGTCATCACGCCGGCTGAAGTGGAAATAATGGCAATACCCAGACCGTTGAGCACACGCGGCAGTTCGTCCTTGCTCTTGTAAATGCGCAGACCCGGACGGCTGACGCGCTTCATGTTGTCGATAACCGGACGGCCTTCATAGTACTTGAGCGTCACAGTCATCTGCGGCTTGGCTTCATCATTCACGCTGAAGTCGGTAATAAAACCTTCTTCTTTCATCACCTTGGCAATAGCCGCTTTCAGCTTGGAAGCCGGCATGGTGACATCAGTCTTGTTCGCCGCCTGCGCGTTGCGAATACGGGTCAGCATGTCCGCTATAGGATCGGTCATCATAATTCAGTTCCTCCTACCAGCTCGCCTTGACCAGGCCGGGAATGTCACCACGCATGGCGGCTTCGCGCAGTTTATTGCGCGCCAGACCGAACTTGCGGTAGTAACCATGTGGCCGGCCGGTAATGCGACAACGATTGCGCTGCCTGACTCGGCTGGAATCACGCGGCAGTGTTTGCAGCGCCTTCTGTGCAGCCATTTTTTCTTCAAAGCTGGCATCAACACTGTTGATGATTGCTCTGAGCTCCGCACGCTTGCTAGCGTATTTTTTTACAAGACGAGCTCGTTTCAGCTCACGTTGCACCATTGAAACTTTAGCCATGTTTTTCTCAGCCCTTGAACGGGAAGTTAAATGCCGCCAGCAGTGCGCGGCCATCGTCGTCGGTGCGCGCACTGGTGGTAAAACTGATGTCCATGCCACGCAGGGCATCAATTTTTTCATATTCGATTTCAGGGAAAATAATCTGCTCCCTGACGCCCATGTTGTAGTTGCCGCGTCCGTCGAAGGCCTTGCGGTTGAGGCCACGGAAGTCACGGATACGCGGGATAGCCACGTTAATCAGACGATCCAGAAACTCATACATGCGTTCGCTGCGCAGGGTTACCTTGCAGCCAATCGGGTAGCCGTCACGCACCTTGAACGAGGCGACGGATTTGCGCGCCAGTGTGGTAATCGGTTTCTGTCCCGAAATTTTTTCCATATCACTCAATGCGCCTTCCAGCGCTTTCTTGTCGCCAATGGCTTCGCCTACACCCATGTTGATGGTGATTTTTTCCAGGCGAGGCACCTGCATCGGGTTTTTGTACCCCCGCTCTTCCATTAACTTGGGAACAACCGTGTTCTTGTAGAATTCTTGTAGTCTTGACATAGCTATCGCTCTATTCAGTCTTGTCAGCGTTGACTTAAGCGTCAACCACCTCGCCGTTGGATTTGAAGTAACGCACCTTGCGTCCGTCTTCCAGCACCTTGATGCCAACGCGGTCACCCTTGTTTGTCATCGGGTTCAGCAGCATGACATTGGATGCGTCAATCGGCATTTCTTTTTCCACGATGCCGCCTTCAATACCGGCCATCGGGTTCGGCTTGACGTGTTTTTTCACCATATTAATGGCTTCAACCGTCAGCGTGCCATCCTTGTTCACTTTCAACACTGAGCCCTGTCTGCCCTTGTCCTTGCCGGTGATAACGATGACCTGGTCACCTTTGCGAATACGATTCATAATCCCGCTCCTGTTAAAGCACTTCGGGTGCGAGTGAAATAATTTTCATGAACCGCTCGGTGCGCAGTTCACGGGTAACCGGGCCGAAGATACGCGTGCCGACCGGCTGCAGGTTGTTGTTCAGAATAACAGCCGCATTGGTGTCAAAACGAATTAGCGATCCATCCTGACGGCGCACACCCTTTTTGGTGCGAACCACAACCGCGTTGTAGACTTCGCCTTTTTTAACCTTGCCACGCGGAATCGCGTCTTTGATGCTGACCTTGATGATGTCTCCCACCGATGCGTAGCGGCGATGTGAGCCACCCAGCACCTTGATGCACTGCATTTTGCGCGCACCACTGTTGTCGGCAGCATTCAATATTGTTTGCATCTGTATCATGACTGTTTCCTGCTAATCAACAGCGATTAAATCGCAGT
>JALWPK010000249.1 GCA_026995045.1 Gammaproteobacteria bacterium | reverse complement strand
AATGAGGCCCTAAAGTGGCTATCAGAGGGGCGAAAATGGCGTCGGACATCGTGAAGATCCTTTTGGCGAAGAGTCTTCAATTCGAATCCAATTCGCCCCTCAACGCAATAGTGTCGTGTACTGTGGTGCCGGATATTGATCCAGGCCCAGATCAGCCAGACGCCCGTCATCAACATAGGCATCGGGGTAGTTTGCGTTGCCATTTCCATCTTTGGACACGGCCAGAATGGTCACCCCATATCTGGCTTCCATATCGCGCAGGACTTGCCCTTGAACGCGGCAAATACCGCACCGCTCGTCGCCCTCAAAGATAAACATCAAACCCGCCTGATTCACCACGTTCTTGAAGGTCTCTTCGCGCGCCACGCGCATCTGGTCTTGATAAACCCCGATACCCGCCGAAGCGAGCGGGCTACTGACATTGGCATTCAGGCTTGGCGTTTCAAAAAGGATGCGCTGCCATTGGTCGGTAAACGCCCCGGCCCTATCGGCGATCTGCTTGTTGATTTCCATATAGGCCAGCACATTTTCCCGTGTCGGGTTCAAAATGGCGCGGTGCTTGGTTTCATCAATGAGCTTGCGATACGCCATCATTTGCTCGGTATAGGTCATTTCATGGGGCGCAGGAGCGGGTGCAGGGGTTGAGGGCGGCGCTGGCGTATTCGGGGCCGGATCTTTTGGCGGCTCCACAGGCGGGTGGCAGTAAAACGACCAGCCGCTTGTGTTGGTGTCGTTGCACATATCCAGCCGAAAGGGTTCAGCTTGCGCCATAACGGTTTGCACCAGAGCGCCATATATGATGCCTGCCAAAAGGAGGTTGCGCATCGCCCTACCCTGCTTCCACTTGGTTGATCAGGTTGGCCACAGAGCGCATATACCAGCGCGGGTTTCTAAACCCGTCTACGCGGCCCATAACCCTGTTTTGCGACGCCGAATACACCATTGTCACCGGAAAGCTCACAATATCCGCCGTCATCGGATTTGAGCGGCTTGGCACCACATCGGGAAAGGGCGGAATGGGCTTGGCATCATAACTGGCCACCAAAACCGGAAAATCACCTTGCTCCGACATAAGCTTCAACAGCGGTGCCGCCTGCTTGCAGAATGAACACCAGCTTGCCCCGACCAGAATAACGCCGGTATTTTGCATGGCCAATGCGGGCAGCGGCAAAAGCGTTGCCGCGCCGCCCAGTATAAAACCACGCCTATTGAAACGTCCCATTGATTTGCGGTCCATAGCCACCTACCTCCGTTGATATTTTATCCATGACGAGTTGTTGCACGGGCACGCTGGTAGAGTTCAGCATGTCCCCAAAGACCTCCGAGAGGTCCATTGTGTTCACATCCACCGTGGCCAGTTGGTCCATGGTCAGGGCCGGACACTCGACCGCCTGTTGCCACTTGAATTGCGCGTTTGTGCTAAGATTAACCTGCTCCTGAAACACCCGCGCGAATCTGCTTTTATAAACGCAATATTCCCGCCGATAGCTTACACATATGCCCAGAAACCACGAGGTGCATCTCTGACCGAGCTGATGGGTTGTTCCGGCATTCTGAAAGGTTCTCAAATCTTTGGGTTCTTGCCCGCAGTATGAAGAGCCCGGGTTGGCGCAGCAATTTGCAAAAGCATCCATAAAACAGCCCATAGATTGCCCACCAAACACCTCAGGCTTGGTGTTTCCCGCGTCTAAAGTGCCATTGGTGCAATCCGCCACAGTCACAGGAAGGTTCGAATTGGTTCCGGCCAAAGGATTGCAGAAATTCCCCTTGGCGGTATCATCAAGGAAATTGAGCCATGCCGCCGCTTTTGGATAATCCGACGACGCATCTTGGGCGATCCCCTCACAGTTTCCTCCCACGCAAACATTCACGGCATCGCAACTCGCCTGAAAACTGGAATCGCTCACACAGTTAAAGGTGAGTTCCGCATACTCGCAGGTTCCATCAGGGGCGTAAGCCAAACAGGTCTGCGCGCCTGTTTGGGTGCAAAACGGGGCATCGGTAAAAGGCTGGCAGGTTTCTGAATAAATATTGTTGGTGCAATCATATTGCCGTTCCTGCGCCCACCAAGAGCGCGTTACATTCTTTTGGTTGAAATTCCGTGTGCCGTAGCCTTGCGTCACAACCGTTTGCTGCAAGGCGCAGTTCGGGTTTCCGGTTTGGGCGGCGCAATTATTGTCGATGGTTTCTGTAAAGTTCAAAAACGTGCGCGCATCGAGCGTGGCGGGTGCGCCTTGCGGCGGACCATTCCAACAATGGTAAATGCGCTTGTTTTTGTCACAAAGCCCCGCAACCGAGCTGATACAGGTTTCGCTCACCAGCTCACATTGGCCGTTGGTTAAAGGATTTGCCCCGCTGACCGTGACCGGCTGCAAGGTGGTGCAATTATTCACGGGAGCGGCGCGGGTGCAGGTTTCTGTGCGCTCAACGCTGGTGCAAACATTGTGCAGAACCACCCCGCCGACCGTTACGTTTTGCGTGGTCAGGCAGCGTTGGTTTTGTGCAACACAAACATCGGCAGCGCTGACCCCGCCCGCACTATAAATCAGCCCTAAAAGAACCCATATAATAATCCGTTTCAACATGCACCTCCAAGGTTTGCGGTAAAGGCCGAGCAGCATTGACCCGCCGTTTGGAATTGCGCGGTCGTGCTGGTTTCGCTGTTATTGCCCGTGAGAATGTCGATGCGGACCTGATTGCTGAGTGATCCGGTTGGAACGGTCACCGGCGGCGTATTCAAATTGGACGACGGGCCAAGTGCTGCAACGGTCAGGCTTGGCAGAATGTCCACCATCGGCTGAGAAATCACCGTTGCGGTGCCACAATCCTGTATCCAGGTAGAGCCTGCATAAATGGCCCGCCTTGAGCATCTTTTTCCGCAACTCCTGTTCCCGACAGTAAGATTTCCCGTTGCCGCCGTGCCAAAGGTCCAGACATTCACCCCGTTTACCCTTATCTGCGCGACCCCCTGAAAGGTCAGGCCCGCAAGGCTCATGGCGGTCATGTTCATGTAATCGGCGGTTCGCAGATAAATGGTATGGGTTTTTATCGAGCACGACCCGTTATTGACCGGACCAAAGCTAACATCGGCGCTTGTGCCTTGCGCATTCCAAACAGGCGCAGGTGTGAGGGTTATGGCCTGTTTTCTACAGGTGCCATTTTGGGTTCCTGTGCAGGACCATGTGATACTTCTCTGGCACTGTTTCCGATAGGTCGCGTTTTCCACCGTGCAGGACCATGTGTCATCCCGATCCACGGAAATGTTGCGCGTTTCTTGGCAGGTTTCCAAACGCCGCGAGAGAATGCTTTGGCAGATTTTGAGGCCATTATAGCTCCCCCCCTGAAATATCGCCGAGCAGGTGCCACTATTGGCGGTAAACAGCCCTCCCACCACCGCATCCGCCTGCCCGATGGCGGAATCCGCCAGATTAAGCGCCGTTGGTGGCATGGTCACGGCTGGACGGTTCAGCGCACTATCCACCGTGGCAGAATAAGCGCGCCCGTCAACGCCGGTTCCGGTTTGAATAGCCAATTCCGCAGTGCCGAAGTTTGGCTCGGTCAAAGATGCTTCGGGGGGCGTGGCCGTTACAAACGGCGTGACGGTATTGACCATATTGCCCTGCGTGATCTGATCCGTTACCGGCCCCATCCCATTCACCGCAGCTTGCGCCCGATCTCGCGGGGTCACCTGCGCAAGAATAGGGTTCCCCAGAAATAGCGATACAGATATGGCGGCCACCAGATTTTTGATCATTGGCCCGCCCCGATGGTTTCCAGCGCCGCCTTGGCCACCGCCATGGCATCGCCCTGCCCCATGACAATCATTTGCAGTGCATCACGCAACGGGATATTGCCGCCCACGCGGTCATGCACCGGAACCGGGTCTGCCTCGCAGCCAGCGGTTTCGCACACGTCGATCTGGTCGCGGGTGACAATGAGTTGCGGCACCGCGTCGATCTGGAAGCGGGTAAAGATCGTCGGGTCAATGCCAAAACCCACCAGCTTAGCATCATCGCCAAACACTCTCTGTAGTGCCACTTGGGTATCAAACACCGAGTTATTGACAAAGCCACGAAAGATCACCGGAATATCCAGCGAAATCGCCTCGTTCATCATGGTGCGCAAAACATTGGGGGGCATGGAAAAGCTCGCCAGCAAAAACACCTGTTTGTTGCCATAACGCGGTGCCAGAGCCTCTGATTGCGGCAGGCTTTCATTATCAATGCCCAGCAAGGCTCGCACACGCGGATTGGCCAGGGCTCGATCTCGAAGGCTCTCAATATCAACGCTCGTGCCAAAATCATCCGGTTTCTGAATATTGAGGCGCTCTTGCAAAGCCGCGCCAAGGCGGCGGGCATCATCAAGGATTTTGGCAATGGACGGCTCGATAAAGCCCTGCGCCCCCGGGGCGATCTCCACCAGCGGCGCGGGAGCCTCCGATTGGGCTTCCGGCGCAGCGTCTTGCGCCCATGCGGCAGCCCCAAGGGCCACCAGACAGGTGGTCGTGATTACATTGCGCAGCAATTTCTCTTCCTCCACATAAGCCATCCAAAGCTTTCGCCTTTGAACGGAAATTCTCTAAAAGCATCGACGAATTGGGTGCTCGCCCCGATGGGCGCGCAGGCATAGCGCCCATGCACCGCAGGACGCGGGCGGGTAATTTGCTGGCGGTATTGGCTTTTGGGAATAACCGGCGCAATCGCTGGCTGGCATCGGGTGGGCACCGAGGCGGTATCTCGCGCCAGCAAAAGCCGGTGCATCCGCGCCGTGAGGCGCGTGGCAACCGACTGGCTGGCCATCACCCCGCCATAATGGTTATTCACCTCCCCCGCGATGGGATACACCGCGCCCTGACAGCCATTGCACCAAAAAAGAATATCCATCCCCAGATGACCGCTCGATGCGGTCACGCATTCAGCCGCACAGGCCGCTTGCGCAATCGGGTTGGCAAACAGGATCGCTTCAGGATTAAGCAGGTTGTTTAATTCGACATCATTCCACAACGGATCAATCTCGCTGATATAAGCCACGTCAAACAAGGTGGTTTCCAGACAGAGACCGTCAACAATGGTGCCAAGCCAGCTAATCAGCGGGTAGTAGTAGTAATGGGCTTGCCAGGAAGAGCCGGTATCGCCGCCATTTGAAGAGGTCACGGAGCTGGTGCCCAGAGCGAACAGGCCAAAGTTCATATCCAGGCCCAAATTCACAAAACATCCTGCCTCATTGGCCACATCAACCAAGCGCGCGGGTTCCCATAGCCCGATGGAAAGCCCGATGCGCGGCAGCACACCCTGCCAGCATAGGCAAAGTGGAAAGCCTTGGTTGGCGGTGTCCGGTCGGTTGGTGAACAGGCTTAAGCCCCCGATGGAAATCGGAAAGATGCAATCCCAGCAAATTTCCGTAATCGGGTTGAGGAATTTGGCGTTG
Source organism: Gammaproteobacteria bacterium (assembly GCA_026995045.1). Classification (GTDB taxonomy): domain Bacteria; phylum Pseudomonadota; class Gammaproteobacteria; order SZUA-229; family SZUA-229; genus S139-92. The sequence continues at coordinate 5,017 of JALWPK010000249.1, read as the reverse complement.
CATTTTGCCTGCGCTTGCTGACCGGTATTGAGCAGCATGGCGAGCGCAAGCAGGGCCCCTCCTATCAAGCGTTTCATTGGCTTACCTCCCCGTCATTTGCATATTGAATGGCCCAGCCCTGCACCGGAATTTCCCGCACAATCATCACCCGCTGGCCGCGCACCACCTCGCTTGGCAGTTTGCGGATCTGGAATTTACGGGTCATCTGCCCGTCTTGATCGAAGTAAAACCGCCGCCCGTATTGGCGCATCAGTTCCAAGGGTGCGCCATTGGTCAAAACAATCAGCGTGTCGAGCTCTGTGCCTTTCGAGAGCGCAAAAGCCACCTGATCGGGGTTATCCCCATCGAGAAACACGATGCGCTTGTTAAAGACCGAATAATCCAACGGGTTGATCACCGTGCCAGCGCGGGCAAAAACCCGCCCTTGCTGGTCCGCCAGATCACGATTGAGCGTGATGCTCATATCAACTTCAAATTCGGCGTAGTCTTCGGCATCAACCAGCCCCGTAACCGGACGGGGCCGATTGACGTAAGCGCGGGTTTTGTCCTTCATTTCTTGCTGCATGGCGGCCAGCGCGCCGGAGCTTTCCATTTCTCCCAGCCGCGCCTTGATCGTATCCAGAATGGAAGGCTCGATAATGTCCCAAACCGGTCCTTGGGTGCCAAAATCTTTGGCGTTGGTTATTGCCCCCGAAGCTACGATCAAAAAGGTGCAAAGCCCCATCTTTTTCAATGAAACCATGATCTTATCTCCTTCCAATGGGGAAACGGAATGGGGAACCCCACCGCTTCGATGGTATCAAAGCGGATTGGGCCGATAAGCGCATAGCGGCTATCCAGAGAATCCTCGGAATCCGCAAAAACCATGAATTGATCCCGTTCCAAAACCATGCTTGGCGTAGGCCCTATGCCACGCGCCACAAGGCTTTCCTGCAAGACACGACAGCGCTGGTTGACACAAACGCGGTTGCCCGTGGTGGTCACCTCGTCCCCCGGCACGCCCGCCACGCGCTTGATAAAGTCAAATTTCCGAAACCGTTCATCCACGGCTTCGGGTGATTTGAAGGCGATATAGCTGCCCTCGGTAATGATTTTTGGCCACCGAACCATAAAATAGGCATTATGCGGAAGCGAGCTGGTGCCGTTCAGAACCACAGTGCCAAAGGCCAAACCATACATGGTGAGCAGGAAGACCGGCACAAATAACGCGATTAAAACGCGGTTGCGCCCGCGTTTGGCGCGCGTTTCCGGATTGCCCCAGATGATGTGGTGAAGGCGGCTTGCATCGCTCATTGTTCTGCATCCCAGCGCGCTATCACCCGAGAGGCAAACTGGTCTGAAATATCAATGCCACCCGCAAGAATGTGGTTGGCATTGATGATCGGCCTGCCGGTTCGTTGATAAATGCTTTCCGCTTCTGCCATAACCAAGCGGTCAAATTGCTTAATCGCGTCGCTCATTTGGGCTTCGTCGAGATTTACCCCGCGCTGTTCTATAAAAACCCGCACAACCGCCTTGGCATCAACAATCAACGCGCCTTTTTCCTGTTGTGCGCCGCTGTAATAGGTCATTGTTGCAATCTGCAACGCCACCACGGCCAGCGCAGCGGCCACCAAACCCACGATCCACAGAATAAATTTCACGATACCTCTCCCTTTGCCACCATGTCTTTGAGGGCTTCCACCGTGCTCATACCCGCCGCTTTGCGGCGGTTGAGGTGCTCCACGGTCGAGCCTTTGGATGAAAATACCGCCAGCGAAAACGGATCGAGCGCGAGCCGGCCAAAAGCCCAGCCATCAGCCCCCTTAATGGCCATTTCCGAGAATTGCCCCGGCACAGAGGTCAGGCTTTTTAAGCGCGCGCCAAAACCCGTCGGAATAGACAGCCGTTTATTGGCTTCCAGCCGATCAATGGTTTCTGGTTTTTGCGCCATCATCACCAGCCAGTCCGAGTTTTGCAGACAGACTTCAGCGCCCGGATTGGCGTAATAATCGTCAATGCTCTGGGTGCCGGTGATCAAAGCGCCTGTGTATTTGCGCGCGCGGCGCACCACACCTTCAATGAATTTGGCGGTGCCTTCACCTTTGAGCATATCCCAAGCCTCGTCGATCAGGATCGCGACAGGCACCGAGCGGTCGGTTTTATACATCAGCTCTGTTCCCAAAAACATCACGATTTGCAGGACAACCTGCTCCAGGTCCGGCTGGGTTTTGAGGTTGGAAAGCTCGACTACCGTAAACGGCGTATCAACATTGACCGTGGCTGGCCCAACGAAATAGTCGCCGTATTTGCCACCCGGTATGTAGTCCGCAATCTTGCTACACACATCGACATACCGCTTGTCCTCTTTGGAAAGTTCCAAAAGGATATTGTAAACATCAACAATCTCGCCTTTGGATTGCTTCGTTTCCCAAACCTCCTTGATTGCCGCCGCGATAGCGCCCTCTTCGACCGAACCCACGCGCCCTTCCCGTTGCTCACCAAGCACCGCCATAGAGCTAATCACGCGGGTAATGAGCTCGACGGCCTCGCTTGCATAATCCGTGGAGTTCATTTTATCGGCTTGCAGCATGGAAAACGGATTGAGGCCAAGATTGTTTTTGTCGTCAAAAACAATGTGCCGCCCACCGACAATCTCGCAGGTGGTGCTAAAGGAGAACCCGTCATCAATCACCAGTGCCCGCCCGCCATTATAATAAATCGAGGTGATCAGCTCTTGCATAAACACCGATTTACCCGCGCCGGATTTACCAACAACCGCCACGTTATAGTTGCCTTCCGAGATATAGTTTGACCATGTGAACGCTTGGCCTTGCCGCCCCAAGAGCAACATGCCCGCGCCAGCGCTGTTTCCCGTCCATTCCCCATGCAGCGGCGCAAGCGCGCTCACCGATTTGGCCTTCAGGAGCCGCATCCGTTGCAGCTTGCCCATTTCTTTCATGGCTTTTTCGGTGCAGCCCAGCGGCAGTGCGTTGATCAGCATCGGCAGTTGCAAATACTTCTCTTTGCGCAGCGCAAACCCCACGCGGCGGTAGATTTTGGCAATCTCGGAGCCTGCCATACGGGCGTCTTCGCGATCCCCTTGGGTATAGGCCATCACGCTCATGGTGCATTGAAACAGGCGCTCACCTTTTTCCAATTCGTCATTGAGACCCCGAATTTCCGCCTCTTTGGTGGCAAAATCAGGGATGAATTTATTAAAGCCCGTTTTCTTGCCATGCTCCATTTTGGCAATCCGCTTCACCATATCACCAGAGGCTTTCTGGGCGGGAATTGCCACGCAGGTGAGACTGGTCAGCACCGGACCATGCGGGCGGTCCGAGATTTTGTCAGGGTCGCCCATCAGCATCACCCCGAGCATATCGCTCCACTCCGGTGGAAAACGTGCAACACTCGCGGCCACCATTGATACTTTGGGATCACCGCCAAACTCGATATGGTTAGGTTTTACCGTGATCGTCGTGCCTGGAATTTGCGCGTTGATCGGGATCTCGGTGGTATAATTTGACCGCCCATAATTATCAAAGCTTTCGGAATGCAAAATCTCTTGCAGCAGCGAGATCAGCTCCGAAGGTTTTACGCCCGTGTTTTTACTTTGATTAAACGCGCCAAGCACCCCGCGCCGATATTCCTCTAAATCTCTGATTTTGCTCAGGCTGGTATCGCCCTCGACCCAGCCGCAAATAAATAGCCGCCTGTTGGTGGGGATGTCCTTAATGTCGCTATCACTGCCAAAGCGTTTGGATTGAATATGCGCCAAGCGGCCAGCAGCAATGGCTTCGCCAACTTCTCCACCCATCACCCGTGATCTCGCCCAGCCGCCAAGTGTTTTGGTAATATCAGGCGATGCCCAACTCACCACCTGAAACCCCGCACTCGATGGCATGTTGGAAACCAGCGCCGAGTGCAGATTGCCGACCGCCTCTTCAGTGGAAACAAGCGGCGGTATTTCCACGATGAACCCGGTGGTTTTATCATTGTAGAAAATCTGTTTCTCGGGATCATAAACCCGATATGGCAGCAAGTCGGCCACGGCGGCCTGATCATGAAACAGGTCCGTTGGCGCGTCCATCCCGGCGTCACCAAAGACGTTCTCCAATATTTCGTTCAGGAATCCCATTAGCGCTGCGCCCAATGCGCGTCTTGCACGATGAAATGAACATATTGGCTTTCATGCAGCAGCGCATTTTCGTCCAGATAGGGCGCGATCCACAGCCGCCCGATCAGCTCCGGCACGCGGTAGCGGCCCGTCTCATAGGCAAATCCACCATCAGGCATTCCGGCATAAACATCTCCGGCCTTGCCCACCAATAACGGTTCTTGAGAAATCGTGCCGGAAAGCGTGTCTATGGGTTGCTCGGTAATAGGCGTCAAAGCCCCCTGCCCTCGCCCGTCAGCCTGGGCGATGGTGGAACATGGCGAGCCGATCTGGGCCGCACAAAGAAAATCGTTCTGTGTGTTGGCGCTACAAGCCGAAAGGCCCATGACTGCGCAGAGAATAAGCTTTTTCATTTGAGAGAAATCCCTTCCAAAAAGACGAGTTCAACATTGGTGCCGCCGTTGAGAGTGATCACAGGCTGATATTGCTCGGCCCGCTTGATGTAATATTCCGACAGGGTTTGCGCGGCGTTTTGAACTCCCCCGACCCCGGCGGCAGCCGCCGCACCGGTTACGATTTCTCCGATGCCGTTGGGCGTGTTGGTATTGCCGCCGGTTGCCGAGTTTGCGGCATTGGCCAGTCCGCCAAGAACCCCCGCAATCGCTGCGTTTCCAACCAGCCCGCCTTCGCGGCTAATCACGCGCCCACGCACACCCTCTTTGCCCGCGCCCACCATGTATCCGGTGATGGATTGCTCGATCACGGTCCCGTCTCGCTTAATGCAGGTCAGGGTGAGCAAGCGCACTTTGACCCGCTCCGAGCTTAAATCACCAATGGCCGAGCCTTGAACGGTGCAGCCCTCGATATTGATTTGCGCACCATGCCCTCTCCCCCGACCAGCGGTCACGGCGGGGCCTG
>JALWPK010000248.1 GCA_026995045.1 Gammaproteobacteria bacterium | reverse complement strand
TCCTTATACGCCCATAGACTGGACGCATAAGGAAACGCCCCGCCTTGCGGCGGGGCCGGTGTTCAGGCCGATTTCTTCACTTTTGATGCCGGTTCGACCTTGCCGGCTTTCATGATTTCTTCCAGTGTGAAGCCGTTGTTTCCGGCTTCCTGTTGTAGCCGTTTCAGACGATTAACCCAGTAGCCGATTTCTTTCTTTTCCGCCTTCCGGCGGTCGGCTTCCGCCTTCCGGCGGTCGGCTTCCCGCTTGTCCGCGGCTTCCTTATCGCCCACTGCATTGATATACGCCATGATCGCAGTGTGCCGTTGCTGTTCATCAACGGCATCATTCAAGGCATATGCCTTGAATGTCCAGCCGGCGTATTGTATTTCTTTTTTGGTGCGCTTTAGCACACCGTTTTTTCCAATTAGTCCGGCTTCTTTGGCGTCGTTGGCGACGCTTTGAATACCGCAAGCTTTAGCGGCCTGCAAGACGGCCGCAAGTGGTGTCGCGTTGTTATCCCGGTCAAGGATAGCCGCGGCTGATGCCGCGAGTTCGCCCCAAAAGCCGCTATCCTTTACATTAGCGGCTTGCTTAAGGCGGCTTTGAATTTGCTTTTCGGTCATCATAACCTTAATCCCCTGGTTGAGTTTCCAAACTTACCGCCAGCCTGCCGAAGGCAATACTTGCCCCGCCTTTACGACACGTCATTTTTTGACGTGTGCCAGCGTTTCGGCAGGCTGGCAGCCTCTCTACTTGTCAAAGAGCGCCCGCCCCACGCGGGGCGGTAATCGCGCCAGTAGGGCAAGCTAACAACGCTTCCGCCGATGTGGCTTCCGCGCTGCGCCTTTCCTATTGACGCAAGTCCAGTTTATATGATTTCGTCTATGCATGTCAACCTTTTCTTTATCATTTGTTGTTATCAGGACTATTAATATTGCTTATTAGTTTATGTTAATCGTTAGGATAGTTTCCTTGTTCCCTGTTATTGGGTTTGGTGGCGGTTATGATAATTGTTATCGTTTTCGTTTACGTTGTATAGTGCTTATGATAATCATTATCGTTTAGTTTATAGTTTTTATGGTAGTTATGATAATTGTTTTCGTTTGTGTTAGCGTTAGCGCTGTGAGAGTTGTTATCGTTGTTATGATGGGGGGCGTTATCGTTCGCGGTTGGGTGGACAGGTGGGAACCTTGAGGCGCAGGGGGCGGGGGTCGCTTATGTACCTCTGTGAGCACAACCCCCAATTTCGCAAAACCTACTTGAGAACAATTCTCATTTACTTCACCCCGCCCCAGCGCCACCCTGCCCACCAAACCCACTACGCTCCCTCCGGGCTCGCAGAGCCCTTCGGTCGCTCGTTTACTCACGCATCTGTGCTGCCAAACCCACTACGCTCCCGCGTATGGGTCGCTCGTTTATTCACGTATCTGGGTTGCCACACGCCCTTGCCCCTCTACCAACCCTTTGCTACACTAAGACCATGCCAGTTCGTAAAGTAGGAAAAGACTGCTATCAGTGGGGACGCCACGGGAAGGTCTACTGCGGTAAGGGGGTCAAAGCGAAGGCCACCAAGCAGGGACAGGCCGCGTATGCGGCTGGGTACCGTGAACCAAAGAAGCCCGCACGACGTCGCAAGGCGAGGAAGAAATGACAGACCTCGAAACCATGCCGTTTCCCCCGCCGATGCTGATCGGCATTGCCGCCGGCCTTGAGCCTGCGGAGGAGGTCGCTGCGCGTTTTGGCTATGCGCCTGACGAGTACCGAGCCCTTGCGAAGACCCGGGCTTTCCAGCAGGCACTTGCGAAAGTGGCGCAGAACATGGACGCCACGGGACTGTCGCCCGATCTGATCGAGCTCTCGCTCCTGCAGGAGATGTCGGCCAAGGTGACCAAGAAAGTCTTCTCCATGCTGACTTCAGACAGCCTCGAGCCCGGGGATGTATCCAAGCTGGCAGCCCTGCTGTATCGCCGCGAGGAGGCGCTCTCCGAGCGCATGCGCAAGCAGACGCAGGGGGAGGCGGACACCGCCTCAGAACAGTTCGTAATCAACATCTCCTTGCCCGAGAACCTCTCTGCGCAACCGACGATCCAAGCGGCTAAGAACACCGATACCGCCGCCATCAAGATCGACTTCTCTGCTCCCGCGGAACCCGCTAGCACCCTGCCGGTGCTGGACCACGACGCTCTCGAGGACCTCGCGGTTGAGGAGGTGCCTGCTCGATGAGCAGCATCAACTACACTCCGCCCCCGTCTCTCGTGCCCTTCTTCACCAGCGAGAAGATGGTGTCCCTCGTCGTCGGCCCCATCGGCTCGACCAAGACCACCGCGAGTCTGCTTAAGATCGCCTACCACGCTGCGCGGGTCGCCCCTTGCAGGGACGGCATCCGCCGGTCCCGGTGCGTCGTCGTGCGTAACACCCGCGAGCAGCTGCGAGATACAACCATCCCTGACTTCCTCTCGTGGTACCCGGACGGCGTGGCGGGCACATACATCAAGACGGAGATGAAGTTCATCCTTCGGTTCGGCGACGTGGAGTGCGAGGTGCTGTTCCGTGGTCTGGACGAGGCGAAGGACGTGCGTAAGCTCCTCTCGTTGCAGATTTCCTTCGCTGTTATGGACGAGTTCCGCGAGCTCCACCCGGAGGTCTTCGAGCAGCTGCAAGGACGTCTCGGCCGTTATCCGGACAAGAAGATGGTGCCTCCTGACCCCTCGCGAGGGTTCCCGGGCGGCTGTGTGTACGACGACGGCACCGATGCGCGTCGTCTGTGGGGTGCGTCTAACCCGCCGGACATGGACACTTACTGGGAGAAGTACATCTCCTCTGCCCTTGCTGGCGAGCTGCCCAGCACGCACGTGACGATCCAGCCGTCGGGGGTGTCGCCGGAGGCTGACTGGGTGCAGCACCTGCCGGAGGGATACTACGAGACGCTGATGGAGGGTAAGTCCGAGGAGTGGATAGACGTCTACGTGCATGCCAAGTTCGGCAAGTCGCTCGCCGGGCGGCCGGTGTTCAGTAGCTTTAATCCGGAGTTCCACATCGCGAAACACCCCCTCCAGCCCTTCCGCTCCTCCGAGAGTCCGTTGCTCATCGGGATGGACTTCGGCCTGACACCTGCCTGCACCATCAACCAGCTGGACCCGCGTGGGCGCCTGCTCACCTACGATAGCCTCGTGTCAGAGGGCATGGGCATCTTGCGGTTCCTCGACGAGAAGTTGCTGCCGCTGCTGAGTACCAAGTACGCGGGGATACCCGTGCTTATCATAGGCGATCCGGCAGGTGCCCAGCGGGCGCAGACGGACGAGCGGTCGGTGTTCGACATCATCAGGGGCAAGGGGCTCAAGGTCATCCCTGCGCCGACAAATTCCATCTCCGCACGCATAGCGGCCGTCGAGGCCCTGCTCTCCCGGCAGGTGGACGGGTCCCCTGCGCACATCTTCGACCCCGGGGCCAAGGAGATCATACAGGCCATGCGTGGGGGGTACAGATACCGTAAGCGCAAGGACGGCGAGTACGAGGACAAGCCGGAGAAGAACAAGTATTCCCACGTGGCCGATGCTCACCAGTACGCCTGCCTGCATGTAGCGCGCGGTAGTGATATACTACCCGGGAGGTCGCGGGGCAGGAGACGCGACGTGCAGACGGTGTCCATGGGAGGATGGGTGTAGATGGCAGCGTTGACATACACGGACTATATGATGACCAAGGCGGCGACGTTGTCCCTGTCGCCTGTGGGCGTGTTCCTCGATTCCGTGTTTCCGCTGATCTATGCGGACAACACCACCATGCTGGACCCGCAGATCAACAACGTCTCAGCGATTGCTACGACATTCAGTTCCAAGTACACTACGTCTGTAACTTTTCCCGACGGCGAGACTGTCACTTCGCGTCATTGGCTTGGATTTGCTCCCAGTGGTTCGCCAGCTACGGACGCGGCTACGCCGTGGACAGCTCCGAGCGAGTTCGCGTCCATGCTGGATACCGCGTCACTGACTACGCCCGACGGCATGTTCACGGCTGTGGCAGCCAAGACAGAGAGTTTCCGCCTGCGCGTGTCTTATGACGGCACGGGGTCAGGTGGTGCGCGACCACAGACGGCCGCCGCCGCTGTGCGCACCGGGGTTGCCGCATCGACGGATAGCACGGCTGACTACCAGCTGGTGGAGCACTACGCGGACAAGCCTTACCACGCGCTCGTTGCCCGGGCATTGCCTGTGCCCATCGCAGCGGCGATGTTGATCCGGCCGTTCGATAGTGTAGCTTACGATGCTGGGAGTTTTCCCGCGCAGTGGTACAGTGACCTGCCTCACGCGTGGTACGACGGGTACATGCAGGGGCAGATACCGGCGTGGGTGACCCAGCTGACCGGTGGTAACCCGGGCGTGTTATATTTCCCCACCATGTTCCCTGAGTCGAGGGCGACGGCCTATGACGTGTTGTCCTCGTATAACAATGACATAGGTCTAAACTCGGCCGCGGGTGATCCTGACATCAACGATCCGGGCCTGCAGCTGCACAATGTCGACGTCTCTTACAGGTGGCTGGTGCGCTGTGTGGCTGGTTACATGCTGTTCGACGACGGCACGCGTTATGACCTGACGGCGCAGGACTGCGAGGCGGTGACCGAGGACGAGTCAGCAGCTCTGTCGGCAATCATCGGAGCGCAGTCCGGTGTTCTCCGCGAGCTTGAGCTTGACTACATGTTGCCTCTACCTTGTAGGGAGGACACAGTTGGTGGGGTGTCATTCACCCTCAATTCGCAGTCTGCTCTGCCGCGTACTTCGACTGGTTCGCTCACTGTGACGCCGACGACTAACGTCCACTGGCGTTATCGCATGGGGCACATTATTGAGCGGACGACGCACAATACCACGACTAACCGGGTGGACGTGTCTATCCGTGTGTTGGGTGAGTCCGGCGCAGATGCTGAAGAGGCCGTGTTCTCTTTGACTATGCCGTACGAGTATGTTACGACAGGTGGTGCTGGGGCGTCACAGCGACAGGGACAGTACGTTGGCACGGCGTTCTTGGTGGTTAACCCGGGGCCGGACTACACGGATACCCTGCGTTACTATCGGGCGGTGAAGTTTTTCAAGAACCTGTCTAACGTAAACGAGACGGTCGCTGACAAAGCCAACCGGGCGCCTATAACGGCGTTTTTCTGGCGTAATGTACTACCGCTCGGGCTGGCTGACTTTGGTGTTGAGTCTGTGCGTGAACAGTATTTCTCGCTACCCCTGCGTGAGCTGTATGAGAAGTTTTTCCGCGCATCGTTCTATGACCTTATACAAGCGAACCCAAACGCCACAACGGCTTCTGGACAGAGCCCGAGCTACGGTAACTTCCCAGTGTTGCCTGAGATATTCAACCTTGATTCAGTGTTTTCCGCTGTCCGCGCGGCTGACACGTTGGGTGTTGATTCTGTGGGTACACAGTTTGCCTTGATGCGCACAGATATGCTGGTGGCGGTTAACGTCGGCGATTTGGCTCAGTCGCCCTCTCAGAATGGGACACGCTTCCTGCGAGGGTACGATAGCGTAGTCATTGATCTACGGGATATCCAATTCAGTGAGACCATGTATCGACCGTCTTCGATGTTGGCGCTTGGCACCGTACAGGCTGCTTCCAACCCACCGCCAGTTTTTTGAAGGTTATGTAGTATGAGCGCTTATTTCGACCACGACCGCTACCGTTATGGCTTGAAGTACGCGATTTCCGCGTTGGCGTCTGACCCGACAGCGCAGGTGCGGCATAGCATTAATGCTACCTATAACTATCTGGCGTTGTCTGTCGGCTGCGGGGTTCCCTTTGCTTATACACCAGACCTTTTTGAGATCACCGCCATATGGCTAATGAATGTCTCTGAGGGGCGGTTCTTCCCTGATATGGCCTTTAAGGGGTATGCCACAGGAGCCAACATCCCCGATGTTAGAGGGGTTAATGTTTCCGTGTCTCCACCACCGTGGTTCGACATGCGTACCGCAACTGGGTATCCGGCTCAATTTGTGGAGTCTTTCGCTGGCACTGATTCTTCTGGTATGGCGTATGCTGACGGTATCTTCGCCGAGTGGGTTAACCCGGATTGGCAGGCTTTCCTCGATTTGCCTAATGCTACTGACGTTTATTTGTTTTCCAATAAAACGTCGTTGGTCTACATGGGCGAGTATCACAGAGGGCTGCAGTCAGATATGCAGAACCCGGCCGCAGGGTGGGCTCGAGATGTCGTTACTGCTGTAAGTTATCCGGGCACTGAGTTTGACGATAACGGGGTTAAGGTGTGTGGCATTTCTTCGATACCCCCGTATGAGCAGTTTGGGTTGGAAAGTGTCGACAGTGTGTTAAAACCCGGTGCATTCAAAGGGCATTATTCCGTGTTCCACCAGCGATGGAAGTCCGGCGCATCAGGTGCGAATGGCTCCCACGAATACGCTTTGTGGAATGATAAAGTTCCTCTATCTCTCGTAACTTCTTTGCCCGAGATCGTACTCACTGTGGACCCGTCTCCGTCGCTTGTGGATTCGTACGTTCCGCCCAACGTACTCGTTATTCGCTTGCGCCCGTTGATGTATGATGCAGCGACCATAGCCGGTACGACCGAACTTAATCGGCGCTTCGATATGGCGGATATCGGTAATCTACCGCATGTGGACGTGGTTATTCCGCTTAGCACTCTACCGCTTGGTTTCTTCGCTGGCGCCTCAACGTATGACCCCGTTGGCACGGGACATCCAAGTTACCCATACAACTTGTTCAGTTTCTCAGCGATGTCTAACGGTATCATAGAAAATAGGTTGTATGGTGTCATGCCGGTTGTTTCATCTTCGTCTATGTGCCATTGGGCAGACTTGTCGGGTATCGATGAGATAGAATTGGTGCCGACGACGCATCCGCCGTTGGATGTTGCGACTCCCGGGGCGCTTGATGCACGGTGGGCGCGTAACGTCATTGCGCTTGTGTGAGGTATCATTATGGCAGCAAAACAACCAAAACTTGTGCGCGGAGATACATGGCAGCGGGCATGGGTGCTCAAGACAGCCGCGGGTGACCCGGTGGACCTGACTGGCGCAACGGCCCGCTTGCAGCTGCGTGATCGTAGTGGCACACTTGTTCACGAATCCAACACTACAAACGGTGAGCTGGTGGTAGGCGTAGAGCCCGGGCGCATTGAGCTTACAGTGCCGTACGCTGTAACTGAGACTTTTGAGGCTGGTACTTACCGTTTCGAACTTGAGGTTACGTTTTCGACAGGTGTTCGTCGTACGTACGAATCCAACGCACTTGAGGTAGTGGCAGACGTAACGCATGACTGAGACGGTCGTTGAAGCCCAAGAGCTCGAGGTTGTCGAGGTTCGTGATCAGGACGCGGCAGTTGTCGAGCATGTAGAAGCTGAGCTGGTTGAAGTTACACCGGCTGAGGTCGTTGCGTCTGTCGACCGCCCGGAGATTGTACTGGTTGAGTCTGGTATTCCCGGTCCGGCGGGTCCACCGGGTCCGCCCGGGCCTTGGGCTGACGGTACGCCTTCCATTTCTAAAGACCCGGATAATGTTATAATGCTGGGCAGCGATGGCGGTCTGTATGCCAAGGCCGCGTTGGTTGGATTGATGGACTGGTAAAGGAGCTCCTACGATGGCAGTAATCAAGTTTCATAAGACTACGGCGCTTCCGGCTACACTTGAGCCGAACTCCGTGTATATGGTCGCACCTACTAGCGGTAATCCCAATTACGTAGAAGTCTACGTAACCGATTCTTCCGGTACCAACACTCGTCGTGTTCTCAATGAGAACGACGTCAACAATCTGATCAACGCGGCGCTGGCTGGCGCGGCTTCCATGCAGATTGTGGACACCATCGCTGACCGTGATGCCTTGACCCCCATAGCTGGGCAGATGGTGCTTGTCCGCGACGCATCAGCTGACCCGACAGTTACCTCCGGTGCAGCTACTTATGTGTGGGACGCAGCGGCTAACGCAGGTGCTGGTGATTGGGTCAAGATCGCTGAATACGAGAGCCTCGATATCGTGCTTGACTGGAACAATATTCAGAATGGCCCGAACTCTACACCCGCGCAGATTGACACCGCTGTGGCTAATTCTCACACCCACGCTAACAAGACGCAGTTGGACAAGATTGGCGAGGACAGCGACGGCAATCTGACTTACGGAGGTACTCCGCCTAACGCTAATCTTGCTACTGTTGGTTGGTAATAGATGGCGGTAATCCGCTTTGAAAAGGTCGTGGGTTCCTTGCCCGCGACCATACAACCAAACACCGTTTACGCGGTACGCACCGGTAGCGGCTTTGACCTTTATATCACGGATGCTACCGGTGGTATCGCGCATACGTTAAACAGTTCAGGTGCAGGTGGCAGCTTCCTTGGGGAGCTGTTTTCGTATCCATTCCAGATTCTTCAGGATATGACCATTCCAGCTGGTAACGTGGTATTCTATCCCGGGGTTGAGGTAGACCCGAACGCGACGCTAACGGTGGACGGGATGCTGGTGGATTTACTGTAGGGGGCACATATGCCGATCAAGACGAATACACTTATCAGTTCGGTTGATAATTCTACGGTGGATGTCCACCAGATCGCCAAGGTAGACTTGTCGAACGTTGATCAGTCGGCACTCGCGTCTGCACTGCAAGGCGCCGGTGGGCCCGGGTCCGGACTTGACGCAGATACCGTCGACGGCGTCCAAGCTGCGCAGCTGGTGCGCAACGATGTGTTTGATGCGCAGATGTCTGGAGAATGGTTTTCTGCGTTTAAGCAAGTGAATGCCGGTTGGGCGCAAAACTATATTAACCTGTATCCTTATTCGCAGTTTACTTCTCCCGGCGCGTACTCAGTGACTACTATTCGGGTACATGATGGTAATGCGCCTGTCGAAGCCGTTGAGTTTACCGCAGATGGGGTTGATTTCTACGTTCCGCCTAAGAAAGATGGCGAAGAGATTTTCCCTAAGCTCGGACCACCTGATTTTGATAGTGGTTGGTTCGCCGCTGACGTGAACAGTAAAACGGTTGTGGAGCTTACGCACAATCTCGGGACGACTGAGTACGTGATTCGCGCTTTTGCGAAGGTACGCCGGTCTGGTAGTTACGACACCAACTGGTACCAGGCGGGGGATATTGTGGAGATTCCCGTGAACGACTCGCATAACCGTTCTACTTCTGGAGTGTTGGCGATTTCTCGGCCGGATACTATCGTTATCGCGCATCATCGTTACGTATCAGCATTCGACGGGGACATGAACGGCTACATTCGCAAGACCGACCTGCGTATCTGCTTATGGAAGATTACGGGGTAAGCCATGTTTATCTACATTGACTCGACTACCGGGGCTGTACTAGGAGCTGCTGAGAAGGATGTCCTGAACTTCCCGGGTGCGACTATTATTGAGCGGTCTGTTGTTCCTCCGGACATCATGCAGCGGAAGTACGACTTCACCACAGGTGACCTCGTACTCGACGCTGACAAGATGCTCGAAGAAGCCAAGACACTTCGTGTTGAGTACTTGCGCAGCATGTATGAGCAGGAGATTACTTCAAACGTGGCGTACATGAACACGGAGTTTCAGGCGGACGAGTATTCGCAGGACTTGATTACGAAGACACTGACAGCAGCCGGTGGTACTCTACCTGCGGATTTCTTTTGGCTGGACGCGTTCAACAACCCGGTACCCATGACGTATGCCGACCTGCAGGGGTTGGCGGCCACGATCTTGCAGCGCGGGCAGGCAGCGTTCGCCAAATATCAGGACTTGAAGGCTCAGGTGCTGGCGGCGACAACATTGGAAGCTGTGGAAGCTATTTTTTGGTGAGGGCGGTAGAGTGCTTGTAGAGATTATTTTACCTAACGCGTTGTTTGAGAAGACCCGGTATCGTCTTTGCGCGGATTTGAAGTTGGCCGGCGTGACGGTGCCACGCGGGTTTGTTACCGATGGGGCTACGGTGCCTCGGGCGTTTTGGTGGTTGTTTCCTCCCGCTGGGCGGTATTTCTTGGCGGCTGCTGTACACGATTACTTGCTCGAGTATGAAGGCAACTGGCGTGAGGCTAACCGTAAGTTTAAGGACGCCCTGCTTGAGCAGGGGGTCAGCCGATGGGTTACTTATACAATGTTTTCTGCTGTACAGGTTTACCAAGGCGGCAAGGCTCTGATAAAATTCGTAGCATCGAAACTAAGGGGTTAGCATCAATGGCGGAGATGATCAAGGCCGGGTTCGAGCAGCACTTACAGACGGTTCTCACCACAGTCATAATTGCGGCTATACTGTGGACAGGCAACAAGATCGTGGATTACCAGTCGCGCCTTATTCGAGTCGAGGAGCAGCTGCTGGCAATGAATAAAAAACTCGACATTATCACTTCCATGCGAGCTACTATTGACGACTTGCGAGTGCGCGTTATTATGCTTGAGCGTGATCGTGACAGCGCTCGCTTTGCCGACAAGAATAACGGGTCGTAAGTATGCACGAATATTCCATCCTCGAGGAGCTTA
>JALWPK010000247.1 GCA_026995045.1 Gammaproteobacteria bacterium | reverse complement strand
TTGACCACGCCCGGCGGCAAATCGATTTCATCGTGCGCCACCAGTATCTGTGACGCATCCAGACGGTAAAAACCGGTGAGCGCGCGCACCGCCTGACCGCTGAGATTCATAAACGTGTCCGGCTTGTGGCACCAGACCTTGTTGCCGTTGATAAAGCACTCGGCAAGCTCACCCATGAACTTGCTGTCATGGCGAAAGCCGCCGCCGTATTCCCTCGCCACCTGCTCAACAAACCAAAACCCGGCATTGTGCCGGGTTTCGGAATATTTCGAACCGGGGTTGCCCAGTCCGATGATGGCTTTGAGATCGATGGATTGTGCCGCCATGATATCAGCCAGCGTTCAACGCAATCAGGATTCGCCTTCTTCCTGTTCGCCTTCAGCTGCTTCGCCACCTTCTTCGGTTGCGGCTTCATCGTCATCGCCGCCCTTGCGCGCGTGAATCGAAACCACGGCTTCGTCGTGATCATCGCCATGCTTGAGCGCGTACACGATAACGCCTTCCGGCATTTTCAGGTCAGACAGATGCAGGATATCGTTGGTGTGCATGCCGGAAATATCGACAGTGATGTATTCCGGAATCGCGCCCGGCAGACATTCCACTTCCACTTCTGTCATCAAATGGCTGACGGCGCCGCCTTCGGTTTTCACGCCCGGCGCCTGGTCTTCACCTTCGAAATGCAGCGGAACCGAAACGTGCAACACTTTTTTGGCGTCAATACGCTGAAAATCGGCGTGCAGAATGTCGATGCGGTAAGGATGGCGCTGTAAATCGCGCAGTACAACATCCACCTTGTCTCCGTCTACATCCAGCGAAATCACCTGGGTGTAAAAAGCTTCGTTTTCCAGATGACGCAGAACATCTTTTTGCGTCAATGTCAGGTTAACCGGGTCTTTACCCGCGCCGTACAGAATTGCCGGCATTTTGGCTTCGCGACGCAGGCGGCGGCTCGCACCTTTCCCCATGTCCTCGCGAATACTTGCACTTATTTCAATAGTCATAATGACCTCCGGTTGCTGCCGAAGCAGCGTTCATATAACTTCCCCGCGACCAGGGAAGTGCTACAGCATGGTTTGCCATGCTGATTCAGACAGGTTGTTACCTGCCTCGAATTCGTTAATCGATATACATCTCGCTGACAGATTCTTCCTGATGAATCCGCCGTATCGTTTCCGCCAACATGGTGGCAATCGACAACTGACGTATACGCGAACAGTTTTGCGCCCTCTCATTCAGCACAATGGTATTGGTGACCACCAGCTCATCCAGCGTTGATGATTCAATATTTTCAATCGCATTGCCGGACAATACCGGATGCGTGCAATAGGCGCTGACACTGTCGGCGCCATGCTCTTTCAGCGCATTGGCCGCCTTGCACAAGGTGCCGGCAGTATCGACCAGATCATCGACAATGACACAGTTTTTTCCTTCAACCTCGCCAATGATATTCATCACTTCCGCCACATTGGCCTTGGGGCGGCGCTTGTCGATAATCGCCAGCTCGGCGTCGCCCAGCCGCTTGGCCAGCGCCCTGGCGCGCACCACGCCGCCGACATCGGGCGACACCACCAGCAGATTCTTGTAGTTCTGTTGCCACACATCGGCCAGCAACAACGGCGACGCATAGACATTGTCGATCGGAATATCAAAAAATCCCTGAATCTGGTCCGCATGCAAATCGACGGTTAACAGCCTATCCAGCCGAACACTGGTCAGCATGTTGGCCACCACCTTGGCGGTAATCGGCACACGCGCGGAACGCGGCTTGCGATCCTGCCGCGAATAGCCGAAATACGGAATCACCGCAGTCACGCGAGCCACCGATGCGCGACGCATGGCGTCAATCATCACCATCAGCTCCATCAGGTGCTCGTTTACCGGCGTGCTGGTCGGCTGGATGATAAACACATCGCGGCCGCGCACGTTTTCCATCACCTCAACGCAGGTCTCGCCATCGCTGAAATGATCCACACTCACCTTGCCCAGTGTCAGATTAAGACGCGACGCAATCGCGGACGCCAGCTCGGGATTGGCGTTGCCGGTAAAAATCATCATGCGACTGTTGTCTTGTGTCACTGCCTGACTCTCGTGAGTGCGTGGGTATCAGGGTTCGCCTGATGGTGTTGTTTGCCAAAACTGCCTGTAGATGCCGGCAGGATTACAAAATACATCCTGTATTTTGCCCTTCGGGCCGCGCTACGCGCGTTCTGATTTGCTCCCGGCAAATCAGTCGAACCGGCAGCTTCTTCCTACCTGCCAACAAAACCATTACTTAAGCCCACTGAAAAGCGTGGGCTTAAGTAATGGCTGGGCCGGCAGGATTACTCCGGGCATCCTGCCCTCCGCCCTTCGGGCCGCGTTGCGCGCGTTCTGATTTGCTCCCGGCAAATCAGTCGAACCGGCAGGCTCTTCCTACCTGCCAACAAAGCCATTACTTAAGCCCACTGAAAAGCGTGGGCTTAAGTAATGGCTGGGCCGGCAGGATTACTCCGGGCATCCTGCCCTCCGCCCTTCGGGCCGCGCTGCGCGCGTTCTGATTTGCTCCCGGCAAATCAGTCGAACCGGCAGGCTCTTCCTACCTGCCAACAAAGCCATTACTTAAGCCCACTGAAAAGCGTGGGCTTAAGTAATGGCTGGGCCGGCAGGATTA
>JALWPK010000246.1 GCA_026995045.1 Gammaproteobacteria bacterium | reverse complement strand
GTCGTGGCATGCCTTCCAATAGCTGCTGAAATCGTGTATTGCTATACATGTTGAAGCCTCCAGGGTATTGAGTCGTGTCAATGGGTTTTAACCTGTAACCCTTGGGGCTTCAACAGCTTATCGGGATGCTTTGGGATTATTCCGGACAGTACTGTGCAACAGCGCAAGAAAAGTAACCAAAAGAACGCCGCCCTTTGGTCGCTTGCCCGCACAAAAAAACGTGCGGCTTCCCGAAAATTTGAACGGGTAGTGCAACTATCCCGGTTTAATGGCTATTTTCTCACTCCACTTCCGGGTCGTTCAGATTCGCATCCCTGCGAACTGAACTCAAAATGCCGTCCGTGGCATTTTGACCCTGGGCGCGAGAAATTTTCGGCAAGCGACAGAGGGAGACCACCTATTAAGGGCCGAGGTAATTACAGGAAATTATGAATGTGGTTCGCCGTGGGGTTATGCTGAGGGGCGCCTGGCTTTGTGGAATAGCAATATAAGTCCTGGCAAAAGCAAAGCCAGTGAATTAGGTAAAGGAACTGCGCTGAGTTTGACTGAATACCCATTTGTACTGTATGCGATTGCAGTAGCAGGGTATGTTGTGTCTGGATAGATTGCGACCTCTGATAGTTGCTTTGGCGCCTCACCGATACACGCTAAGGTAGAGCAGTTGCTTGCCAGTATGGATGCGTCCAGTGTGTAATGGTAGTACACTTCTCCTGTTGAGAATCCGTTAATAAGGTCAGATGTCGGGGTGTTGACGTATACGTCGATAAATTCAAGTACAGCAGACGCATTAAAGTTATACGTGTATCCAGACGGTGATGTGTATGAGCCCATTACGAATGAAGCTGGCGAGTTAATGCCGGCGCCTGCTGTTATGAATCGTTCGGAGCCGTTCACGATTGTTATATCGACATTGAATATTGTGTATGAGCTGGCGCCATTGTCATACGTTTGTTCTGCTTTAATAAGTGCAGATAGCACTGGGTTTGAAACCAGCAGGATGACAATGGTGGCTAGAAAGTGTATTGATTTCACAGTTATACTCCTTTATCACTGTCGCAAGTGTTGTGATGTGCTTGCGCAAGCTTGAAAATTATGCATTCTACGCCATGTTAAGGTGGGAAATGTTGCGCTGTCAAGCTTGGTGCGATATCTGGCCGGGCAGGTTTAGTGCTTGTGTCGAGCGTTGAATGTCCCGCAATTATTTATAATCCGATCCGAAAAGTATAATGACTTCGACAACACGAACAATCTGCCTCGCCATCACCGGCGCATCCGGTGTGCAGTACAGCTTTCGCCTGTTGCAATTGTTGTTGCAAAGCAATATCCGCGTTTACCTGATGATCAGCAAGGCGGCGCAGGTGGTGGTCAGTATGGAAACCGACGTCAAGCTTGGGTCGCGCACCGGCGATATGCAGAAACAGCTGTGTGAGTTGTATCAAAGTGATGACAGTCAGTTGCAGGTGTTTGGCGAGCAGGAGTGGACGGCGCCGCCGGCGAGCGGCAATAACGCGATTGATAGTATGGTGGTGTGTCCGTGTTCGATGGGGGCGCTATCAGCCATTGCAACTGGCGCCAGCAATAATCTGATTGAACGTGCAGCGGATGTGATGCTGAAAGAGCGCCGCAAGCTGGTGCTGGTTCCACGCGAAACGCCGTATTCGGCAATTCATCTGGAAAACATGCTGAAGCTTTCGCGCATGGGTGCGGTGATTGTGGACGCCAACCCGGGTTTTTATAATGCGCCGGCGTCCATTGATGACCTGGTGGATTTTGTGGTGGCGAAAATCCTCGATCAGTTGCAGGTTGAACATGCATTGATGCCGCGATGGGGTGCTGATGACTGATGCGCGCAAAAACAGGCATGACATCATTTGATTATCCGATATAATTCCCCACCAATAATAACCACTCAATACAGGGTAAAACATGAGCTTGAAAATCGAACAGGGTGAAATTGCCGACGCGCTGAAACTCATCAAGAAAGAATGCGTGGGTTACAAGGAGATGACGCCGTATGAAATCAACAAGCTGGCGGTCAGTATTGTGATGGCGTCCAATGTGTATGATTCCGCTGCGTTGATTTCCGAGAGCATTGATTATCTGAATGAAAACTGATGCTGACAGGCTGCTCAAGCAGCATCGTCAGCTGATTCATTCCGACGCGCAGAAAGTGGTGTCGCATGTGCAGCGCGACACTCGGGAATGGATTATCAACACCATCATGATAGATGGCTGCGAAGCGCCGTTTCGTTTCAAGCGCAAGCAGCCTTATCGTGATGTCACCGGGCGGCGCGTTAACCTGACCTATTATCCAGCGAAGGAAATTGTCGCCGGCATGGAGCTGGAAGTGATGAATGTGGTGCGCATCAAGATTGCCTGAAGGGGTTACAGCTTTAATGGCTTGACCGGCGCCTCCATCCAGCTTTTGTCATTTCGCCAATCCACTGACGGGTTGTCCACATAGAGTTCGACTTCGTTGCCATCGGGGTCGTGCAGGTACAGGCTCTGGCTGACAGTGTGGTCGGACTGCCCTTCAATCGGATAGCCCAGCGCCTCGATTCTGTCCCTCGCCTGCTTCAGTTGTTCAAGACTGTCACCCACTTTCCAGCCAACATGATACAGGCCGATACGGTGACCCTGCGGCGGGCCGTCGGCGTCGCCCACTTCAATCAGCAGCAGTTCGTGGTGGGTGCGTCCGCCACTGAGCAGCGCGGCGCGGTCGTTGAATATTTTGCCCTGCACCGCCAGTCCCACGCCCTCGTGATAAAAGCGCACGGAATCAGCAAGCTTGCGCACATAAAAAACAACATGACCCAGTTCAGGCATTGTATGGCTCACATGGTTGGCGAAAGAACAGTATAAAGGAAACTCTGATTTATTCAGAGTTTCTGCGGCACACGGATGTACCGCCATTTTCAGCAGCTGATAAGCTGTTGAAAATGAAGAAAAAGGTAAAATCGCATTCTACCTTTTTCGTGCTCTGATAATTCAGGGATGAATTATTCAGAGCTTCCTAAATAAAAAAGGCTCCACAACGGAGCCTTTTGTCACAGAGCTGAAAGTCAGCTTCAGGCGCTGGCGACATCAACCGCCTGCAGGCCTTTTTCACCTTTGGCGACAGAGAACACTACTTTCTGGCCTTCGCCCAGCGAGCGGTGTCCCTTGCCCTGGATGGAGCGAAAGTGCACAAAAATTTCCTCGCCGTTGGCGCGGGTGATAAAGCCGAAGCCCTTGGCGGCGTTGAACCATTTCACGGTGCCGACTTCGCGTCCGTCTTTGGTTTTCGCCGGGGCGGCGTCGCCCTGGGCGCTGCCCAAAAGGTTGCTGAGAGCGCAGGCGATGAAGATGCTGACAAAGGACACCAGCCACATTGGCAGGTAGGCCTTGCTCATTAACATGGCGAAACTGTCGCCAATGGACGCGCCATCACCGTGAAGCTGCAAGGTGATAACGGTTGCGACAACGGAAACAACAAGGCTGATAAAAAGATTTTTTGAAAACGTATTGAGTGACATATAAACCCCTGAGTAAAAAAATATAAGGTACAGGTGAGGGCGGCACTGAATGCCGGTTCGCGGAATTGACGGTGCGAACCGCTTGATTATAAACGAGCGGTGGGGAAACAAACAATGCAGATTGCAGGGTTTGAAGTTCAGTATTTCAGAATATTATTCAGAAGCTTCGGGTTGGGGCGCTACATTTCTGTATGCGGCAATCTCGCCGCATTCGCTGTCCGCTGCTAATGATGCGATACCTGGCGCGAGATTTTCGCCATAATCTCTTCCACAGGGGTGTTGTCTGGCAGTTGCAGGTGAAAACCGTTTTCTTCAAGGTTTTGCATCACCATCGCCGGGTCTTCTTTGGCCAGTTTTTTACCGGCGTGCAGTTCCAGCTCCATCGCAAACTCGGTGATGCCGAGGCCGTTCATGATGGCGTCGGGCACGCAGGAAAAATCATCTTTTTCCGCAAGATAGATGTACATGTCCGGCTTGCGCGAACAGCGGTAGATGTAGCAGGTGATGGTTTCACTCATGACAGCGAAGCCAGCACCCTGTCGGCGGCGGCGATGGTGTTGTCCAGATCTTGCTGGCTGTGCGCGGCGGAAACAAAACCGGCTTCGTAGGCGGACGGCGCAAGATACACGCCTTCGTTCAGCATGCCGTGGAAAAACGCCTTGAACTGCTCGATGTTGCACTGCGTGGCCTGCTCGAAACTGCTCACCGGTTTGTCGCTGAAGAACAGGCCGAACATGCCGCCGACATGGTTGGCGGTCATCGCGATGTTGTGACGGCTGGCGGCGTCGAGCACACCGTTGACCAGATAGCTCACCTTGTCCGCCAGCGCCTCGAAAAAGCCGTCGGCGGCAATCAGCTCCAGCGTTTTCAGTCCGGCGGTCATCGCAATCGGGTTGCCGGACAGGGTGCCGGCCTGATACACCGGCCCCAGCGGCGCAATGTATTCCATGATTTCGCGTTTGCCGCCGAAGGCGCCCACCGGCATGCCGCCACCGATGACCTTGCCCAGCGTGGTCAGGTCGGGCGTGATGTTGTACACGCTTTGCGCGCCACCGAGAGCGACGCGAAAGCCGGTCATCACTTCGTCGAAAATCAGCACCGCGCCGTGGCGGTTGCAGAGTTCGCGAATGCCCGGCAGAAAACCGTCCACCGGCGGGATGCAGTTCATGTTGCCGGCCACCGGCTCCAGAATCACGCAGGCGACCTGCTCGCCGATGTCGTCCATCGCCTGGGTGATGGCGTCGAGGTCGTTATAAGGCAGGGTGACGGTATGCTCGGCCAGCGATGCGGGCACGCCGGGCGAGCTGGGCTGACCCAGGGTGAGCGCGCCGGAGCCGGCTTTCACCAGCAGCGAGTCGGCGTGGCCGTGATAGCAGCCTTCAAACTTGATGATTTTGTCGCGACCGGTATAGCCGCGGGCGAGGCGAATCGCGCTCATGGTGGCTTCGGTGCCGGAGCTGACCATGCGCACCATGTCCATCGACGGCACCAGTTCGCACACCCTGTCCGCCATTTCGCTTTCGATTTCGGTCGGCGCGCCGAAGCTCAGACCCTTGTCCGCCGCCGCCTTGACCGCCGCAATGACTTCATCGTGCGCGTGTCCCAGCACCATCGGCCCCCAGGAGCCGACATAATCGATATATTGCCTGCCGTCGGTATCGACAATATAGGCGCCTTTGGCGTGGTCGATGAAAACCGGCTCGCCGCCCACGCCCTTGAAGGCGCGCACCGGTGAATTGACCCCGCCGGGGATGTGTTGCTGGGCGTGTTCGAACTGTTGCGACATAATCTTTGACCGTTGAAATTTAAGGCCGCGATTTTACCTGAAAAGTTGGCTGAACTGCGATGCGGCGTGCCTAATATCCGGCTGTTGGAATACCCCGCTGATTATCGCCAGCATGTCCGCGCCAGCCTCGACCAGCGCCGGGGCGTTGTCGACCGTGACGCCGCCGATGGCGCATACCGGCACAGTCAGTTCTGCTTTGGCTTGCTGCAACAAGTCCAGCGTGGCCACCACGGCGTCGGGTTTGGTTGGCGAAGAATAAAACGCGCCGAAGGCGACATAGTCCGCGCCCTGTTGTTGCGCCCGCCGCGCCAGCGCCAACTGGTTGTAACAGGAGACGCCGATCATGCCGCCGTCGCCCAGCGCCGCGCGCGCCTGTGCGACGCTGGCGTCATCCCGGCCCAGATGCACGCCATCGGCGCGGCATTGTTTCGCCAGTGCGACATCATCGTTGATTATCAGCAGCGCATCGTGCTGCGCGCACAGCGTTTTCAGCAGGCTCGCCTGACGTAGGCGTTTGCCGTGGTCATCGCTTTTGTCGCGGTATTGCAGCAGGCGCGCGCCGCCCTGCAAGGCGTGTTCAACCGCCTCGCGCAGCGTATTGTCATCATCGAGCGAGCTGTCTGTAATCGCATACAGACCGTGTAGCGCAGGCATGGGCGGGGGTTCAGTCGCGTGTGCCGTTTTTCAGGCGGGTGTCGTTGTTGGCCCAGTACAGGCGGTCGGGATGGTGCTGGCCCATGCCGATGCGGTTGGCGTGTTTGAGTGTGTTGAAAGTGTAATCCAGCGCCTGATGCACCGCGTTGACCGGCTCGTAACCCAGCGCAATCATGGCGGCGAGGCTGGCGGCCAGGGTGCAGCCGGAGCCGTGGTATTTGTGCGGCAGGCGTTCGTAGTGAAAGCGTTTGAGTTCGCGATGGTCGCTGTACAGGGCGTGCTGCACATCCGGCGTTTTGCCGTGGGTGCCGGTGAGCAGCACATAGTCGCATTCGTTTTCCAGCAAGCTCATGGCGGCGGCGGTGGGCGTGTCGGAGCCGGGCGCCAGCTCGTGCGCCTCGAACAGGTTGGGGGTGAGGATGGTGGTCATCGGCAGCAACATGGCGCGCACCGCATCCACCAGATCCGCCGTGCTCAATGCGCCGTCTTTCTCGGTGCTGAACACCGGGTCGTAAATCACTTTTATCGAAGGATAATCGCGCAGCACGGTGTGAATCGCCTGCGCCACATCGGTACTGCCAACCATGCCGATTTTGATGGCGCTCACCGGCATGTCTTCCAGAATGGCGCGCGCCTGCTCGACGATCAGGTCGGCAGGCATCGGCGAGAATGACATCACATCCTGCGAGTCCTGCACCGTGGCGGCGGTAACAATCGCCGCCGCCGTGCAGCCCTGGCTGGTGATGGCTTCCACATCAGCGACAATGCCGGCGCCGCCTGACGGGTCAAGGCCGGAAAAGCACAACACCACCGGTTTGCTGGAATGAATCATAGTGACAGTTTATAGACGGCGCGGATGAAAACAAGGGGGAATCGGTTTTCAGTCAGCATTTTAATATCGGCCAGTGTGTGTAGAATGGGCGTCATCCTTTCCATTGCCAGAGGCTGATTTCTATGGATTACAAAAAATGGGAATGCACCATGTGCGGCTACGTCTACGATGAGGCGCTGGGTGATGAAGAGCACGGTCTTGCGCCGGGTACGCGCTGGGAAGATGTGCCGGATGACTGGGAGTGTCCCGAATGCGGCGCAGGCAAGGAAGATTTCGAGATGGTTGAAATAACGGATGGTTAATGCGGCTTGAGCAGGCTGTCTTTCTGGATGTCGCCTCGGTGCATCCGGAGGATCTGGACACAGGTTGCTTGCAGGCGGCGATGCCCAACTGGCGATGGCGCCACAATACCGCCGCTGATGAGGTCGACGCCGCCATCGCTGGCGCCGATGTAGTGGTGGTCAACAAGGTTGTGCTGCAACGCCCGCAGTTGGAAAAAGCCAAACGACTCAAACTGATTTGCGCCGCCGCCACCGGCGTTAATAACATTGATGTGGCCGCCGCAACCGAACTCGGCGTCACCGTGTGCAACGCGCGCGGCTACGCCACCCCCTCGGTGACGCAGCATGTGTTTGCGCTGTTGCTTACCCTGGTGACCAGGCTGGATGCGTACCGGCGCGATGTTCAAACCGGCCGCTGGAGCGCCAGCGAATTTTTCTGTTTGCTGGATTATCCGATTCGTGAATTGCAGGGCATGACCCTGGGCGTCATCGGCTATGGCGAACTTGGCCAGGCCGTCGCCCGGGTGGCGCAAGCCTTCGGCATGAAGGTGCTGGTCGCCAAACGCAATGCGGCTGATACACGCGAAGGCCGGCTGGATTTGCATGAACTGTTGCCAAAGGTGGATGTGATGTCCCTGCATTGTCCGCTCACGGATGCAACACGCGGCGTCATTGGCGAGGCGGAGCTGGCGCTGATGAAGCCGGACGCCATTCTGATTAACACCGCGCGCGGCGGACTGGTGGATGAGGCCGCCCTGCTTGAGGCATTGCAACAAAACCGCCTGGGCGGCGCCGCGCTGGATGTGCTGGCGCAGGAGCCGCCGCCAGCCGATTCACTTTTGCTGCAACACCCGTTGCCGAATCTGATTATCACCCCGCACACCGCCTGGGCCAGCCGCGATGCGCGCCAGCGCGTGCTGCAGGAAGTGGCGGACAATATTGTTGCGTTCCGGCAAGGGAAGCCGCGCAATGTGGTCAACCAGCCGGTTGCCAGCGTTTAGCTGTAATCCTGATAGGACTTTTCCTCAACAATCGTCGAGTTGAGATGCAGGTTGACCTTTTTCTTGGCTTCGGCGCGTTTGTCGTTGGTGACATACACCGCGCGCGCCAGTTCAATAAAGCGATCGCCAAAACGCTTGTTGCGCTCTTCGTCGCGGATGTCATCCTCGATTTCCCACAGCGCTTCGTTGATGCGTTTCAGCTCCTGGGTCAGCGCCTCAATCACCTCGTCGGTTTCAACTGACTGGTTCCATACTTCGGTCAGCAGTTGCAGCTCGGTGTTGACGTTGGCAACCTTGGCCGGGTTGTCGATGCGCTCCGCCTTGATTTGCAGAATGGTGATTTTGTCCAGCAGCTCGCCGGGCGATATGGGAACCAGAATGTCGTTCATGGGAACCAGAAAAATACATGCCGCGTTGTCGGGGCTGGTATATTAACCTATATAAAGAGTTTGAACATTACCACTTTAGCCATGAATCCACCCTTGCCGTCACGCCGCGAGCGCCATGTCCGGCGCATTTGAACAACAGGTGCAGATGGTGTCCATCGGCGGCCCCGGCATTCATCGCCAGGTGCTGTACGACGCCAGCCGCATTCAGCAAGTCAGCGAGCAGTTGTTTGCGCCGCAACAATTTGCACAGCTGGATATCGACGCCAACACCACCGGCCGCGCGCAGGTGGTGGTGCATTTGTACGAAAACCGGCAACTGGTGAGCAAGCATTATCATCGCGGCGGCATGGCGGCGGCCTTGCTGGGAGACCGCTATCTGGGCCGAAGCGCAGAAAACTCACGCGGATTTCGTGAATGGTGCATGCTCAGCGCCATGCAAAAACAGGGCTTGCCGGTTCCTGTGCCCATCGCCGCCAGCCGGATACAGAGTGGTCTGTGGTATCGCGCGGATCTGGTCACCGAACTGATTCCCGATGCGCAAACCCTGGCCGACTGGTTGATGCGCGAGCCGGTGGAATCCGCGCAGTGGCGTCAAACCGGTCGCGTGATACGCCGTTTTCACAACAGCAATGTGCACCATGCCGATTTGAATGCGCGCAATATTCTGATTGATATCAGCGGCCAGGTGTTCCTGATTGATTTTGACAAAAGCGCATTCCGCAAAACCGGCAAGCGGTTGCGTGAACAGAATCTTGCCCGGTTAAGGCGTTCGCTTGACAAGTTTGCGCGACAGCAAGCCGGTTTCCATTTCAGTGACAGCGACTGGCGGGCGTTGCTCGCCGGTTATGCGGACAAGGCGTGAGCCTCGCCCACGCTTGATACTTTTTAAACAAGCTGCTAGCCGGGTTTCGAGGTAACGATGTCGACATAAGCCGGCAAAGTGTTTTCAAACTGTTGCATGAGTTGCGCCGCGCGTTGCTCCATCGCCTGACGCTTGCTGTTGTCGCTTAACCATTGTTGCAGCAGCTGCGCCAGCTCGTCCACACTGGCGACCTGAATGGCGGCTTCGTTCACCTGCACGATTTCATCAATCTCGGCAAAATTCTGCATGTGCGGTCCGTAGACAACCGCGCGGTGATGCGCCAGCGGTTCAATAATATTGTGCCCGCCAATGTTGACGAAGCTGCCGCCCATCACCACCGCTAACGCATCGCCATACCATTTGTCGAGTTCGCCAATGGTGTCGAGAATATACACCTGGGTGTCATCATCAATGGGGTCGTGCTTGCTGTGCAGCGCGATGTTCAAACCCAGCCGGTGCAGTTGAGCCGCCACGCTGTTGCCGCGTTCGGGGTGACGCGGCGCGATGACAAACAGTGTGTCTTGCAGCAGCGCCTGACAGGCTTTGGCTATCTGCGTTTCTTCATCGTCATGCGTGGACACCACCAGTATGTATTTACGTTGTGTCAGTTGTTGTTTGTCGACGGACGACGGCGTGGTGGCGGCAAACTTGAGATCGCCGATGGCGCGGGTTTTGTCTGCGTTGGCGCCAAGCTGGATATAACGCTCGCGATCAAGCGGGTTGCGCGTATACACCGAATTGATTTGTTTAAGCACATGCCGGTATGTGCGCAGCATCCAGTCACTGCTGTGCAGGGTTTTTTCTGACAGACGTCCGTTGAGTATCACCACCGGGATGGTCTGACTGTGGCACAGGTCGATCAGGTTGGGCCATAACTCGGTTTCTATCAGATAACAACGCACCGGGCGGGTGGTGTTGAGAAACGCGCGCACACATCTGCGCCAGTCCATCGGGCAATAGGCGTGGTGGATGTAATCGCGCGCATGTTTGAGAATGATTTCACGCGAGGTCGGCGTGTTGCTGGTGACCAGAAAACGCAGCTCGGGCGCGCGCGCGTGACAGGCGTCGAGCAGGGGCAGTATGGTTTTGACTTCACCCACCGATGCGCAATGAAACCAGAGGCAGCCGGGCGGAATGTCGCAGTAATCCATGCCGAGGCGTTGCGCAAAATATTGCCACTGACGGCATTGCGCGGCTTTCCAGACAATGTGCAGCAGCAACA
>JALWPK010000245.1 GCA_026995045.1 Gammaproteobacteria bacterium | reverse complement strand
GGTTTTTCATCGCCGCGTTTTCCGCCGGCAGGCCGAAGGCGTCCCAGCCCATCGGTTGCAGCACGTTCTTGCCCTGCATGCGCTGGTAGCGCGCAATCACATCGCCGATGCTGTAGTTGCGCACATGGCCCATGTGCAGGCGGCCACTGGGATAGGGGAACATGGACAGGCAATAAAACTTCTCCCGTTCCGGGTCTTCAATCGCGCGGAAAGTGGACTGCTCGTCCCACATTTTCTGCACTTCGTTTTCGATGGATTCTGGCGTATATTGTGGTTGCATGGGTGTCATTGACAGCTCGTCAGTTAAGGCAGCGGCTGCCCGGATTATGTTCTATAAGTTATCGGTATAAAGCATGAAAAACGCGCTTCGCGGCGCGCCGCAAACGGAGTGTGAAGGATACACCAGCGCCATGCTTAAAGGAACTGCCGCCCTGCTTCGGGCGTCAATTCGGCAGGATTTTTCAAGTCGCAACAGAGGGTAAAACGTGACTGACCAGGACCTCGACAATCGTCTGGTTCGCGCCTACAACGACATGATGCACGCCATCCGCGACGTGTTCGACATGGCGGATGCCGAAACCACCGATATTTCGCTGCAACAGGCGCTCAACCGCGCCAGTGAGCGACTGATCGAAGTCGGCGACATTACCGTAGCAGAAGCCGCCCAGATCAGCAGCTTCATCAAACGCGACATCAACGACGCCGCCGAATACCTGATGGAAAGCAGCGCCGAGTTTACCGACTGGCTGATGCTGGACATCGAAATCGTCGAACGCAAGATAGTCGACCTGTTCCTCTCCGTTGCGGATACCACCCGCATCGAACTCGACCAGCTCAAGCAGACCAGCACCGAACACGCCCGCTACCACACCGGCGAAGTCACCGGCCCCGGCACACTGGAATGCGTCGAGTGCGGCAAACTTATCGCCTACCCAACCACCAGTGTAATCTTCCGCTGCCCGGAATGCAGTCACGACATATTCAAACGCCCCCCGATGAAACGCTTGCCGGAGTAACGAGTTACTAAAGCCCTGCCATCGCGAATACACGATGCTTGCTGACTACTTTGCATGCAACAGAAACGTGGTCAAAGCGTGTACAGATAGATTCATAAACAGTCCACATACGGATACACGCTGCTGAAAAACCACCGTTCGTCGTTTACCTCGCAAGAGAATAAACTTTTTCTACTCATCAGCTTGATAAACAAAATCAGCTTTCTAGTATCTGTTTATAGACAGGAGGGAGTCTTTATTTTTTCACAACGCGACTGCTTCCGTTTACGGGCCAGTACGCCACCACACAAGGCCCGTTTCAATGAAACTGCATACCGTTTACCCGCTTGCAATCCTGCTGCCAGTTGCAGGCATTTTACAATCATGTGCTGGCAGCGATACCGCAGGCATCACCTGCGAGCGCAAACAAACCACCTACACACTGGTTTCCTACCGCTGCTCCGAGAATGAACCTGCATCCAGTTGTGTAGACGCCAGCGGCGGCAGTAATGTTGGAACCGAGACCTACCAGCATTCCGGCAGAAGCTGCAACAGCCTGGGATATACTGTGCCGGATACAACACTGTCATCCAGTGAAATTCCGGTTTACACCTCACCAAGCGGTTCAGACATGCCAGGCGCCACCGGCTATTTCGCCAACCCGTCTTTGTTCGACAGCAGCGGAAATAGTAGCGGTGGCAGCGGTTCACAGGGCAGCTGCCATCAGGCCAGCATCGAAACCTGCGTGGATTACTTCAACATGACTGACGCCAAATACAACTCAATCAAGAATCAGTGCATCAATGCCGGACTGCCCTGGACCGATACCCTGTCATGCACCAGCATTGTCGGCAGCAGCCCGACTTATGTGTGTGAGCACACAGCAACGGATGCCAGCTCCAAAACATTTGTTTATAACCTGACCAATACAACCGATCGGCAAGTGGTCGCTGCGAATTGCTATGACACGCAGGGTAATGGCAGCACATTGAACTATTAACTATCGTACTGTGGAACAACAGGCATCAGTATAAAAGTTCATGTACTGTTGCCTGCTGACAACCCCCTTACCTATCTACCGCGTGAAAACCGCCACGCAATCAGCAGCACAATCAATACAAGCGTAACGAATAACACGTCTCCCCATTTCACATAAGGCGTTGCACCTGTGCGCGGCGTTATCTCTCCTTTGAGTACAGCCATCTCGGCTTTGGGTGCAATCGCCTTGACACTCCCATCAGCATTGATGATGGAGGTGATGCCTGTGTTGGTAACGCGCAACATGGGCCGGCCGGTTTCCAGCGCGCGCATGCGGGCGATGGCGTGATGTTGCCAGGTTTCGTGCGAGCCGTCGAACCAGGCGTCGTTGCTGACGTTGACCAGCATCGTGGCTTCGGGCAGGTCGCGGCGCACATCGCGTGAGAAGGCGTCTTCGAAACAGATACTGACACCCAGTGGTTGACCGGCTCCAGTCAACAGGGGTTGCTGTTTGTCACCGTGCGCGATGTCTGACATCGGGATGTTTATCCAGCGATTGAAAAATTCAATCAGAAAACGCAGCGGGATGTATTCGCCCAGTGGCACCAGGTGACGTTTCTTGTAAGCCTGACCATTGCTGTTGAGCAGGCTGTTGTAATAGCGGCCGGTTTGCGGGTTCTTGATGAAGATACCCATTAACAGGCTCGCATTTTGTTCGCGCATCTGTTTGTCCAGCCGGGCAATGTAGGCGGTCAGCCGATGCTGGTAACCGGGGATGGCGGTTTCCGGCCAGATTATCAAATCCGCATCGGTTTGTTGCAGGGTGAGGTCGCGATAACGCTCCAGCGTGGGCACATGCATTTCGCGTTTCCATTTGATCGCCTGCGGCACGTTGCCCTGTATCAGGCTGACCTTGATGGTCTTGTCCATTGGTGTGGTCCATTCGACATGCTTGAGCGCATACCCCACAAACAACAAACCAAAAAACAGCGCCACAGGCGCCCATTGTTTAACATGACCAAACAACATCGCCACCATCGACCCGGACAGCATCAGCAATAACACACCCAGCGCGTGATTGCCCAGCACCGGCGCAAAGCCGGCAAGCGGCGTATCAATGAGCACATAGCCCGGCTGCATCCAGGCAAAGCCGGTCATCACCCAGCCCTGCAGCCATTCAAACAAACCCCACGACAAGGGATACAACACAATCAACTTGATGGCGGCAGGCTGCTTGATAAAGCGGTTCACCACCCAACCCGCCAACGCAGGGTACAGTGACAAATAAGCAGCGAGCAGCAAAATTATCAACACCGCCAGCGGTGCAGGCGAATTGCCGTGATAATGCAGGCTGAAAAAAATCCAGCTGACACCGGTGGATTGCAATCCCATGCTGAAGAACCAGCCACCCCAGAATGTTTGTTTGGGACTGGCTTGCCGCCATGAATACAACAACACACAGAAAGACAACAGCGCCAGAGGGATAATGTTGAACGGTTCGAAGGCAAGCGTCAGCAATGCGCCTGCGATAAACAGAATCAGGTAATGCAGTTTGTGGCCGGGCTGGGATGCAGAAAACACGTCACACAGCGTCTTGCAATTCATCCGTTTTGTCATCCGCCAACAGTGTAACCTGCAGACTGTTGATGCGGCGTGAGCTGGCGCTGACGACCTTGAACTGGAAGTTGTCAATCGTCACTTCTTCACCGCGCTCCGGCAGATGACCAAGTTCGTGCGTGACCAGACCGGCGATGGTGTCGAACTTGTCGTTACTGAAATGCGAACCGAAATACTGGTTAAATTCAGTAATCGGCGTCAGGCCGCGCACACTGTAGCGTCGGTAACCGTGACGACGGATGTTGATGATGTCGGCAGCGTCGTGTTCATCGTCGATTTCACCGACAATCTGTTCCAGCACATCTTCAATCGTCACCAGCCCGGATACGCCGCTGTATTCATCCACCACAATCGCCATGTGATTGCGGCTGGCGCGAAAGTCTTTCAGCAGCACGTTCAGGCGCTTGCTTTCCGGCACAAACACGGCGGTGCGCAAAATGTCTTTCAGTTCAAAATTCTTGCGGCTTTGTTCGTCACTGTAGTGCGACAGGTCTTTCGCCAGCAGGATGCCGATGATTTCATCCATGCTTTCATCAATCACCGGGAAGCGCGAGTGCCCGGAGTTGGCGACAATCGGCAGCATGTCTTCCACGCCCATGTCTTTTTGCACCACCACCATGTGCGAACGCGGCACCATGATGTCGCGCACGCGCATTTCGGACACCTGGAACACGCCTTCAATCATCGCCAGCGCATCCATGTCGATAATGCCGGCTTTCTGCGCGTCACGCAGTTGCTGCAACAGACCGGCGCGATCGATTTTTTTGGGTTTGAACAGTTGTTGCAAACAACCGAAAAAAGAGGGTGTGCTCATGGTTTATTGTTGGGTTTGGTAGGGATTGGCAAAGCCAAGTGTTTGCAGGATGTCAATTTCCAGTGCTTCCATGTGTTCGGCTTCGTGTTCCTCGATGTGATCATAGCCCTGCAAGTGCAGCATGCCGTGCACAATCATGTGCGCCCAGTGCGCTTGCAGCGGTTTGTTTTGCTGTGCGGCTTCATCGGCGATAACCTGTGCGCATAATACCAGATCGCCCAGCAGATTGAGGCCGATTTCCTGCGGCACGTCCATTGGAAAAGATAGCACATTGGTGGGCTTGTCCTTGCCACGGTAGTCGCGATTGAGTTGCTGCATTTCATCCACACTGACAATCTGCATGCTGGCAATCACATCATCATCACGCTGAAGCGCTGACTCGACCCACTGTTTGCAGTCGCTTTCGGCGGGCACAAAACTGTCAGGCGGCACGTCATCTGATTGTGACATTTCCAGTTTAACGGACACGTTGATGACTCTCGTCCTCTTCGTAGACCTTGACGATTTTTTTCACCAGCGGATGGCGCACCACGTCACGCGAACCGAACTCGGTGATGCCGATGCCTTCCACCTTGCGCAACAGGTTCATCGCATGACGCAGGCCGGACAGTTTGTCGTGCGGCAAATCAACCTGGGTGATGTCGCCGGTGACCACAGCCCTGGAGCCAAAACCGATGCGGGTCAGAAACATTTTCATCTGGTCGATGGTGGTGTTCTGCGCTTCGTCGAGAATGATGAACGCATCGTTCAGCGTGCGGCCGCGCATGTAGGCCAGCGGCGCGATTTCAATCACGTTGCGCTCCAGCAGTTTGGCGACGCGCTGCATGCCCAGCATTTCGTACAGCGCGTCATACATCGGCCGCAGGTAGGGGTCGATTTTTTGCGCCAGATCGCCAGGCAGAAAACCCAGCCGCTCGCCCGCCTCTACCGCCGGGCGCACCAGCAGCACGCGCTCAACCTCATCGTTTTCCAGCGCATTAACCGCGCAGGCCACCGCCAGATACGTTTTACCGGTGCCGGCCGGGCCGACGCCCAGCGTCAGATCGTATGTTTGAATCTGCTGCAAATATTGCGTCTGGTTTTCACCGCGCCCCATGATGATGCCCTTGCGGGTTTTCACGCCCCACTTGTTGCTGTCTATCGGGCGCACATTGGGTTGGTCTTCATTCATCCGGTTTGCCTCCTCGCTCGCGGTGTTTTCCACTGCGTGCGCATCGTCTGCTTCGGTGAGGTACAGCTGCACGCTGGAAGGCGTCAGTTCATCCTGATCCGCTGCGGCGTACATTTTTTTGATGACCTGTTTGGCGCGCTGCCGGTTGGCGCTGGCGCCTTCAATCTGAAACTGGTTGCTGCGGCAACTGATCACCACGTGAAAAAAGTTTTCCAGTTGTCGAATGTGTTCGTTGAACTGCCCGCACAAATTGGCAAGACGGGAGTTGTCTATTGGCGTGAGTTCGAAATTGAGACTTTCAGACATGGCGTGCGGGCGCAGACTCAGGCGGCGGGACGGCTATCGCTCGCTTCGGCGACCGCGACCGTCGCCGCGCCGATGAGCTCACCCGCCAGCGAATTGGGCAGGGCGCGGGTGATGCGCACATCGACAAACTCGCCAATCAGATCGGCGCCGCCATCAAAGTTGACCACGCGGTTGTTTTCGGTGCGCCCGGCGAGCTGTTTGTCATCCTTGCGCGACAGGCGGTCGACCAGCACGCGCTGCACGCTGCCCACCATTTGCTCGCTGTAGGCGGCGGCGTTGCGGCTGATGGCGTCCTGCAAAATGGCGAGGCGGTGTTTTTTGATTAAGTCGGTGGCGTCGTCCGGCATATCAGCCGCTGGCGTGCCAGGACGCGCGCTGTAGATAAAGCTGAACGACTGGTCAAACTGAATATCTTCTATCAACTGCATGGTGGCGGCGAAGTCGTCATCGGTCTCGCCGGGAAAGCCGACGATAAAGTCGGATGAAATGGCAATATCGGGACGCACTTCACGCAAGCGGCGAATCTTGTCACGGTATTCATCCGCCGTATGGCCACGTTTCATGGCAGCCAGGATACGGTCGGAACCGCTCTGCACCGGCAGGTGCAAAAAGCTGACCAGCTGCGGCACTTCGCCGTACACCTGAATCAGGCTGTCGGAAAATTCCACCGGATGCGAGGTGGTGAAGCGGATGCGCTCGATGCCATCAATCGCCGCCACATAATGAATCAGCAGCGCCAGATCGGCGACATCGCCATCATCCATCACACCACGATAGGCGTTCACATTCTGCCCCAGCAAATTGACCTCGCGCACGCCTTTGGCGGCCAGACCAGCGACCTCGGCAATCACGTCGTCAAACGGGCGGCTGACTTCCTCGCCGCGCGTGTACGGCACCACGCAAAAGGTGCAGTATTTGCTGCAACCTTCCATGATGGAGACAAAGGCGCTGGGGCCGTTGACGCTGGGTTCAGGCAGGCGGTCGAATTTTTCGATTTCGGGAAAGCTGATGTCGACCACGCCCTGTTTGTGGTTCTGCACCCGGCTGAGCATGTCCGGCAGACGGTGAATGGTTTGCGGGCCGAACACCATGTCGACATAGGGCGCGCGCTGCTGAATTGCCGCGCCTTCCTGCGAGGCCACGCAGCCGCCAACGCCAATCACCAGATCGGGTTTGTCCTGCTTCCAGGTTTTCCAGCGGCCGAGTTGCGAGAATACTTTTTCCTGCGCCTTTTCCCGAATCGAACAGGTGTTCAGCAGCAGCACATCGGCGTCTTCAGGGGTGTCGGTGAGTTCGAGGTCGTGGGATTCAGCGAGGATGTCTTCGATACGGGAGGAGTCGTATTCGTTCATCTGACAACCAAATGTCTTGATGTACAGCTTGCGGGTCATGTTGTCCGGAAGGAGTGGCACATAATGACTAGATTAGCATGAAAACCGCCGTGATTTAACCGGACACCGGTGTGTGGTTTATCCGCAAATGAACGCCAATTCACGCGAATATGTCATCAAAATCGGCAGAAATATGACGGGATTTGCGCCAAATAGCGTTTATTTGCGTGCATTTGCGGAAAATCTATTCCACCGTCACAGACTTGGCCAGGTTGCGTGGCTGGTCGACATCGGTGCCCTTGCGGATGGCGACAAAGTAGGAAAACAGCTGCAACGGCACGCAGTACACAATCGGCGCCATTTCGGCGCTGACTGATGGCAGCGGCATCACGTGGCAATTGTCGCCAAGTTCGGACATGTCCAGGCTTTCATCGGCGAACAGGTAGACCTCCCCGCCGCGCGCCAGAATTTCCTGGATGTTGGATTTCACTTTTTCCTGATGACCGTCATTGCAGGCCACGGCGACGGTGGGCAAATCGGAATCGATTAGCGCAATCGGACCGTGCTTGAGTTCCCCCGCCGGGTAGGCGTCAGCGTGAATATAGGAAATTTCTTTCAGCTTGAGCGCGCCTTCCAGCGCAATCGGAAACAGCGTGCCGCGTCCGATGAAAATGGCGTTGTCGATGTCGGTGAAGGCGTCCGCCCATTGCTCAATCTGGTCAGATGCCGACAGAATGTTCTCGATTTGCCCCGGCAACTGGTAGGCCGCCTCGATGATGGCGTGGCGGCGCTCTGCGTCCAGTCCGCGGTGTTTGCCGATGGCCAGCATCAGCAGCATCAGCCCCATCAGCTGGGTGGTGAAGGCCTTGGTGGAGGCGACGCCGATTTCCGGGCCGGCGCGGGTCATCAGGGTCAGGTGGCTTTCGCGCACCAGCGAGCTTTCCGGCACATTGCAAATGCACAGTTTCCAGGCGCGGTCGCCGATGCCGCGCAGCGCCGCCAGCGTGTCGGCGGTTTCGCCGGACTGGGAAATGGTGACCACCAGGGTGTCGTCCAGCAACACCGGATTGCGGTAGCGGTATTCGCTGGCGACTTCGACATTGCAGGGCACGCCGGTGATGGCTTCCAGCCAGTAGCGCGCCACCAGTCCGGCGTGGTAGCTGGTGCCGCAGGCGATAATCTGAATCTGTTTCAGCCGCTCGAACACCTCGCTGGCCTTGGGGCCGAAGCTGTTGTCAATCACTTCACCTTCGTGGATGCGGCCTTCCAGCACATCGGTCAGGCAAAGCGGTTGCTCGTGAATTTCCTTGAGCATGTAGTGGCGGTATTCGCCCTTGGCGGTGGCGTCGGCGCTGAGATTCGATTCCTTGATTTCACGCTCGACCACATTCCCAGCCTTGTCATAAATCGTCAGGGACTCGGTGGTGATGTCGGCAATATCGCCTTCTTCCAGAAAGATAAAGCGGCGCGTCACCGGCAGCAGCGCGGTCACGTCAGACGCAATAAAGTATTCGCCAATACCGACGCCGATCACCAGCGGGCTGCCGCTGCGGGTGGCGATCATTCGACCGGGTTGTTTCACCGCCACCACACCCAGCGCATAGGCGCCGTCAAAATCCTTCACCGCCAGGCGCACGGCTTCGAGCAAGTCACCGGTTTGATTCAGATAATACTCAATCTGGTGCAC
The DNA here is from genome assembly GCA_026995045.1 of Gammaproteobacteria bacterium. GTDB lineage: Bacteria > Pseudomonadota > Gammaproteobacteria > SZUA-229 > SZUA-229 > S139-92. The sequence continues at coordinate 1,650 of JALWPK010000245.1, read as the reverse complement.
CGCGACTTCGGTGTCGGTTTCGGAAGTGAAATGAAAACCATTGGCCTGTTGCGCATTGCGCAATTCGGTATGGTTTTCGATGATGCCATTGTGCACCAGCGCGACCTGCTGGTTACAGATGTGAGGATGCGCGTTGGACTCACTCGGCTCACCGTGCGTGGCCCAGCGCGTGTGCGCCACGCCAGTGCTGCCTTTCAGCGGAGTTTGCTGTAATGAATCGGCCAGCGCCTGCACCTTGCCCACCCGACGCACGCGGTCGAGACAGGTGTCCGGGTTGATCACCGCGATGCCGGCTGAATCGTAACCGCGGTATTCCAGCCTGCGCAGGCCTTCCAGCAAAATAGGGGTAACATTACGTTCAGCGACCGCGCCGACAATTCCACACATATTGGTTAATCCATCACTTTAAATAACAATCACCTGAATATAGGCGTTATTTGGTGATGTCGCCATGCAAACGGTCGGCCTAGAACGGTATATCGTCATCGAAGCCGTCATCGACCATTGCCGGTTGCGGCTGGCTTGCGGGCGCACCGCCACCAGTCTGGGCTGGGGCATAATCCCCGCCGCTGGCGCCACGGCTGTCGAGCATTTGCATATCGCCGCCGAAGCCCTGCACCACCACTTCTGTGGTGTAGCGATCCTGGCCATTTTTGTCCTGCCATTTGCGGGTTTGCAGTTTGCCTTCGACGTAGATTTTAGAGCCTTTTTTCAGATACTGGCCGACGATTTCTGCCAGCTTGCCGAAGAACACGACGCGATGCCATTCGGTTTTCTCTTTCTGCTCGCCGGTGTTTTTGTCTTTCCAGGACTCGGAAGTCGCCAGCGTGATATTGGCCACAGCGTCGCCGCCGGGGGTGTACCGTACTTCAGGATCCTTGCCCAGATTACCGATTAAAATTACCTTGTTTACGCCTCGCGCCATGATGATTTACCTGTTATGAATGTCGGGTTGCTGATGATGCAAACGATAACAATTTTTGCTCGTCAAGGATACGTTTTTCGATTTTGAGATAGGCGATGCCCTCTTCCGGCGCGATGGCCGCTTCCACCACACCGGGCACCGCCAGCAGATCGGCCGCCGTCACTGTGTCGGCATCGCGGATGTTGAGCAAATAGGTGCTGAGCTGACGGGGTTTGCTCATGAAAGCGGCGATCACCAACCACAGCAGCACCGCGCCCAGCGCCAGCCACAGCGCGCCGGCGTCGCCCCAGGCGCCGTGCGCCGCGCCGCCCGCCGCGCCGCCGGCAAACGCCCCCAGGAACTGGCTGCTGGAATACACCCCCATCGCCGTGCCTTTGTGACTGGCATCGGCAATCTTGCTGACCAGCGACGGCAGACTGGCTTCCAGCAGGTTGAAGGCGGCGAAAAACAGCAACAGACCGCCGATCAGACTGAACGCGCTGTGACTGTGGCTCACCACCCACAGCGCGCCCGCCAGTGTGGCGATCGCGCCAATGAAAACCGGCTTCATCTTGCGCTTGCGCTCCGCCAACACCACAAATGGCAGCATCAGAACCAGCGAGCCGACAAACACCGGCAGGTAGACTTTCCAGTGCTCGGCGGAGGCAATGCCGGCAATATCGCGCAGCATCAGCGGCAGCACCAGAAAGGCGCACATCAGCGAAAAATGCAGAATAAAAATGCCC
>JALWPK010000244.1 GCA_026995045.1 Gammaproteobacteria bacterium | reverse complement strand
GTATTATGATGACTCAAGGCCTGCACTCCTTCTTGTTTTTCAATGATTTGTCGCGATTTCATTGTATCAAAACAAGCGGGTTTTCAGGCCTTTTTTGTAGGTTCTTAATGGGACACTAGTGATCGAAAACAGTTTTGAGTTAACAATTTTGTTGTGTTTTGCAATTGTTGTTTCCCAATCAGAAACGAAAACCGGTTTGCAAGTAAGCGCCAAAGGTGTCGTTGCCTGCGATGGCGGCAATATCGATATGTACGCCAAACGACAATCCCACGCCTGCTGTCAGCAATGCATCACTGTTGGCTCCGCTTGCCAGATTCTTTTGCAACCCCACGCGCAACTGCGCAATTTCAAGTATATCCAGTTCGGCGCCAACGGATAACATGCGGGTTTTCTGCGCGCCAAATGTATTGATAACCGGGTCATTCTCGGTTAAATCCAGGTCTGCGCCGATAGTGACCGTGTCGCCGTTGTAGGCGACGCCGGCGCGCAGCTGGGTGTCGAAGTTAATGGCGACTGGCCCCAAAGCAGTATTTGAACTGTCAGTGAAGCCGTCACTAATCAGGTTACGCGCAACCACGCCCAGCCTGATGTTATCCGTCAAACCAACCATCAAACCTGCGTCCAGTGTCGTAAAACTGCCCAAGTCTACGACCAAATTTTCGTCAACCAAACTACTGGCTCCAGTATTCAGTGTAGCCGCCGACTCACTGAGCACGAGACTTTCCACGCTCACTACTTTTGGTGTAACCCCGAGTGATAGCTTCAATCCCATTAATTCAACGTTTCCCGCCAGTGAGACACCTACTTCTGTAGTCTGCACGCCTCGTAGAACCATCAGGTTTTTATTTGGGTCTTGCAAGCCGGGTATAGTGGTGTCTACAGATGCGCCATCAACACCACCTGCGAACGCGATATCAGAGCGGACGCTGATCGCAAACGAGAGTGTTTCTCCAGCCACACCTAATGCGACTCCTGCAGAAACCCGGGGCGACAAAGCCTTACCAGGCAATGCAGCGAATGAGGTTTGTACTGCTGTACAGGCTGCGCTAGCCGGGTTACCGCTGACAATACAGGCATCTGAATCCAGCTGAAACTGGTCCACCAGATCAATCAACCCGTCACTATCGTCGATAAATACCCCGACGGACGGCAGTAGTAAGGCAAAATCATCCTCCGCCTTCTGTTGCGCCAGCATGGCGGGGTTGGCCAGCGCAGCGGTGGCGATATCGGCAGTGGCGACGCTGGCGTTGCCCATCGCCAGTGAGCGCGCTTCCACCGCAAAACCACCTGCGTGGCTGTTGTGGGTCAGTATCAATGTGCTGGCTGCTACGGTTGTGGCAGCGATGATGTGTTTCAGTTTCATGTCGGGAGAACTCCTGTTGATATGGCAAATTGGCGGTTTCGATCAAGCTTATTACACCAGTGCGCATTTACAAGCAAATATGCAATACAATAGCGGGACGGAAATCTCAACATTGCGTATCAGGCGCGCTCCAGTAACTGCAAACATAAAACACATCCATGACAAGGCAATCTATCGAACAGTCTTCAGAACCGTCATCAGTAAATGATTATCCGCCTGCCAGTGTATTTCGGCGGCTGATGGCGATTCTTTATGATGGTTTGCTCTTGCTGGCGCTGTATTTTGTTGCCGGCTGGATAGCCGTGCTGCTGAATGGCAAACCGGTGGAGCCGCACAGTATCGCCGCATGGCTGCTGTTTGCTGTAATGTTGCTAATAAGTTTTGTTTATTTCGGCTGGTTCTGGGTGCATGGCGGACAGACGCTGGCGATGAAAACCTGGCGCATGCGTCTGATCAAGCAAACGGGAATGGACTGGCAAACCGCCGCTGTTTATTTTATCGCTGCAATATTATCGTGGGGGTTGTTCGGATTCGGCTTTTTGCTGGCGCTGTTTCACCCGCAGAAAAAAACCCTGCACGACCTGATTGCGGGAACCACCATGCAGGATATTCGCTGAAGCCTCATGCGCGACGCAACAGTCCCATCACAATCGCAGCCGCCATCAGTGGCGGCAAAGCGGCGCTCAACAGTGGCGGCGCGCCGTAAACCAGCCCGAGGTGATTCACCAGCTGGTTGAGCACATAAAACACAATGCCGATACTGAGGCCAATCACAACACGCTGACCGGCGCCACCACTGCGCGCCTGCGTTCCAAACACCAGCGGCAAGGCCAGCAGCAACATCACCAGACAGGTAACCGGCGTGAACAGTTTCATCCAGAACTGCAAACGATACACATCCGCATCCAGGTTATTCTGTTGCAGGTAGTTTGCGTAGGCATACAAATCCCTCGCCGACATGTCTTCCGGTTCGGTCTTGAGCACATCGAACAAGTCGGCCTTCACCAGCCGGTCTGTTGTCTGCTGTTGACGAAACCGGGTTCGCACGCCGGTTTCATCAATCAGGCTGGTGGAAACCTTGCTGAGCAACCAGCCCTGGCCCTGTGGCCGCACGCGCTCAATGTGAGTAGTTGATTTCAGCTTGCCAAACGCATCCAGCTCATACAGATCAATATCGCGCAATTCCCTATCGGGAAGCACTTTGCGGATATGGATATAGCGTTCGCCATCGCGCGACCAGACGCCCTGCCTGTCACCTACCATCACGGACTGGTTCATCGCCTGCACCCGCATCGCCTGCGCCCTGCTGACACTGTACGGCATGACATATTCGCCCAGCAAGGCAACCAGCACGATTATCAACAGACCCGCCTGCACCACCGAGCGGGTAATGCGCGCTATCGACATGCCCGAGGCGCGCATTACCACCAGCTCCGAACCGGACGCCATCGCGCCCAACGACAACAACGCGCCCACCAGAATGATCGAGGGCGACAATTCATATAAACGCTGTGGCAGGTTCAACGCCACATACAGCAGCGCGCGCATGGTGGTATAGTCGGCCACGCCAACCTGTTTCAGTTCACGCACAAAATCGATGAACAGAAACAGGCCGGCGAACACCATCGCGGCGGCGGCAATGCCGCCAAACACAGCGCGAGCAAGATAACGATCAATCAGCATGTTTCTGTCATCCGGTCTTGCGCCTGCGACGGGCGAAATACCCGTAGTGATAAAACAGCCCAAGCAACAGCATCAGCGCCAGCGCGTGCACCCACCAGTCCGCCAGCCAAAACGGAATCACTCCGTCCTGCATCCAGTTGAAGCTGACGCCCAGCAAATTCGAGTACACCAGATACAACACCAGCGCGAGCGCCAGCTTGGCGAAGCGGCCACTGCGCGGACGGGTATAACTGAGCGGAACCGCCAGCAAGGCCAGCATCAGCATGCCAACCGGCATGGTGATGCGCCAGTGCAATTCGGCCTGATAGGCCGGGTTATGACTCTTTAACAGGGTATCGCTGGGCAACGCTTTCACCGGACGCACGCTGGCTGCATCAACAGGCTCCGGCATGCGCACGGCATAGTCACTGTAGGTCACAATGCGATAATCCCGGCTGCCGGCATTGCCGATGTACTGCCGTCCGCCCTGCATCAACAGGTAGACATCGCCATTGTCATGGCGCATGCTGTGCGCGCTGCCGGCAATATTGACGCTGTCCACGCCATCAATCCGCTGTTGCAGAAACACCCCTTCCACCTGGTTGCCCGACGGCTTGCGCGATTCGATAAAAAACACTGCATCGCCGTTTCTGGCCCGATTGAAACGCCCGACGGCGAGTGTATCCAGATCCTGTGTGCTGCCCGCGCTGTCCAGCAGTTGCTGTTTATAGGCGTTGAGTTCGGGCATGATGTACAGGTTCATCGTCAGCAACAGCAGTGTTAACGGCAAGGTGACAGACAGCACCGGGCGGTACCAGCACAGCGGACCACAACCGGCCGACATGATGGCGGCCATTTCACTGTCCCGGTACAGGCGGCCAAACACCAGCATGATGGTCAGCATCATGCTGAGCGGCAACAACACCGTCGTATATTTCACCACGCTGACCGACAGCACCGGCAACAGCGTGTCGGCATGAATGCGGCCTTCGACCACCGCCGCCAGCCAATAGGCAACCTCGGCGCTCATCACCACCAGCAGCAGCACCAGCAATACCGCCAGTCCGGTGAGAACAATTTCCTTCGCCAGGTAGCGTTCCAGAGTCGTGAAAATCAAATGCATAGGGAATTATCACATTGTTCAGCCGTCATTGCCAAATGCGGTTGATATTTAACATGTCAAAACAGGATTGATAAGCTGTTAAAATTCAAGTGAAAAAATATCACAGATTGCATAAAATCGGCTGACAAACAATTTTTCCGCAACTGGAGCCGTTCATGGAATATACCGTCAAAAGTGGCAGCCCGGAGAAACAGCGCATCGGCTGCGTGGTCGCCGCCGTTTACCTGCCCCGCAAACTGTCGCCCGCGGCCAGGCTGCTGGACGAAGCCAGCGGCGGCGCCATTTCCAACCTGATTCGCCGCGGCGAGCTGGAAGGCGACCTGGGCAGCACGCTGTTGCTGCACAATCTCGACAACACGCTGTGCGACCGCGTGCTGCTGATCGGCTGCGGCAAGGAAAAGGAAATCGACGTGAACGCCTACCGCAAAATCAACAGCGTGATGGCGACCACGCTGGAAAACAACGGCGCAACCGAGGTGGCTTCCTATTTAACCGAAATCCCGGTCAAGCGCCGCGACACCGGCTGGAAAATCCGCCAGTCCATCGAGGCTATCGACACCGCGCTGTACAACTTCAACCAGCTCAAGTCCGACAAGACGCCGCCGCGCCGCCCACTGCGCAAGTTTGTTTTCAGCGTTTCCGGTCGCGGCCAGTTGATGGAAGGTGAAAAAGCCGTGCGCGAAGGCATGGCGATTGCTTCCGGCATTCACCTGGCCAAGGATCTGGGCAACCTGCCCGGCAACATCTGCACGCCGACCTATCTGGCCAAACAGGCCATGCGCATCGAACAGCAATACCCCAATCTCGCGGTCAATATTCTGGAAGAAGAAGACATGGAAGAACTGGGCATGGGCGCCTTGTTGTCGGTCAGCCGCGGCAGCCGCCAACCGGCCAAACTGATTACGCTGGAATACAACAATGCCGAGAATCCCGAGCAAAAACCCATCGTACTGGTGGGCAAGGGCGTAACATTTGATTCCGGCGGCATCAGCCTGAAACCGGGCGCGTCGATGGATGAAATGAAATTCGACATGTGCGGCGCCGCCAGCGTGCTCGGCGCCATCAGCGCGGTGGCTGAAATGCAGCTGCCCACCCATGTGGTCGGGATTATCCCCACGGTTGAAAACATGCCCGATGGCAGCGCCAGCAAACCCGGCGATATCGTCACCAGCATGTCCGGCCAGACCATCGAAATTCTCAACACCGACGCCGAGGGCCGCCTGATTTTGTGTGATGCGCTCACTTACGCCGAAAAATACAAGCCCGATGTCTGTATCGACATCGCCACCCTTACCGGAGCCTGCATCGTCGCGCTGGGCGCGCACCCGGCCGGTCTGCTCGGCAATCACAACCCGTTGATAAACGATTTGCTGGGCGCGGGCAAAACCAGCGGCGACCGCTGCTGGGAACTGCCGCTGTGGGACGACTATCAGGAACAGCTCGACAGCAATTTTGCCGACATGGCCAATATCGGCGGCAAGGGCGCGGGAACCATTACCGCCGCCTGCTTCCTGTCGCGCTTCACCAAAAAATACCACTGGGCGCATCTCGATATCGCTGGCGTGGCATGGAAAAGCGGCAAGGAAAAAGGCGCCACCGGCCGTCCGGTGAGCCTGCTCACACAATACATACTCGACCGGGTAAATGACAAATAACACGCCCTCCGCGCACCCCCGGGAAGCCGGGCTGCCGCGGGTGGATTTTTACCATTTGCCGGACGAGAATACGCGCAAGCTGCAACTGTTCACCTGCCGGCTGACCGAAAAAGCCTGGAAACTGGGCAACCGCATCTTCATCCTGTGCGCGGATGACATGACCTGCCAGCAACTCGACCAGCTATTGTGGACCTGGCGCGACACCGGCTTTTTGCCCCACGCCCCGAGCACGGCGGATAACGCCGCCGACACCCCGGTGCTGCTCGGCGCGCAGCCGCCCACAGGCGTGGATTTCGACCTCATCATCAACCCCGGCGCGGATATCAGCGCGCAAATCGACTCCCTCGCCCCCCATACCCGCCGCATCGCTGAAATCATCGATCAGAATCCAAATCGCAAACAGGCGGGCAGATTGCGATATTCGTACTATGATAAGAATAACTATCCGCTTGAATATCATGAAATAACAGCCGCTTGACAGGGTGCGCGCCATGGGCGAAGACAACCACAAACACATTCCGGTGCTGGACGATGTCGTCGAACTCGGCAGCGGCGTTGACCCGGAAACCGGCGAAGAAAGCATTCGCATCGTCTCCGACAACACACTGGAAGACGCTTTCGACGACCCATACGACGACGAATTCAAAAAGCTGTTCGACCACGCCACCGATGCCGGCGACGATGTCGACCCCGCCCAGCTCCGCATCGACAAGCTCGACGCCTCTGCTGACGACGCGCCACAACCCGCCGCCGTCGTAGCAGATGCATCAATCAACATAGAAGACGATGATGAACCGGGCGCGCCCGACATCGCGGCAACCGACGACGTGGTTCTCACCACCGATGTGGTCACTGACAGGCTGAACAGCAAGGAAACCGAAGACGAGCTGTGGCTTTCCGACTGGCAGGAAGAAACCGCGACCAATGCGGTAATCGAACAGCAGGACAAAACCGCTGGTGAGGAACTGGACATCCTGCACACCAAGGCGGAAATCGAAATCACCGATGAAGAAACCGCCGCCCTGATTGCAGCCGCGGTTGAGGAAGATGACATTCCACTGGAAGCGGATGACTCCAAGCCAGCCGAAGCCACTGTCGAGCCGCAAGCCGCGCCCGTCACCCCGACTGCGGCGCACATTGACACCGGCGAACTGGTCAACCAGATTGTCGCCGAACTGCTGCCCGAAATCGAATGGAAACTGCGCACCAAGGTGCGCGAAGTGCTGGAGCAGCATTTCCCGCCTGAAAGCGAATAAAACCGGCGTTTCGCCTTCCCCGCCGGGTTACCGCATACGGTATAATTCGCCGCTTTACACAGCCGGCGCAAGCAAACCGATATGTCTCTGGAAAAAACCTACAACCCTCACGCTATCGAACAAAAGTGGTACCAGACCTGGGAATCCAACGGCTGGTTTGCACCGCAACAACATGCCGGCAGCCCGTCCTACTGCATCATGATTCCGCCGCCGAATGTCACCGGCAGCCTGCACATGGGCCACGGCTTCAACAACACGGTGATGGACACCCTGATTCGCTATCACCGCATGAAAGGCGACAACACCCTGTGGCAACCGGGCACCGACCACGCCGGCATCGCCACCCAGATGGTGGTGGAGCGTCAGCTTGAAGCCGAAGGCAAAACCCGGCACGACCTGGGCCGCGACGCCTTCATCGAACGCATCTGGCAATGGCGCGAGGAATCCGGCGGCAACATCACCCGCCAGCTGCGCCGCCTCGGCTCCTCACTGGACTGGGAGCACGAACGCTTCACCATGGACGAGGGCCTGTCCGAAGCCGTCAGGGAAGTGTTTGTCCGGCTTTACGAAGACGGCCTGATCTATCGCGGCAAGCGCCTGGTCAACTGGGACCCGAAACTGCACACCGCGGTGTCCGATCTGGAAGTGCTCAACGAAGAAGAAAACGGCCACATGTGGCACATGCGTTACCCGCTGTCCAACGGCAACGGGCATCTGGTGGTCGCCACCACGCGGCCGGAAACCCTACTCGGCGACTGCGCGGTGGCCGTCAACCCGAACGATGAACGCTACAAGCACATGATTGGCGAACTGCTGGAACTGCCGCTCACCGGTCGCAAGATTCCCATCATTGCAGATGAAGAACACGTCGATCCCGAGTTCGGCACCGGCTGCGTCAAAATCACCCCGGCGCACGACTTCAATGACTATGGCGTATGGCAGCGCCACCGCGACGAACTCGCCATCAGCGAACAGATTCACGGCGGGCTGATCAACATTTTCACCGCCGACGCCGCGATTCGTGAAAACGAGGAAGACGAAGGCGAACTGATTCCCCCACGCTACATCGGCATGGACCGTTTCGAGGCGCGCAAGCAAATCGTCGCCGACCTCGACGCCGCCGGCCTGCTGGAAAAAGTCGAGGATCACAAACTGATGGTGCCGCGCGGCGACCGCTCCGGCGCCATCATCGAACCGTTTCTCACCGACCAGTGGTACGTCAAAATTGAACCACTGGCGAAACCGGCAATCGAGGCGGTGGAAAACGGCAGCATCCGCTTTGTGCCCGACAACTGGAAAAACACTTATTTCGAATGGATGCGCAACATTCAGGACTGGTGCATCTCGCGGCAGATATGGTGGGGCCACCGCATCCCGGCGTGGTACGACAACGAAGGCAATGTCTATGTCGGCCGCGATGAAAACGAAGTGCGCGAAAAACATAATCTGGCCGCCGACTACCCGCTGCGTCAGGACGAGGACGTGCTCGACACCTGGTTCAGCTCGGCGCTGTGGCCTTTCTCCACCCTGGGCTGGCCACAGCAAACCCAACGGTTGAAAGATTTTTACCCCACCAGCGTGCTGGTCACCGGCTTTGACATCATTTTCTTCTGGGTGGCGCGCATGATTATGATGGGGCTCAAATTCATGGAAGACATCCCGTTCCACGAAATTTATGTACACGGTCTGGTGCGCGATTCCAACGGCCAGAAAATGTCGAAGTCGAAAGGCAATGTGCTCGACCCGATTGACCTGATCGACGGCATCGATCTGGAATCGCTGGTGAAAAAACGCACCGCCAACATGATGCAGCCGGAACTGGCGGCCAAAATCGAAAAACAGACGCGCAAGGAATTTCCCGATGGCATTCCCGCCTTTGGCGCGGATGCGCTGCGCTTTACTTTTGCCGCGCTCGCCTCCACCGGTCGTGATGTGCGTTTCGATTTGCACCGCATCGAAGGCTACCGCAACTTCTGCAACAAAATCTGGAATGCAACGCGCTATGTGCTGATGCAAACCGAAGACAAGGATACCGGCATCGACAACAATGAAGTGGAACTGTCGCTGGCCGACCGCTGGATTCTGTCGCGGCTGCAACGCGTCACCACCGAAGTCGCCGACCATATCGAAAAATACCGCTTCGACCTCGCCGCCAGTGATTTGTACAGCTTTGTCTGGGAAGACTATTGCGACTGGTATCTGGAGCTGTCCAAACCGGTGCTGTTTGACGACAGCACTTCCGAAGCGGCGCAGCGCGGCGCCCGCCGCACGCTGGTGCGCGTGCTGGAAGCCCTGCTGCGGCTGAATCACCCGATCATGCCATTCATTACCGAAGAACTGTGGCAAATGGTTGCGCCGCTGGCGGGCGTCGAGGGCGACACCATCATGCTGCAAGCCTTCCCGCAGGCAGATGCAAACCAAATCGATGTTGAAGCCGAAGACGAACTCGACTGGGTGAAAACCTTCGTCACCGGCGTGCGCAAGATACGCTCGGAAATGGACATCGCTCCCGGCAAACCGCTGCCGGTGCTGATGCAAAACGCCAGTGAAGATGACCAGCGCATCTTCGACAACAACCGCAGCTTCATCACCGCGCTGGCCAAACTGGAATCCGCCGAATGGCTGGATGACGGCAGCGCCGCGCCCGAGTCCGCCACAGCGCTGGTCGGCGACATGCAAATCCTGATTCCGCTGGCCGGCCTGATCGACAAGGACGCCGAACTGGCGCGACTGCAAAAAGAAATCGGCAAGCTCGAAGCCAATATCAAAAAAGGCGAAGCCAAACTCGCCAACCCCGGCTTTGTCGACAAGGCTCCCGCCGCCGTGGTCGAAAAAGAACGCGCCCGGGTGGAAGAACTGGGCAAGGCGCTGGCGCAGTTGCAGCAACAGGCGGAAAAAATCCGGGCGTTGTGATTTTTAAAGCCCACACAAGGCGCGAAGGATGCAAAGTTTTTCCGCAGATGAACGCAGATTGTTATTTGCCACAGAGCACACAGAGCACACGGAGGTGGTTAGAAAATCCAACGAGCCTGTCGAAAAACCCCATATTGACAACATGGCTCGCTCGTTGTTGTCAAAACAATTCTTTTTTATTGGATCACTATGATGATGGCTCTACTGTCATCCTATTGTGGCTGTATTGGTTGCTTACTATTCATTCTAGTGGCGCCCCCCCTGACTCTCTCTAGCCATATCCCCAGCCATATCGGTGAATCTTTAATATATTGTGCAAGGTCATCATCAGTTTCCATTGCCCATCGACCTTGTCTCTGCCCCGGTAGTTGAATCGCTTTATCCCGATGCCATCTGTGATATGTCCGAATACCGGCTCCACCGTTCCCAAACGCTGGCTATAGATATAGCGCCCCTTCAGGCTGTCTATCTTTTGTTTCATCCGCTCAATGACGCTCGCTTTTCTCTCCTTGGTGATATCCAGCGCCACATTGATCTGTCGTGGGGTCTTCTGATGCTCATTTCTCAAGCAACGTTTTCGCATGCCGCAATTTTCACAGTCTT
>JALWPK010000243.1 GCA_026995045.1 Gammaproteobacteria bacterium | reverse complement strand
GCCCTGTTGCAGGCCCTGCTGGATGCCGGCTACAGCGTTTCCCTGGAAACCGGCGGTGGCCAGCCCATCGACAAGGTTCCCGCCGGGGTTCAGGTGGTGCTGGATATCAAGACTCCGGCCTCGGGAGAACTGGAGGCCATGTACTGGCCCAATATCCAGGCCCTGCGGCCCGGTGATGAACTCAAATTCGTGCTCATGAACCGGGAAGACTACGAATGGGCCGTCCGCTGGTTGCGGGAACATCCCCTGCCGGCGGCAAACCCGGTGCTGTTCTCACCGGTTCATCCACAACTGGAACCGGCGCAACTGGCCCAGTGGATACTGGAAGACCGGCTGCCGGTGCGTTTTCAACTGCAATTGCACAAGCAACTATGGGGAGATCAACCCGGACGATGAACAAGGCAAAAAAAGCGGTGGTCCTGCTTTCCGGTGGGCTGGATTCGGCGACCTGTCTGGCCATGGCCAAGGCGCAGGGTTTCGAGCCGTGGGCGCTCAGCGTGCGCTATGGCCAGCGCCACAGCGTGGAACTGGAAGCGGCGAAAAAAATCGCTGCCAGCCTGGGCGCGGCGCACAAGATCGTCGACATGGACCTGCGCGCCATTGGCGGTTCGGCCCTCACCGATGATATCGCCGTGCCGGAAACGCGGGAAAAGGGCATTCCCGTCACTTATGTACCGGCCCGCAATACCCTGATGCTTTCCCTGGCCCTGGGCTGGGCGGAAGTGCTGCAGGCAGCCGACATCTTCATCGGCGTCAATGCCGTGGATTACTCCGGCTACCCCGACTGCCGCCCCGAATTCATCCAGGCCTTCGCGCGCCTGGCCAACCTGGCCACCCGTGCCGGTGTGGAAGGCACGGAATACCGCATCCACACCCCGCTGATCGACCTCACCAAGGCCGAAATCATCCAGGCCGGCCTCAAGCTGGGGGTGGACTACAGCCAGACCGTATCCTGCTACCAGGCCGACGACCAGGGCCGCGCCTGTGGCCGTTGCGACTCCTGCCACTACCGTGCCCAGGGCTTTCGGGAAGCGGGCGTGGAGGATGTGACCCGTTATTGCTGACCCATGCCCTGCGTGGAATAACGCTGTCTTCTCCGTATTGACTGCGCGTACCGGCGGATTGCGCCAGATGAATCAGTCGCCTGGCGTAACCTGAAACCTGCTGTGATCCAGAATAATAATAAAAAAGCAAACGCGGGTTGCTCTGTGTGGTCAATGGCTTGACTTCCCTTGGTTCGGCTGGTAGAAATGGGAAAAGGATCATGAATTTCCACAGCCAAGGACCAAAAGGAGGTCGGCAATGCCAAACGCAACTCGCAACTCGCAACTCGCAACTCGCAACTCGCAACTCGCAACTCGCAACTCGCAACTCGCAACTCGCAACTCGCAACTCGCATAGTAGCTCTGTTTTTGCTATTTCTGTCCTCGTTTCCCACATGGGGATCACGGGGTTCATGTCCTGTAGAAAAGTTTATTAGTAGCTCAGAATATGCTGCCTTTAAAAGGATGGATTATTCTGAAAAATACAGCAAAATCGCATCATCTCCTTACTCATTTCAATCAAAAGTATTTAAGGTCATTTCACCTAGAGTAAAAGCTAGAATATGGCTTATTCATTTGAGTAAAATGATTGATAGTTATCCCTATCAGGAAATGCAGTTGGAAGTCATTGAAGATTCTGTAAATGTATTACGTTATTTTGCAAAAACAGAAGTTCCTGATGAATTGTGGGAATCAAATCAGGAAAGAATTCGCTCAATTGCTAGAGCAATACCGAATGTTTTTGATAATGAGTTGGCGATCAATACATTTGTTAAAATTTCTTCGGTAAAGTTTGAAGCGGATAAAGGGATGTGTAACTGCCATTATTCACCATTTTGGAATGGATGCCCTTCTGGAAAATGTGTAGCTAAGAGTTACAATTATTGTGAAGGGATTTATACAGGGTGTAGTTTTTTTGGCTGGTTTGTTTGTAATGGCAAGTGTAATAATTCTAATCCAGCTCGCCAAGAAGAGGGAGACCTTCTGTGAGAAGTATACCACTCATTCTATTTGTTCTTAGTGTTTTTCCACAATTGGCTGTTGCATCCCTATACTCCGACAAGATACCGCCCTATACCCCTCCCAATCATGCGGATGCGGTCAAGCTGTTTGCCAGCCTGGTGAATCTTGGCACGCCGCAGTCCCTTCATCGTGCGGGTGAGCTGATGGGGCATTGTGACAACCAGCGTGCTGGGTACCCCAGTACAAAATCCAAACTGAAAAATTGCAGGGGATTACTGGATGCGCGGGAGAAAGGCAGAAAGGCCTGGGATCAATTGGCAGCTCTGGCTGATCAAGGCAATGTACTGGCGATGATCTATTATGCGGATTTGCCTTTGACGATTGTTGGGCGGGGTGCCATGCAAATTTCAACTGCTGAATGGCTTTGCCAGTGGAAAAGCTGGCAGATGAAATATCTGGAGCAGGCTGTCAGCCAGGGCAGCAGAATGGCTGCCAGAATGATCATGGAATATTATATCAATATTCTGGAACCTGCGGATTATGTAAAAGGCACGGCCTGGATGCGTGCCTTCATGATGCGCGTGGGTTCGATGGATCAAAGTGAGGAGTATCTTGACCCCTTGTACAAACAAATGACGGATGAGGAAGTTGCTCAATCCATTGAGTTATCAAAATCCATCTACAAAAAACT
>JALWPK010000242.1 GCA_026995045.1 Gammaproteobacteria bacterium | reverse complement strand
TCGATGGCAGATTTTCTGCTGATATCGGCGGCAGGATCGTGAAATACAACTGGAAGATACTGGACTCCCCCGTCGGCAGATTTACCGCGAACAACCCGATCACCACAACCGACGACAGACTACTGATCGACGCCCAGACCGACCCGATACCGGTCGGTGCACACTCCTTCCAGCTGGTCGTCGAGGATGACAGCGGCAACCGGTCAGCGCCGGTAACCGTAATCGTTATCATAGTCGATACGGCGCCGCCGACTGCATTGCTGAGTGCGACGGATACGCTCGGCAATCCGCTTGGCTCAAGCGATGTAGTGCCTGTCGGGCAGGATTTTATTCTCGTGGCGACAGGTTCCAGCGATTCGGGAGGTGGGCAACTGGCTCGCTTCCACTGGACCGCTCTCGATTCGGTAACCGGTGATTTTCTCGGCAACAACCCGGTTACGACAACCAGCGACAGCTTGTTGGTCAATAATGCCAGCGATCCGGTTACGGCGGGTTCCAATCGCTATCAGCTGGTGGTGGAAGACGACAGTGGCAATCTGTCCGACCCGGTGCAAATCGTTATCCATGTAGGTAACACGCCACCGGTCGCCACAGTCATGGTTCCGGCCATCAATACGCGTGCTGGCGGCGTGACTGTCCCGGCGCATACCCCGTTGAACTATCCCGTCGAGCCGGTACTTGGCAGTAACTTTGCAGTACCCCGTCATCAGGTAGTTTATGGTCAGAATTTTGTGATTCAAAGTGGCGTCAATGATGCGGCGCAAACACCGTCATTGACGCTGTTGAACCGGGATGTGCCAATCACCATTCGAAAGCAGGGAAAAGATTTCGAGATTGATGTAGTCGCAACTCCTTTGCCCGTGGGCCAGTATGATTTCCGCATGACCATCTTAAACAGTGATGGCAGCTATTCGGTACCTATGCTGATACCGGTGTCGGTGGTGGATGGCGCAATAATTGCACCGCCGGGTACCGGCGATGGCTATCGTATCGAAGAGCAGACCGATTTCAAATTGGCGGCCAGCGTATCTTCCAGCATCCCTTCTATGGGTACGATCAGCCAATATATCTGGAATATCGTCGACTCGACTTCCGGCCAGCAAGTGTTCCATAAAAAATCCGCACTGCTGCTTCAGGACGTAATCAACTCCAGTGGCAAAATCCCTGCCGGAGCCTATCGCATTGAGTTGATTCTGGAAGATGATGCCGGCAAGCAGTCTAAGCCATTTACCTCGCCGTTGTACATTACCAATAGCGCTCAATCGCCGGATAACCTTCTTTTCAGCGCAAATGTACTGGATCAGTACCAGCGCGTGGCACCGGGTAACCGCATCATCAGTCGGCAAAATTTCTATTTGCAGGCAAGTGCAAAATCGACCGGTATCCAGCGCTGGCACTGGTCGGCGCTGGATGCGCCTGCCGGTAATCTGCCGGCAGGCACCAGCCAAATTACGGATACGCCCAGCCTGATGATCAATGCAGCAGAAAACCCGCTACCTGTCGGCTTGTATCGCTATCAGGTCGCGGCAGAAGATATCGATGGCCTTGTCTCGGCGCCGTTGACATTTTCGGTTCATATTCTCGATAGCGGCGCGGCCAATAGCGCGGTCAACCTGGCAGCCGATGATGATTTCACGCTGTCGATGTGGGTCAAGCCCGGCAGTTTGATCGACAATATGGTCTTGTTTGCACAGGATACCGATCAAATCGACAGTCACCGCTTTGTTATTCAATCCACTTCCGCTGGTGGAGTAACTGCTGGATTTGATCGCTTTGGTACCGGCTGGGACAGCATTGCAACGGGAGGCGGGGTAATCAAATCCGGTCAATGGAGTTTTATCAGCGTGACGCGCAGCGGTAACTCCGTAAGTATCTATGTCGATGGCAGCTTGCAGGCGCAAGGCAGTCTTTCTACTGCCCTCGGCGCGACCTCTGGTACCGTTGGGCACTCTATCGGCCAGTTTGCAGAAAATCCCGATCCTTATGCTGATGCACTGATCAGTGAAGTGTCATTGCGCAGTCGTGCCCTTTCAGAAGCCGAGATAAACACGCAAATGCTGTCACGACTGCGCGGAGATGAAGACGACTTGCTGGCATACTGGCCGCTCAATGAAACCGATGGCAGCATAGTTCGCGACCTTGCCGGTAATGAGCATGGCGTACTGAGCGTCGGTTTCACCGAGTTCGCCTGGACAGACTCGCCGTTCAGTCGCGTTACCGGGCGCATCGGTGAGACGGTGCGGCTCTACCTGGGTGGCAGTGATGCCGATGGCGATACGCTGACAGCCCGAGTCACCACTATGCCTGCCTCCGGAAAGTTGTACCAGGCGGATGGTATCACCCCGATAGAGGCTGGAGACACGGTGACCGACAGCCGCGGTCTTGTTCTCTATATTGCGCAACGAACCAAACTGGCTGCTGACAGCCTGGGCTTTATTGTTAACGATGGTATCGATGATTCAGCCGAAAAGACGATCACTGTCGCTCTGCCCAATACACGTCCAATTGCCGGGGGCGCGCCTGTGAATGGGCTGGCCGCCTATTATCCCTTTACCGATGCCGTTTTCGGTCTGGCGCAAGATGCCAGCGGTCGTGGCAATCATGGCATAAACGTCAACGCGGTAGCAGTGCGTGACCATAACGGCGGAAATACCGCTTACAGCTTCGGTAGTAGCGGTTATTTGGATATGGGTGATGT
>JALWPK010000241.1 GCA_026995045.1 Gammaproteobacteria bacterium | reverse complement strand
CGGCGATGCTGGCGGCCTGCGTACAAACAGTTTCAGCAAACCGGTGGCGTACAGCACGTCCAGCAACGTCAGGCTGAGCCGGTGAGCGGTTTCGGCGTCCAGCCTGAACAGAAAAAAACGGGCGAGAGAATACATTGCCGAATTATAAACCCGGCGGCTGGATATGTTCGACTATCAATTGCAGTTTTTTATTGCCATTGTATTCGTTCACATCCATGCGATAGGCGGCGTGTAGTTTGCCGCCGGCAGGCAGGTTTTCACCGGTGTGATTGAACGCAATGGCGTCAATGATTTGCTCACCGTCTGTTTTGCGCAAACGCATTTTCAGGTGCTTGTCGCCGACGATGCGCCAGTCGACAACTTCAAACTCGTCATCAAACACCGGTTCGGGGAAATGCTGTCCCCAGGGGCCGGCATAGCGAAGCAGCTCGGCGTTGGACAGGTTCAGTTGCGCCTCGTCAACCGCGCCGTCGGTTTCGATGGTTTGCTGCAAAATATCTTCATTCACCATGTCACTGACCGCCTGCTCCAGCGCAGCGCTGAAGGCTTCCAGCGCATCGGCGCGCAGGCTCAATCCCGCCGCCATCGCATGACCGCCAAACTTGATAATGAGGCCGGGGTGTTGCTTGTCGACCACATCAATCGCATCGCGAATATGCACGCCCGGTATGGAGCGCGCCGAGCCTTTCAGTTGCCGCTGCGCAGAGGTATCTGTCTCGTCCGCCTGCGCGAAGGCGATGACCGGGCGATGCAAACGCTCCTTGATGCGCGAGGCCAGCAGTCCGACCACACCCTGGTGCCAGTCATCATTGTAGAGACAGATGGCGTTCGCAGGCCGTTGTGATTCCGCCTGCTGTTCCAGCGCCGCCAGTTGCGCGTCAATCAGCGCGTTGGCCTGCTGCAACATCTCCTCCTCGATACTGCGGCGCTGTTTGTTGATGGCGTCGAGTTGCTGCGCAATATCCAGCGCCTGCGACAGGTCATCGCTGAGCAAACATTCAATACCGATGGACATGTCTTCCAGCCGGCCTGCCGCGTTCAGGCGCGGCGCAATGGCGAAACCGAAGTCCTGCGCGCAACAACTGCGCATGTTGCGTCCGGCAACGCGCAGCAATGCCTGTATGCCGGCGCAGCCGGCGCCAGCGCGAATGCGTTTCAAACCCTGATCAACAAGAATACGGTTGTTGACATCCAGCGGCGCCACATCGGCGACCGTGCCCAGCGCCACCAGATCCAGCAACTCGGCCATGTTGGGTTGTTGTCCGTCGGCAAAATGATTGCGTTCGCGCAGGGCGGCGCGTGTCGCCAGCATCACATAAAACGCCACGCCCACACCCGCGATTACCTTACTTGGAAAATCACAGCCGGGCTGGTTGGGATTCACGATGGCGGCGGCCGGTGGCAAAGCGTCACCGGCAAGATGATGATCGGTCACAATCACCGGGATGCCGAGTTCCGCTGCGCGCTGCACGCCGCTGATGCTTGCGATGCCGTTGTCGACCGTAATAATCAAATCCGGATTGAAATCTTTGGCGACTTCGACCAGTTCCGGCGACAGGCCGTAACCAAAATCAAACCGGTTGGGAACCAGATGATGACACCGGCTGTGGCCGAAGGCGCGCAAAGCGCGCAGCATCACCGCCGTGCTGGTGGCGCCATCGGCATCGTAGTCGCCGACAATCAGAATCATACTGTCGCTGCTGATGGCGTCGGCAATAATTTCCGCCGCCTGCTCACAGCCTTTCAGCTTTCGATAATCCAGCAGCTTGTCCAGTGTATAGCGCACATCCTCAACATGGTTCACATGACGGTTGGCGTACACCTGTTGCAGCAGCGGCGGCAGTTCGCTGTCCGCCAACGCATCGCTTACCGGCTGCTGACGCCGGACAATCCTGTTATCGTTCAGCCTGGTCATCGTAGCGAATATAATCCTGCGCGGAGCCACGGCGCGCAAACAGACTGGTCACCGCATTGCGCCAGCCGCCCACAGGCAAGCGATAGGCGCAGCCATGACAGGGATAGATGGTCACCTCCACCCCGCGCCGCCGGGCCAGCTGCGGCAAATCACCCAGCCACTGTTGCATCATTGTCTGCAAGCCGTCTTGCCAGCGCTCGACATCGCCATAGCTGGCGGCGGAAAGCAAACGCGTATCACAAATCACAACCTGTTGCTGCAAGGCTGTGTTGCTTGCTGGCAAGTCGTGGCAATCACAGTTTGTGTATTGCGCAACCCCCCTGAGCAAATCATCATTGGTATAAACGGTTGTGTCAGGGTGCGCTGTGCGATTTGACAGCGAGCCCTGCCCCCACAGCCAGAGACTGTTCGCCGCCAGTTGGCCATTTTGTTCACGAACTGCATTCACCGGCGACTGGTGCATCAGCATTTGCGCCTCGTTGAGAAAACGTTTCCAGTAAATTGCGTTCTCGCCCGTTGGCAAATGAAAATTGATATTGCGGCCTATCACCTCGTGCAGGACGGAGGTTTCAATTAAAAAGGTCTCGTCGGATACAATAAACCATCCCCCGCGCGCATCACTGATAATGGCGATGTCGTCCTGCGCGAAATGCGCGTTCAGTTCGGTCAGCAGTTGCTGTTTTTCCTGCGTCGACAAGTCCAGCGCAAATTCGTCGTACAAGATTGCGTGATCCATATCCGCATGCAGATGCACCGGCGCAAGCTGTATGCAATGCTTGCCGGTGATATCGCCGTGTTCTGCACTCAGTGTCAACGCAGCCACTGGTAACGGTTGCGGCAAATCGAACAGTGTTGCGACTTGCTCGTAAAAGTTGTTCGCAGCAGGGATTGATTGCGAGCTGGACAGCAGAGCCAGCAAGGGACTGGACGCCTGCTCGCTTATCATACTGTCTTTGGGAAACGGGCCGCACAAGCCCGGAATGATGACCTGCCAGCCTTGCATGAACCAACCCTACCCTGCTTGCAACGCGTTCATCTGCCTGCGGATGTGATACAGACATACGCCGGTGGCGACAGAGACATTCAGACTTTCCACCGAGCCATGCATCGGAATGGCAATCAACTGGTCGCAATGCTCGCGTGTGAGGCGGCGCATGCCCTTGCCTTCCGAGCCCATCACCAGCGCGGTTTTGTCCGCCACCTGGCAGTCGTACAAATCCGCGTCGGCTTCACCGGCTGCGCCCAGAATCCAGACACCATTATCGCGCAGGGTTTGCAGGGCGCGCGCCAGATTGGAAACCTGTACAAACGGCACGGTGTCGGCTGCGCCGGAGGACACCTTGCGCACCACGGCGGTCAGTCCGGGACTGCGGTTTTTTGAAACAATAACTGCATCCGCGCCAACCGCGTCAGCCGTACGCAAGCAGGCGCCGATATTGTGCGGGTCCTGCACTTCATCCAGCACCAGCAATAACAAGCTGTCGCGTTCGCACAGTTGTTCCAGGGACACGATTTTGGCGGCCACCTGCCGCACTTTCGCCACCACGCCCTGGTGTACTGCGCCTTCGGCTTTTTTATCCAACCTGTCAGTCGCGACCTGCTCGATATGAATCTGGTTTTGCTCGGCGAGGCGCACAATATTGTGCAGGCGCTTGTCGCGTCGGCCTTTTTGCAACCACAGTTGCAACACCGCCAGCGGGTTGTTTTTCAGTATGGATTCGACTGCGTGCAGGCCGTAAATCAGCTCGGCGCGTTCATTGCGCCGCCCCCGGCTTCGACTCATTCGTCAACAACCAGGTCAAAATCGATTTTGCGCTCGTCCATGTCGACCTTGTTGAGCTGAACCGTTACCGCGTCGCACAAACGGAATGTCAGCCCGCGGTTTTCACCAGTGAGACGATGATGCACCGGGTCATATTCATAATAATCACGCGGCAGATTGGTGATATGCACCAGCCCCTCGATATACAGCTCATCAAGCTGCACGAACAAACCGAATGAGGTCACACCAGTAACATGGCCCTTGTATGTGTTACCGATCTTGTCCAGCATGTATTCGCACTTGAGCGCTGCTTCGGCGTCACGGGTGGCTTCGTCGGCGCGGCGCTCGTTGTTGGAGCAATGTTCGCCCATGCTCACCATGTCGTTTTGCGAATACGGATATTCCTTGCGTTTCTGCTTGTGTATTACATGCTTGATGCCGCGATGCACCAGCAGGTCGGGATAGCGGCGAATCGGTGAGGTGAAATGCGCATAGTGCGTCAACGCCAGACCAAAATGCCCGGTGTTGTCCGGTTTGTACACCGCCTGTTTCATCGAGCGCAGCATCAGGGTCTGAATCAGATGGGCGTCGTCGCGCCTTGCGATTTTTTCGCCCAGTTTTGCATAATCGCGCGGGGTGATTTTCCTGCCGGGCGCGCCCAGCTTCAGCCCCAGGTCGTCGAGAAAACCGCGCAGGTCTTCCAGCCTGTCATCTTCCGGCGGCTCGTGCACGCGATACAAATCCGGCACTTTGTGTTTCGCCAGGAAACGCGCGGCGCAGACGTTGGCGGCAATCATGCACTCCTCGATAATTTTATGCGCATCGTTGCGCTTGACCGGGTGAATGCCTTTAATCTTCTGGCCTTCATCGAATTCGATTTTGGTTTCAACCGTTTCAAAGTTGATGGCGCCGCGTTTCTTGCGCGCGATTTTCATCGCCTGATACATCTGATACAGGTTTTCCAGATGCGGCAGCACGTTCTTGACCTTGCTGCGCGCTTTTTTGTCTTTATCAACCACCGCTGCCGCGACCAGATCGTAAGTCAGTCGCGCGTGCGAGCGAATCAGCGCATCGTGGAAATTGTAATCGGTCACCTTGCCTTCGGGCGTGACGCGCATGTCACACACCATGGTCAAGCGATCCACTTTTGGGTTGAGTGAACACAGGCCGTTGGAAATCGCTTCCGGCAACATAGGAATAACGCGGCCGGGGAAATACACCGAGGTGGCGCGCTCATAGGCTTCGCCATCCAGCGCGGAACCGGGTTGCACATAATGCGCAACATCGGCAATCGCCACCAGCAAACGCCAGCCATCGCCTTCGGGTTCGCAATACACCGCATCGTCAAAATCGCGCGCGTCCTCGCCGTCGATGGTCACCAGCGGCACGTTGCGCAAGTCCAGCCTGCCTTTTTTATCCGCCGCCGACACCTTGCTGCCCAGGGCATCGCTTTCGCGCAAAGCGTCCGCCGAAAATACGTGCGGCAGGCCGTGGCTGTGTATCGCTACTTCGATTTCCATACCGGGCGCCATGTGGTCGCCGATGACGCCAATCACGCGGCCAATCGCCTGGCGTTTGAAGGTGGGTTGCTGGGTGATTTCGATTTGCACAATCTGGCCGTGTTTGGCCTCGCCCAGCGCATCGCCAGGAATCAGGATATCCTGGGTGATGCGCTTGTTGTCTGCGACCACAAAGGCGACGCCGCTTTCGATAAACAGGCGGCCAACCAGGGTCTTGTTGGCGCGCTCGACCACGCTGACGATGGCGCCTTCCTTGCGGCCACGGCGGTCGAGGCCGGTGAGGCGCACCACCGCCTTGTCGCCATGCAGCACGGTGCGCATCTGTTTGCCGTGCAGAAAGAAATCATCGCCGCCCTCGTCCGGCACCAGAAAGCCGAAACCGTCCGGATGCGCAATCACCCGGCCCAGCGTCAGGTGGGCTTCATCCACCGGCAGGTAGCCGCCCTTGCGGTTCTGCACCAACTGACCGTCTCGCAGCATGGCCTTGAGCCGGAAACTCAGCGCTTCCTGCTGCTCAGGCGTGTCCATGCCGAGTTTTTCAACCAGCTCGTCAAACGACAGCGCGCCGGCCTGTTTGACGGTTTCCAGTATCAGCTTGCGGCTGGCGATGGGGTTTTCATAACGGCTGGCTTCGAGCTGGGCGTCCGGATCCCGCGGCGCGCGGCTGCGTTTCTGCCTGTTCGGCGGTTGAGTACGCGCTTTGGCGCTTTTCTTGCGGGGGGAAGCCTTGCGTTTGCTGGTGGATTTTTTGACCGCTTTTTTGGCGGTTTTGCGTCGGGTGGTTTTTTTCGTTGATTTTGTGGCCATTTTTCGCCTGGAATGTTCTGTGCGCGCCCCGCGCCATGGCCAATCGTGTAATTGACAACATCAGGGACGCCATGTAAAGTTCGCGACCTGCAATCCGGCGCGCTTTGCGCCTGCATTGCCCAGGTGGCGGAATTGGTAGACGCGCTAGCTTCAGGTGCTAGTGGGGGCAACCCCGTGGAGGTTCAAGTCCTCTCCTGGGCACCATCTTGCTTTCGTCGGGGCGGTATTATACAGGTATTGGAGCGGGCCAAGCTGCTTTTTGCGCTTACTGTCTGATCAGGCACCGCCCTCACTTCTCTGGCGGACTTCCAACTTGCACCGCTTTTCACTCAATCACGTAGTGACCACTACTTTTTCCACTACCGTGCGACACACCAGAATCCGCCAGACACACATCTATCCCGCATCTTCACACAAGGCAGGGCTAACATTTAAGCAAAAAATCAGAGCCTTTTCGTGATGGGATAACGGTGAAAGAATAAAGATACACAGGTCTGAACCCAAACCTTCAAGCTTTTTGACTCATTGATAGAATAAACAGTGAGCCGAGTCAACACCTGTACGGATCTATCCAACTGCTCGGTTATCATGGCAACCATCCAAGTAACCTGTCTGCCGGATCTGTTGTTGTTTGCTGAACTGGTATACCGGTACTATCGGCATTGACAATAAGGGCGCCATCAACCCCGTAGTCTTGTATCGCCAGCTGAGTACCGTCCGGTGACCACATAGCGTTAACACCCCCTGATAACAGAGAAATATTGTAAGAAGTCCGCAGCCAGTCGCCCAGGCTCACTACCTGATTTGTTGTGAGATCCGCCACATAGAGCTTCTCTGCATTGTTGGAATTTACCTCAAAGCCCATGGCCAGGAGACGAGCACTATCTGATGACCAGATCAGACCGTTAAGGGGTGGGATGAAGGTCTGCTTACGGAAAAGACTTACTGGGGCGCCCCCATTGGTATTCTGGGCGAGAAGTCCCCAAGACACCCCCCCATAGTAAGCTACTGTACGACCATCCGGAGAGAGAGTAATGTCAAATGGATGAGCAGCATCCCCTTGTCCGAGGGCTGATCCGGACGCCAGGGTGGTCACGCCTGAACCGTCAGCATTAATCGCATAAATGGATACTGTTTTGGCTAGACGTACGGCTCCACTCGGTGGTTGCTGGAATTCAAATGGCAGAGAATGTCCAGTGGCCAGAATGCGATTATTATCGATCCACTGTGGCTCCAAAAGAACATCGTCTGCAACAGGTATCTGAATTTGCAGCCCACTCCCGTCTGCGGCGTAAATACACAGTGCAGTGACTTGCCAATCTACTGGTTGCCAATCTACTGCGACGGTATGAGAGTTGCAGAGCCACAGCAAACGCGTGGAATCCGGTGACCACTCATAGGTATCTGCAGTACCAAACAGATGCCTTGTAACTTCCTGACTCCCCACTAAAGTCACCCCACTCCCGTCGATATTCATCACATAGATTCGCGGTACACCGTCACCACGCGTGCTTGTGAAGGCAATGCGGGAACCATCGGGTGAGAAAGTAGGGAGCCTATCATCACCCGGATCATTGCTCAGGTTGACCGGACTTCCCGCGCCATCCGTATTGACGATGTAGATTTCACGATTCCCGTCACGTTCGGTCACAAAGGCAATTCTTTTTCCATCCGCAGACCAGGTTAACTCATCATAATACACTGGCCCCTGACTCAGGTTTATTTCCGAGCCGCTGCCATCTGCGTTGATAGCATAGAGTTCATTTTGATACAAACTTGGAGAACCGGTCTTCCGCTGAAATAATAATTTACTTGTCCCTGAAACACTCACCTGTCCCAGCTCCAGCGCACCGAACGACTCGATCGGCAGCAGCCTTGTGGTCACAAAGGCAAAAAAGTCCCCACCGATCGCACCAGCTTCAGTCGCCACCCAGCTCAGATCGAACTCGGTCTGGCCGTCACTGGCGAGTACGGTTGCCACCAGCACTTCGTTTATGACGCCGCCCGTATTGACTTTACGGTAGATCCTTACTTCGTCGACATTATAAATTCCGAAATTGACGGTGGTGGGGTCGAGCCTTACCTTGAAGTTGACCATATCGCCTGGGCTGAATGTACTGACATCCGCCGTAACGCCAGCTGCCAACGCCATGGGGGAAGTAGTCAATATGAGACTGCTGGTGTATTCCGCCTTGACCAGGTTGACGCCGATCATTCCCAGTATTCTGTCAATGGTCTGGGATGGCCCCGCTTTTATATCCTGAGTCAGTTTATAGTCAGATGCATAAGCCGGATCCAGTATTTGCCCTACCACAGGAGCAAGGTTTGCGCCCAAGGTCACTCCGGCGGTGAGTTCAAATGCATCAATTGTCAGTCTGTCAATCAAGAAACGCGCAATCCTGCCCACTTGGGACGATGGACCAAGCGACAGTGTGGCAAAAGCGAATCCATAGAGCGCCGGCTCAAAACGAAGCTGCGCATCCGGATTAAATCCATTTGGAAGCGTCCAGTCCGCTGTTGTCTGCCCCGTGACTTCGCCAGTCTGAATCATCTCACAGGGAGAGGATGCGGGACAGCTCATGCCAACTTCTGCAGTGAATTCGGACACCGCACTGAGTGTGAAGCCGGTGCCGGCAAAAGTGGCTTTGCCCCCAATCTCGAAACCAAACCCTACCGGAATCTGACCGCCAAAGAAGAGCGCCAGCGGGCCATTGAGTGGGATGCTGATGCGGTACATCTCCCGTTTGCAGGTGCCCTTCGACTCGAATTGCGCTGTGAGGGTGTTGGTGACCTTGAATTCAGTCTTCACTCTCCCTTTCAGAGAAATTTTTCTCAGCTCCTCGGTATTAGGGTCATAAACAAGTGGAAGGGAGAGATCACGCTCTATGGTGATGGTCGGCGAAAGGGCATTCAAGCTGAAGAACGGGCCCGTTTCAAATTCGCAATCGAATGGCCCAATACGCCGGGTGACCTTTGCCGCCACCTGTGCGCCAGGCGAGGCCTTTGACTGCGTCTGGTCGATGGCTGGCGCATCTGGCTTCAGGGTAAATTGCAGACTGCCATCTGGCCTGATTTCAACGTTATAGTACTCCGCAACCTCCTGGGGGATGGAGATGGGGGCGGTATTGAGATCGATGATTTCATCAAGGGCAAGTTTGTCGAACATTTCAGACAGTGGGATGATTTCCAGTGTGACGGTTACATCCTGCCCTACCTGTTTCACCGCCACGACCCGACCACCCAACGGCGCTTCACCCGTACCCAGCAGCACTTCCCCGACCTGGGGCGCATCAACGCCACGCAGGGTGACGGTATATTGAAAACCGAGACCATAGGGAGCAGCGCTATCAACCGGGGTGAAATCCCCGACAATCTGTTCATCTGCAACCAGGCGTGCATTGGCAACCGGCAGGGTCAACAGGACAAGCGCGGGTTCTGACGTCACCCCGTTTGCTGTAGCCTTGATTTCTGCGGAGCCAAGCGTCTGCGCGGTGAGCATGCCGTTCGCATCAATAGCCACCTGGTCTGGATGACTCGAACTCCAGGAGAAGGTTGCGTCGACCTCTTCCCCGGCGGCATTGTATGCCTGTGCCTGTAGCGCCCGTTGCTCGCCCACCTGGGTCAGCATGACGCTGCCCGGCGTAATCTTGATGCTGGCGATACGGGTATCTTGCGATGCCCCGTTGCTTCCTCCCCCGCCGCCACAGGCTGCCTGCAACAGGCTCAAAACCACTATCAGGTATATTGTCAACGTGCGCTTTAGCATGGCTCTCCCCCGCCATTTTCCTTGTGACATCAGAGGAAAGATTACGATGTTGATAGCTTGTTCGGCTATCCCCTGAATAAGGGATATTTGCCGGGCTGTGACGTAATCACTGAATCTGACTTTTGGCTACACGAATAACAACAGCATGTCTGGCCGTTATGTCGCTGCGAAGCAAGTGTCACGAAAGTGATATGTGACCAGAGAGCAGCATTATCACTTACCGACTGCTTACCACCGACCCGTAAGCATTTTCTGGCTATTAAGAATGGTGTTCGTGAGTCAACACAATCAATTCAGATAATGATTCCCCCATATATCACTTCCACCACCCGCACGATTCTGATCCCATATCGCAACCGGATTGCCGCTGCTGTCGAAGCCGACCTGTACACGGGAAGCATTGCCTGGCGCGCTGCTGATTGTCTCGACACTGCTCCAGGCCACACCATCAAAACGACTTGTCAGAACAGCGCCGCTGTCAATCCACACTGCAACAGCATTGCCACTGGCATCAACCGCAACCTGCGGCTGATCAAAAACATTACCCAGATTACTGATGCTCAATGGGGTATCCCAACTCACACCATTGAAGCGGCTGGCATAAAGTGTGTTGCCAGTGGCGCTGTTGAGAAATGCCCAGACAGCCATGGCGTTGCCACTGCTGTTCATCGCCAAGCTTGGAACCAGCGCCGAACTGGTATTGTCATTCTCAATCAGCACTGGCGCGCCCCAGCTCAAACCGGCGCCATCAAAACGATTTGCCTGGATGTGGGTACGGCTTCCGAAATCGTTGCTCTCGGATTGCCGCCATACCGACAGGGCGTTTCCACTGCCATCAAAGGCAATTTGCGGATCGGTGGCGCGGCCTGTATCATCAAATTCGATCAGTGATGCGCCCTGCCAGGACAAGGTAGCGGCGTCGAAACGGTTTGCATAGATGTTGTCCGTACCGCCGCTGCCTGAATACTGGGACCACACAACAACAGCATTGCCGTCGCTGTCAAAAGCAACCTGCGGCAGGTTCGCAATCTCATTTATCGTATCAAGCGCTTCTGGCGCGCCCCAGGCCATGCCGTCAAAGCGTGATACATAGATATCGTTGTAACCAAGCAAGCCAAAAACACCCACGCCTTCCTGCACCCAGACCACCAGAGCATTACCATTGCCGTCAATTGCAACCTGCGGCATCTGGGCGCCCATACTGGTGTTGTCGATTGTTTCGGCCACTCCCCAAACAGCGCCATCAAAACGGTTTACCCAGATATCAAAGCCGCCCGCACCGTCTTCCTGACGCCATGCCGCAACTGCCTGACCTGCGCTGTTCATGGCGACCTGAGGCTCGGAGCCTGTCTGCAAACCATTGCTGATCATACTGGGCGGCGACCATTTTCCCCCATCGAAATAACTGCTCCAGATATCATCAATACCACTGGCGCCAACAAAACTGCTTGTGCCACGGCGCCACACGGCAACAGCATTACCATTGCCATCGAAAGCAATTTGCGCCTCACTCGCAATGCCCTCGCCGCTTTCAATTCTGACAGCCGACCCCCAGCCCGGGCCAACCGTTGTAAACGACCAGCTGTAATCCGAAGCCAGCGGCACATTGTCCTGTCCTGTAACATCCGTTGTCAAAGTCGCCGTGTAGACATTCGAAGCCAACAATGGGGCATCCGGTACAAACGTGGCCACATTGGTCGACACATCGTAACTGACCGCGCCGGGAACAACCGTCCCGCTTGCGGAATCAACCAGCAAAAAACTGCTGGCGCCGATGGTCAGCGCCATCATGGGTTTGCTGAATGAAGCAGTGATGGCGCCAATACGGGGTGCATCCGCAGCCCCATTCACCGGAAACACGCCGGAAACAGGTGGTGTTTCAACAAAGCTGGCGCTAACCGTACAATTGCCACTGATAGCACCCGTGGTATAGGTGTTACCAGTGAGCGAGCCATTGCAACCTGTCACCCCTGCAATACTGAACCCCGCATCAGGCGTCACGGTAAAACTGGCAGTGCCGCCAAAATTAACATCGGCGCTGCCAGGGCTGATAGCGCCGCCAGCGCCTGCTGTGGCGTTGACGGTATAACTGTTTATTGCAAAACTGGCTGTCACCGTGCAATCGGCAGTGATGGGGCCAGTTGTATAGACAATGCCAGACAAGGCGCCGCCACAGCCGCTCACTGCATCGATGCTGTAACCTGTTTGCGCCAGTATGCTAAAGGCTGCCGTTTTGCCGCTTTCAACCGTGGCGCCTACCGGACTGATAGCGCCACCCTGCCCGGCCGAGGTGCTGACATCATAGCTGACAACAGCCTGATTGCCGCCACCTCCACTGCCGGCGCCATTGCCACCGCTGCTTCCCCCACAGGATGACAGCATGACCAGCAGCGCCGGCATAATCAGCAGCAACCAGACGCGCCATGTCACCGAAAAACGGCTTGTTACCACTTCGCCATGATTGTCTTTAGCTGTATTGCTGTATCCCATGATAACGCCTCCCATTTTTTCATTACCTATTGAAACATTGTATTGCGTGTATCAGCATAACCTTAAGCTGCGACATCGTCCTGTTTAGCGATGCGGCGACAAACATTCAGATTATCCAGTCCAGTTTGCCTAGAAATCTTCAAACAGTGACCCCGCAGCCCAATCATAGATCCCTGTGGCACTGCGACTCTTACCGCCACTGACACTGGAATACGATCCACTGGCAGTATTGCCAGGGCCAATGCCATTGCTTCCACCACCACTGACACTGGATGCAAATCCGCTGGCAGTATTGCCTGCACCCCCGCTGACGCTGGACTCAACTCCACTGGCAATATTGCCTACGCCACCGCTGACGCTGGAATAATTTCCACTGGCGGTATTGCCAAAACCACTGCTGACGCTGGATGCTTCACCACTGGCAGTATTGTCTTTACCGCCACTGACACTGCTTGCAATACCGCTGGCTATATTATTCGTCCCACCCGTTACTGAGGAGTTGCTTTCATTGATTACATTGTGCACACCAAATACCAAACCGCCGGTGCCGGAATAGCTGTTCTTAACGCCGCCCACCAGATTATGCGAGCCGCTTTTATGATTGCTTGCCCAGATGCCGCCGTTTGCTTCACAACTGGTCTGATCTGTATACGCACCGATAGAACATACAACTTTCGTCAAGAAATTTGGTCTGGGGAGGTTATAGCCCACAATCAGATTACCAACACCGTTGGCCGTGGTCTGGTCGACGCCATTGATGACCTGCACGTTGACACCGCTAAACTGTGCCGTGGGGTAGCCATTGCCGTCTGTGACAAACGTCAGCTTGCCGTCCAGTGCCAGCACCGAGTTGTTTTGCACGCTGCTTAAATCATTTTGCAGGTTGGCAATGGTAGCGGCCTGCGCGGCGATACGATTATCCTGGTCAGTAATGGTGGCGGCCTGCGCTGTGACCGTTGCCTGCAGAGCCGCAATGCTTGCCTCCAGTGCGGCGATGCGGCTGTCGTTGTCGTCCACGGCTGTTTTCACCGCAGAAAAATTGGCATTGACCTCGGCGGCCACCGCCGGGGTGCCGGATGAAAAACTGTTGGGGATGGCAATGCTGCCGGCCTGCAATGACGGGCTCATGATGGTAAAGACCACCAGCATGCCCAGTCGGCGCGTCAATTTAAAAACAAATGGATGCATTTTATTCTCCTGTGTTTATATACTGACCAAAGGGTCAGGGTTATTCCGCGACCCTGACCCCGAAGCATCTAATCCCAGGCCTTCTCCTTTATCTTTGCGAGATAAAATCAACGGCAGCCGTTCGCCTAGAACCCCTCAAACAGTGACCCCGCAACCCAGTCATCGAGCCCTGTGGCACTGCGGCCACGACCGCCACTGACACTGGAATCCGATCCGCTGGCAGTATTGTTTCGACCGCCGCTGACAGAGGAATGGCTTCCATTAATAGAATTAGTTGATCCGCTGGCGGTATTGTGATAACCGCCGCTGACACTGGAATACGATCCGCTGGCGGTATTGAGAGAACCGGCGCTGACACTGGAATACAATCCGCTGGCAGTATTGCCTCGACCGCCGCTGACGCTCGACCGATATCCACTGGCTTTGTTGTCGAAGCCACCGCTGACACTGGCATGCAGTCCACTGGCTATGTTAGCCTCGCCGCCAGTGACTGAGGCGTTGCTTCGATTGATTACATTCCTTAATCCAAACACCACACCGCCGGTGCTGGAATAGCTGTTCTGATCGCCGCCCACCAGATTATGCGAGCCACTTTTATGACCTCTTGCCCAAGTGCCGCCGTTCGCTTCACAACTGGCCCGATCCGTATACAGACCATCAGAACATATGGTTAAGCCTGAATTACGAGGCCCGTTATAACCCACAATCAGATTGCCGACGCCGTTGGCCGTGGCCTGGCCGACGCCATTGATGACCTGCACGTTGACACCGTTAAACTGCGCCGTGGGGTAGCCATTATTGTCTGTGACAAACGTCAGCTTGCCGTCCAGTGCCAGCACCGAGTTGCCTTGCACACTGCTTAAATCATTTTGCAGATTGCTAATGGTCGTGGCCTGTGCTGTGACCGTTGCCTGCAGGGTCGCAATGCTCGCCTCCAGCGCGGCGATGCGGCTATCCAGGCCGGTAATGGTGCTCGCCTGTGCGGCGATGCGGCTGTCGTTGTCGTCCACTGCTGTTTTCACCGCAGAAAAATTGGCATTGACCTCGGCGGCCACCGCCGGCGCGCCGGCGGTAAAGCTGTTGGGAATGGCGACATTGCCAGCTTGTATTGACTGGCTCATGATGGCGGAAACCGCCAGCATGCCCAGACGCGTCAATTTGAGACTGTATGGATACATTGTATTCTCCTGTGATTTGTGATTCTGCCAATTAAAGGTTATTGCCAGTTGCCCTGATCCCAGACCATCTGATCCCAGTTATTGGCGGGCGGCGGTGGCGCACCGCCACTTGAGCTTCCACCACATGCATTCAGAAGCATTAGAGAGAGTATAAAAACAAAACGTTTTAGATTTTGATTTTGTCTAGTGCTAATCATGACTGTTTCCCTTGCAGGTTAATCGATACAGGTTTCAGTATGTATCCGCTCTATGCAGCCGGGTATCCCTTAATCAGGGGATATCCACCAAAATGTGACACCTTTCACACAACATGGTTATTTATGCTTCGCTGTTTTTTTTTACAGCCCCAGATCCACTTGGATTGACGCCAGGATGGAGCGCTCCCAGTTTTGTCCGGTTAGCTGTAACTTGCTGCGCGTTTGGCTGACGACTTCAACAGTGTATTTGGCTGCCTTGGGCGTGGTTGGCGAAATAAACACACCGACCACTTCCCCCCAGGATGCGATTTTTGCCGCCGCTTCGGCGCGTATTTCACCACGCTGTTTATTGTTGTACACAATGGTCAGGTTTTTATTGGTGGCCTTTACCGCGGCTTTCCAGATTTGCTCATAGGTTTTACCTTCAATCGTTATCACCGAACCGGTTCCCGGCCGCAAATCCTCCACGGTGGCGCATGCGCCCAGCATGCTGATGAACAGCATCAGACAGAATGCGGTCATCACGCCGGTGGTAGTCCTGATTATTGTTGTCATGATTGTATTCCTCTTGTGTTGTCATTAATTTGTCATCGGGCCGGCCTGTTCGCCGTTTTTGGTTGTTGGTCACTCAAACGCACAACCCCGGTTCTGATCCGCCAGACTCAGGGTGACATCGTTGCCATTGGTTTGGCCGTAGAACACCAGCAGGTCAACCGAAGGCGTGTTGTAATCCACCTGCATGAAGCCCATAACGAAGTCGCCTGTTTGCGCGTCGTACAGGTAGGTTCCGTGCTGGTTGGACTGGCTGTGCGTACTGTAGGAAAAACCGCCATTGGGGTCATAGACGCTTTCGTACGAATGCGTGCTGAAATAGCGCTGGGCGTAGTGCCCCGGCTCCAGCGTGAAACGGTTGGTGGTGGTGGAATTGAAACTGGTGCCGCGGTCACTGACTGTGGTTGAGCGGCAACCTATGGTTGTGGTGACGGGCACGGCATCAGAATAGGGATGGTTGGAGGCGATACAGGCGAAAGTCACGGCTGAGTTGGCGTCGGTAATGGCGCCGACGAAGCCGACCACCAGTTTGCCGGCAAGCGTATGATAGCCGTGCTGGTAGGTTACCGGCCCGGCCAGTCCGGCAGGCAGGTCGATCTCCAGCTTGTTCTGGTTCACCCGGTAGGTCCAGCTTTCACCGGTTTCCGGCTGGGTAATCTTGCCGTCCGCTGTGAAATCCAGCGGGAAAAAGATTTTGTCAGCATCGTCGATGCAGATAAAGCTCTGACTGATGCCCGCCGTGTCGAAATTGCCGTCTTCGACAACGGGAAACATTCTTTCAAGCGCGGTCTGCTGTTCGGCGCCACCCCCATTCCCGGTATTGCCAGTATTACCGGCGCCGCCAGCCTGGGTGTTGTCGGATGACGACCCGCAAGCGGCGCTCACGCATACCAGCGCCGTCACAATCGCCAGCCGCGCTCCTTTTTCGATATGCCACATCATTATTCTCCGTTTACATCGACAGAATCAGCAACGCCCATACAAGTGCGAAGCCAGTTCAGGCAGCATACTGCTGCTGCAGTCAACATGACTATCCCCTGATTAAGGGATATTGCGGCCAGTGGCATATCACGCAATCAGGGGATAGCCGTGTCAGAAATTTATGAATAAAATGATTTGCCGCCAGTCAGCAATGCGCGTCTGAAGTCGAAATGGCGGCATGTAATCCGCCACAAGCAGAGTCGCCAGAATGGTTTTATGTGACAGGACGACCCCAGCAGGAGAACAAGCACATCATGCCTCAATCGGACTTGATAACCATGACAGACAACACACGCCTGCCGTTGCAAATATTGCTGGTTGAGGATGAAACCAATACGCGAAACATGCTCGAACAGGCGATCAACGCCGATGAGCACTGCCATGTAATGGCTGCTTTCGGGACGCTGAAACAGGCGATGGCCTGGCTTGAAAACCATCAACCGGATGTTTTACTGGTTGACCTTGGCTTGCCCGATGGCGATGGCACGGAACTGATACGCGACATCTACAACCGCGGTTATTCCACCGAAGTGATGGTGATTACGGTATTCGGTGATGAACGCCATGTGATCCGCGCGATTGAGGCGGGCGCCACCGGCTATATCCTCAAGGATGCGATGACCGATGATATCTGCACCTCCATCAAGCAACTTGTCGATGGCGGCTCCCCCATCAGCGCGCCGATTGCGCGCCACCTGCTCGGACGATTTCGCGAAACCGCCCAGGAAGATACGAACGACGGAAAACCCGGCATTCCCGCTCTCACTCAACGCGAGCAGGAAGTGCTGTCACAACTGGCGCGCGGCTTCAGTTTCCCGGAAATATCCAACATTCTTTCGATTTCGCCGCATACCGTGGCTTCCCATGTCAAACACATCTACCGTAAACTGGCTGTCGGCTCACGCAGCGAAGCGGTTTATGAGGCGCTGCAACTGGGCCTGATTGATATCACCAAACCCTGACCCGCGCGAGGCCGATGGCATGGCCGTCAAAAACACCCACAGCCTGCTTTACCAGCTGACCGGCAGTATAGTTATCACCCTGCTACTGATTGCGGCCTTCTGGTTTTTCTATGTTCGTTTGATGCAACCACCACAACAGGCGCTTGTGATTGATGACATGCGCTTTGTGAATGGCAACAAGCTGTCAGCCGATACAGCTGGCGATTCACGAAAACTGCCCGATGACTGGATGCAAGACAGCGAACTGCTGCACAGCGGCTGGTACAGCACAAGCGTCACACTCGACAACAAAACCGCCGGTTCAGACGACTTGCTGGCCATATACATCCCCGTGATTCACATGGACGCCACGGTCTATCTGAATGACAAACCCATTGGCATTGCCCGCGCCGTTAGCGACGCCCGTAATATTGTCGACCCGCTGGCGCGAGAAATCTATCGCCCGTTTTACGCCAGCTTTAGCAGCAGCATGGCGCGGCCTGGCAAAAACAGCTTGCGCATACAGGTTGCCGCCCATCCACCCGGCAGCGGCTTGCTTGGCCGGATTTATATTGGCAAGGATGAACAACTGCGCCCGTTTTACCATAACCGCTTAAGCGCACGCATCACCACCGTGCAGGCCATTTCCACCAGCATGTTGACACTTGCCATTTTCATGACCGTGCTGTGGTGGCTGCGCAGGCAGGACAGCATTTACGGCTGGTTTGCCTTGCTGGTGTATGCCTGGACACTGCGCAACCTGTTGCTGATTGGCTATGACACCCCGCTTCCCGCCGCGGCGGAAGACTGGCTGACGCTGGCGTCACTGGGTTGGTTCATCACCTTTATGGTGATTTGCACACATCGCTATATGAACATGCAAAAACAGCGAATGGAACACATTCTGTTTACGGTTATGGTGCTGGGGAGCTTGGCGCTGGCGATTTCCTATGCATGGCAGATACAGACACTGCTGATGCATCGCATCTGGAGCACTTTCGCTCTGTTACTGGGCAGCTATGCGCTAGGGCAGGTCGCGCTGGCTTATCGCTATCGCGATGACCTGAAAAATCCCTTTGTTCCGGCAGGCGGCCTGTCCATACTGCTGCTGGGCGCGCATGACTGGCTGGTCATCATGGGGCTGGCGCCCCGCGACAATGGCCTGTTGCTGCACTTCAGCGCACCGGTCACCCTGATTACCTTTGCCACCTTGCTGCTGGAGCGGTTTGCCGGCGTACTGCGCGACGCTGAATCCCTCAACCTGCAACTGGAAACGCGGGTGGCGGAAAAACATGCTGAACTGGAAGCCAATTACAAAAAATTGCGGGAAATGGAAAACCGCCAGATACTCGCCGAGGAGCGCGAGCGCTTCATGAAAGAAATGCATGACGGCGTCGGCGGACATCTTATTTCCATGCTGTCGATGATGCGGGGCGGGGAGAAAGACACGGTAAAAATCACCCGCGCCATCGAGGCATCCTTGAGTGATCTTCGCATCATGATAGATTCACTGGATCCGAATGAACACGACATCCCTGCTCTGCTGGGCGCGATGCGCTCCCGGCTGGAGCCACAGCTCGCCAGCAGCGGCCTGAAATTTGACTGGCAAGTCAGCGTGATTCCGCCGCTGCCGGATTTCGGGCCACGCAAGGCGCTGCAGGTAATGCGCATTATTCAGGAAGCCATTACTAATATCCTCAATCACGCAGACGCCACGCTGATTCGCGTCCACGCCAGTGTGGAAACCGGCGCCAATGGCGAGCGCAGCGCGGTAATCAAGGTGATTGACGACGGCAAGGGATTTTCACACGATGCCGATCGTGGACACGGGCTGAATAACATGGAGCAGCGCGCACTGAGTATCAACGCGAACCTAATCATTTCGGCCAATCACCCGGGCACCCGCGTGCAGTTAAGTCTGCCGTATCAAGGCTGCTAATTACGAGCCCGTTTTAATTAACACCTTGAAATCGCTCAGGACGTAATAAATCTCATCGTCAGCAACGCGATAGGAAGGATCTATTTCAATCACTTCAGGATAGCCCAGATGACGATTGAGCTTCCATGCCATACGATCCGGTTGTTGTGCTGCATAGCGGTCAATCAATGCATACAAACCCGGAATAGTGAGCGATTGCATAAGATCCACAGGTAATTGGCGCGTTTCGCCCTGGTTGTTTTCGACTTTGACAACGCGATCTTCAACAACATAGACCGTGCTCCCGCCATCAAGGGGACACAGACATCGCACCTGCAAATGATAGCGGTAACTGCTGATAGCGGACTGCCGCCAGCTGTCGCGCGCATACACGCCGGGACGGAGTTTTTTCCAGTCCATGTCTTTGGCATGATACCCATCTATACCCGTTGCGCCAGCAACGCCACCCATTGCCAGTATCATCATAAGAAAATAACGCATGCCGGTTATGACCTTTGTTGACCGCACGAGTTGCAATCAAAAAGGCCGCGCATTTGCACGGCCTTAGACAGCAGATGATGGAGCAACGATCATGCCGCCTTACGCCGCGCGGCGCCAAACAGGGCGATAATGCCACTGCCAAACAACCAGACGGCGGCCGGCACAGGAACCGCACTGACCTGCCAGCCAACATCCTGCAGGCCAGCCACGTCGATATTGGTAAAGACCTTGCGGGTGCCGGTGACGATGGAGGGTGACATGGCGGCTTGCTGGGATTGCCCGTTAACCAGACCGTTGACGCTGGAAGCCCAGTGCCCGGTACCGGAAAGCGGCACGGCGCCGCCATAGGCCTGCATGCTGGCGGATCCGGTGAAATTCCCGTTGGCGTCAATCAGATTACTCCAGGAGTCCGACGTGCCCAGGCCGAACACATGCCCCAGCTCATGTAAGGCAACCGAGAAAAAGTCATTACCGGAAAACGGCTCGGTGGTGGCCGGATTGGAATCAAAATACCAGTTGGCGCCTGAGTTGAATACGATTGAGCCTCCCCACGGCGCAATATCGGTTGCAGTGGCGCCCTGGGTGTCGCCCGTCTGGCCGCGACTGACCGCGTTATTGACAAACTGGGATGTGCCGCTGACGCTGAACCCGCCAGGCCCACCTATGCCCAGTGTACTACCTGACAATGCGCGGCCTCCTGCAAATATAGTCAGAGTGTCTGCGGCGACGCTGAAGTTCTCGATTGTTGCTGTGCTGCCATCAGCCGGGTTGGAAAAAACCGCATTAAAGCTGTTGACGCCGGCTGAATTGATGGCGGTCAGATTGTCGGTAATCAAATTGCCGAAATAATTGCCCGCGGTTTGCAACAGGTTTTTGCGCGTGGGGTCATTGAAAAAGCCGGCGGTATCGTAGCTGTAGTCAAAGTTGATGGTTAATGCATCAACAGCAGCGCTGACAGTCAGCAGCGAAACAACAGCGGCAGTGCGAAATGTTTTTATTGTATTCATTTGGAAAACCTTTTTGCTAGTGTTATCCGGGCGCTTCGCCCCCATCCTCGCCTAACTATCTAGCAAAATCCGTTCCAAATAACAAAATCATCTAATTTCAGCAAGTTACAATAAAACCTTGGGCCGCTTTTCCTTTGAAGTGTAAAAAAAACCGTCTCATATTCTGAAATTTTTACAACTTGCTTGCCGCGACTGCGTCACACAGCCTCACCTCGCCCGTTCGAATAAAAAATGCCCGTTGCCGTAGCTGTTGCCTTCATTGGGAATAAACATGGCTTTGCACAGGCTGAAGTAGC
This sequence comes from Gammaproteobacteria bacterium, assembly GCA_026995045.1. Lineage (GTDB taxonomy): Bacteria > Pseudomonadota > Gammaproteobacteria > SZUA-229 > SZUA-229 > S139-92. The sequence continues at coordinate 14,755 of JALWPK010000241.1, read as the reverse complement.
TGGCCCAGTACCGCAGCTGCTCGACGTTCTGGATGCTGCGCGGGTAAAGTTCATCCACGCCGCGCCAGAAGCGCTTGTGCCACTCATCCAGCGTGCGCCAGTAGTTCATGCCATTGAGAAACCAGCGCTCGGCGAAACGCAGATGAGTGTTGTGGCGCGGCAGTTCATCAAACGGCCAGATATGGCCACCAGGAAAATAATCCCCGATGCGCGTGTCGTCCGCCGCCAGCAGGCGGGGAATGGTGTCGATGGAAACGATGCAATGGTGCAGGCATTTGCCGCCGGGCCGCAGGATGGGCGCCAGTTTCTGAAACAGCAGGTCGAGATTGGTTACGTGCTCGATAAAACCAATCGACACGATGCGGTCAACGCTGTTCAGGGGCAACTCTTCGCCGCCGATATCGATGTCATCGATATATTTCTGGATAAGCCGGAAACGCTCGCCTTCAAAATTCCGGTCATGGTAGCGAATCAGGCGTTTGATGTGTCCGGTTTGCACTTCGCTGGGATTGATGCCAGTGATGGTGAGATTGGGAAACTTGTTCAACAGGTATTTTGACAGGCCGCCAAACCCGCAGCCCAGATCCAGCACATGATGCCCGTCTTCAATCTGTGCACGTTCGATAATCAGGTCGTATTTCTGTTCCTGCGATTTCTCCAGTGATACGGTTGAAGCCATCGCCTCCTCTGCATCCGCGCCGTAATAACCGGTGGTGTAAGCCATGTAGTCGCGGTCGAGAAAGGCGCGGTAGATGGCGTAGCCATGCTCATCGTCATAACACTCCCCGATGGCTTTTTTGCGCGTCACTTCGGTGGCGATATTGCCCTCAAAGGAACTGACGCCGTAGGCTTCCGGCGCGGTTTTGTTGCCCCGCCAGCGCTGGTATTCACGTCCGAAAAAACGCGCCATCTGTTTTTCAAACTTGTGCATGGCTTCCGAGTTGTATTGGAAAATATCAGATGACGACAGCGGCGTCTGTTGAATCGGTGTTTGCATGTTATTACTCACAAAGTGGTTAGACGGGGACAGGACTGCAACGCCAGCACCGCGTTGAGTCCGCCGAAGGCAAATGAACTGGACAGGGCGATATCAATTTTCTGTTCGCGCGCCTCGCCCGGCACGCAATCGATATCGCACTGTTCATCCACTTCATTGAAATTGGCGGTGGGCGGAACCGCGCCATCGCGCATCGCCAGCGTGGTGGCGATCAGCTCCAGCGCGCTGGTGGCGCCCAGCGCATGACCATGCACCGCCTTGGTGGAAGACACGGGCATGCGTTTGACATCGCTGCCGAACACCTCGTACAGGGCGCGGGTTTCGGCGACATCGTTGGCCTGTGTGGCGGTGCCGTGCGCATTGACATAATCAACCTGCTCCGGATTGACGCCGGCGTTTTGCAAGGCGGTCGCGATTACCCGGCTGATGCCTGACACATCCGGCCGGGTGACATGACCGGCGTCCGCGCTCATGCCATAACCCAGCAAGCGGGCGTACATATCCGCGCCGCGCCGGCGCGCATGGCTTTCAGATTCCAGCACAATGACGCCGGCGCCCTCGCCCAGCACCATGCCGCTGCGGTCCTTGGAAAACGGCCGGCAGGTGTCGTTGGACACCACGCGCACCGCTTCCCATGCCTTGAGCAGGCCGTAGGTGAACGGCGCATCCGTACCGCCCGCAATGGCGATATCAACCATGCCGGTCTGAATCATCATCGCCGCCTGCGCAATGGCGTGGGCGCTGGATGAACAGGCGCTGCTGATGGTAAACACCGGCCCGCGAACGCCGAGATGAAAACTCACCATGCTGGCGGCGGCGCTGGGCATGCCTTTGGGAATGGTCAGCGGGTGCGCGCGCTTGCGCTGCTGTTTGTATAACTGCGCATAGGTTTCTTCATCGGTGTGCTTGCCGCCGCAGCCGCTGCCGATGATAGCGGCGGCGTGATGCAACTCGTCACTGTCCGCCTGCAAACCGGCGTCAGCAATCGCCTGCCTGGCCGCCAGCACGGCGTATTGTGAGTAGCGATCGAGCAGGGACAATTCGTCATCACTGAAATGCGCGCCCGGGTCGTAATCCGGCACCTGCGAGGCGCGGGTGATTTTGACGCCGGCAATCTCGACCGCGTCGTCACCGCGCAACTCGCTGATGGCGGAGTCGCCCGCGCACACGCTGTTCCAGAAATCTTCCACCGTATAGCCGGTGCCCGAAATGGCGCCCAGCCCGGTAATCACCACCGACTGGTTCATGATTGCCGCGTCGGTTTATGCCGCCTGCGCGGCGCGCAGGGCGTCAACCTTGGCGACAATATCGCCGACGGTTTCGATTTGTTCAATCACTTCGTTGGGGATTTCGATATCGAATGCTTCTTCCAGTTCGTACAACACGGTGATGGCCTTGAGTGAATCCACCCCCAGATCGGCCAATCTGGCTTCGGCAACAATATCATCCCTGCCGCACTGAACGGTATCGACAATAATATCGGCAATTACAGATATAGACATAAGCATTCTCTCATTATCATCAGGCAGCGACGCTGCAAGGGTTTTGCTGTTAGCTTGCGCTGTCAATCAAACCGCAAATACAGGCGTCAGGTCAAAATCAGTTTTGTAAAGAAATGTAATTCTCAATTGTTCTGCAGGCGCAAGTTTGTGATTATCAAAAGCAGCCCGTCACGAAAACTTGCTGATACGCAATCGAGATAAATCATGAAACCCGAGCTGCATGCCCTCACCGCCTCACGGCTATTACCCGACCACGCCGAAAACGATGGTGAGCGGGATGCGCTCAACCGGCTCGCTGCCACACGCCCGTTCCGGCAATTGCAAACGCGTTATGACCCGCATACCCGAGCCATCTGGGTGTGGATGAATCCCTCGCCGCGCCCCTGCCTGAACCCGGTGCTGGTGGATGACCTGTCGCGGTTGCAGAAAAGAATCAAGGCCGCGTACAACAACGCCGAACTGTTCGAGCAATATCCGTTCACCCACGTGGTGCTGGCGTCAAAAACACCGGGGGTGTACTGCCTGGGCGGCGACCTGGAATTGTTTCAGCAACTCATACTGGCGCAGGACGCCGACCGGCTGCGCCAGTATGCGCACAAATGCGTGCATGCGCTTTACCTGAATACCTGTAATCTTGAGTTGCCGATCACCGTGATTTCCCTGGTTCAGGGGCAGGCGCTTGGCGGCGGGTTTGAAGCCGCGCTGTCCTGCGACGTGATGATCGCCGAGCGCCACAGCAGCATGGGTTTTCCCGAAATGCTGTTCAACCTGTTTCCGGGCATGGGCGCCTACAACCTGCTGTCGCGCAAAATCAACCCCGGGCTGGCGGAGCGCATGATACTCAGCGGCGCCAGCTACAGCGCCGAGGAACTGTATGAGATGGGCGTCATCGACATGCTGGTCGAGCCGGGCGAAGGCGTGGTCGCCACCGAAAAATACCTGAAAAGCCGCAACCGCGCGCATAACACCGTGCGCCACATGAAACTGGTGCGCCGCATGACGCACCCGGTGACATTGCAAAACCTGCTGGAAATTGTCGACCTGTGGGTGGATGCGGCGATGCAGCTCGACTCACGCGACCTGCTCAAAATGAACCGGCTGATTTATGCGCAAAACAGCCTCGGCCAGCGGCAACGCAAACAGGCTGACATCGTCCCCATTCAACGCCGTGGTGAATGGCGCAAGCAGGCGGCGCAGCAATTTCCACTCACCACCCATCTGGGCGAGGTCGTACCACATAACCGGCGCACCCGCGAACATTGCCGACGCCAGTAGCGCTTTCCTGCAGGGGGAATTTTCAGGCGCGCTTGACGCGCCTTCTTTTTGTCATCAGCTTTTCCACAGCAGGCCGTAACTCTGCTTGTAATTGCCTTTCACAGCCCCATATATTGATGTAACCATCAATATACCGGGATTTCCCTGACAATAAATGATTTATAAGTCAATTTTATATTTGCATTATTAGTCAAATTCTGTATTATTAAATACTGATTATGATTTTTTCATCAACAATTTGAATCATGATAGCAACAACCGAACTTATACAGGAGATTATCGACGCCGCACGCGCCCAGGGCATCAGCCAGGGCGAGCTGGCGCAGCGGGCCGGCATCCGCCAGGAAACCCTGTCGCGCGCCAAGAAAAACCCCAGCATCAGCCTGAAAACCTTTGCCGAACTGGCGCGTATCGCCGGTTTGCGGGTGCAGCTGATACCGGACAACCCTGTGGCTGAGCAGGTTAACGCGCGCACGCTGTTCCCGTCTTCATGAGCACCGACCGTGAAGCTGTCGTCTGGACTCGCTTGCCGCAACCGGGTGAGAACGGCGCCGCAGCCGAGCATACGCCGCGCCGCATGGGGCGGTTGTATGTCACCGACCGGGAATGCCGCTTCACCTACGACGACGGCTTTCTCGACACCGGCCTGCCGGGTGTCGGTCTGGTGTATGCGCCCGAATATTTTGGCCGAACCACCATCGTGCGCGAACGCAGCGAGCGCTTTGACCTGCTGCCGCCGCTGCAATCGCTGATACCGCCGCGCGACAGCGATAATTTCCAGCGTAACCTGGCGCTGAAATATCTGGCCAGACAGGGCAAAACCGATCTCAAGGGTTTCGACGCCGACTGGGAGATTCTGAAAATTTCCGGGCATGGCGGCATCGGGCATCTGGATGTATTCGCCGATGACGCCGCCGCCAGCAACTGGTATGAAAATACACCCGCGCATCAGTTGCACCATATCACTGACGAACTCAGTTTTTCATTGAAAGAATTCATGACCTGGTTTGATGACGACCTCGATGTGCTGATTCAAACCGTCGGCCCCACTCCCAGCGTGGGCGGCGCCATCCCCAAACTGCTGCTGTCGATTCCCAATTCCGGCTGGGACGGGCGCATCGGCCTGCCCACCCGCCAGCCGACGCACGGCGTCACCGATGTGGTGCTCAAGTTTGAGCAGACCACGCGTTACCCCGGCATCATCGAACTGGAGGCGCTGGCGATGGATGTGCACCGCGAAGCCGGTTTCGAGACGCCGCGTTACTGGCTGTGCCATTTCAAGGACATGCCGGCGCTGGCGGTGGAGCGCTTCGACCGCGACACCAACAATCTGCCGGTGTTCACCGAAACCCTGTTCTCGGTGCTGGCGTCCGGCGCGCCGTTGACCAGCCATTACGATTACCGCTATGACCTGATCGCGCGCGCCATCGACACCTCACCGGTCAGCATCGTAACGCATCATGCCGAAGCCAAGCTGCATTTGTTCAAGCGCTTCATCCTGTCGCTGCTGACCGGCAACGGCGACCTGCATCTGGAAAACCTGTCCATCATCGCGCGTGGTGAGGAACGCAGCTTTTCATCCGTTTACGACCCGGCGCCAATGCGCGCCTATTCGCAACACGACATGCTCAGCGTGATGCCGTTCGGTGATTATGGTGAAATGCTGGAAGGCCGCGACAAACCGGTCAATTTCAATGAAGCCATCAGCCGGTTCGCCAGCGCCTGTGGCTTGAACCAGCGGCAGTGCGATGAGGTGACGCATCACTTCCTGAACCTGACTGCCACCTACCCCGATCGCGTCGGCGAACTGCAAACCGTGCCCGAAGAAAACAGGGAGCGCCTGATTCAACGGGTGAATGAAGTCAGGGCATTGTTTGACAGCTTCTGAAGCCGTTAAGGCTAACAGGTTGTTGAAAAAGCCAGTTAATACTGGTACGCCAGCCCCAGGCTAAGGCTGTTTTCATCGTAGGCATTGGTCGGCACAGTGCTGTCTCGCCGACTGGCGCGCAGGCTGACGCTGGCGGTGATGCGGCGCGACAGATTGTAATTCAGGTTCAGGGTGGTTACACGTGTCGTATCTTCCCGCGAACCATCATCCAGTTGGGTATTGTTGTATCTGACATCCAGCCGGCTGGATAACCGGGCGGAGTGGTTGTAACGTAAACCCAGGGTGGCGGCTCGAATGTCACGATCCGATGTTGCGCCATCATAATCACTGCGGCGTACACCGGCGCTGAATCGCATCACCAGTCGCCTGAATGTTTTATTCAGATACAGAGCAGCTGATTTAATACGCACCACACCAGTGGCAATCTGCAGGGCATCCGATTCATTTTGCTGAAAGCCTGTCGCATCTGTTGACAACAAAGCCGCATTCAGCAGCACATTGCCCGCTTCGGTAAACCGGGATGATGCAGTGACGCCGAATGTGAATGTCTTGCTGGCGTTGAACCGCCAGCTAGCATCCAGGTTGTTGCCTCGCTGACTGCTTCCCGTATCGCGGTCAATGTGGGTCACCCCTGCCGACAGGGTGTAATCGGAGCGTGAAACACTGCCGGTGACGCCGGCATTGATTGAACGCGATTCAAAATCGAACGAGGATACATCATACGACACCTTGCTGACGCTGCCATCGACTACCAGCGATGCCGCCTTGCGCCAGCGGTACTGCCAATTGGCGCCCAACACATATTGCTGATTGTCGGCTACCGATACTTCATAGTAAGTTCGGCGATACTGGGGCTGAATGGTTAACTGCTGAGCGGAGGTCAGCGGGATGGTGATATCCGGGCCAAAACTGAATACATTGATGTCCTGTGTATTGGTTGGCACACCAGGATCCAGCGAGTTAATGCGTTGCTGCCTGAAAGTATCCACCAGGTTCCAGTTCAACCGGCCTTTCACCATTTGCCAACTGGCGTTGGCGTTGGCAGTCAGATAATTCACATTATCAAAAGTATCCCGGGTGTAATCGATCGCGCGCAAGGCGCTGTCCAGTGACATCTGTGTTGAGCCGCTTTGTTCGGCAATGCCGGCGCTTAACGTCACCGTGTTGATGAGGTCATCCTGTTCGTTCGCTTCACTCAGGGCGGCGTTGTCGGTATAGCGCAACTCGTCGCCAATACCGGCGGAAATTTGCAGCGCCAGCGCCGGCGATGCTAGGCCAAAGCCAAACAGCAACACTGTGAGCAACTTGCCACAAGATTTGCAGCACACCGGGAACACTCTTGATTCCGTTTGTCAGTCAGCGATTACAATAATCAGAACGCGCTTTCCGGCACGGTGATGATGTCGCCCGGTTGCAACAGCACGTTGGTGGTCATGTCGCCATCTTCCATCATGTCGTCGAGGCGAATGTCGAAAGTTTCAGTTTTGCCTTCGCTGGTGCGACGATGCAGTTTGGTTTCGTTACCGTCTGCATAGGCGTCCAGACTGCCGGCTTCGAGCACCGCGTCCAGCACGGTCATGCCGGGGCTGTAGTTAATCGATATATCCTTGCCTACCGCGCCGGTCACGCGAATACGCGACAGATACGCCTGCCCCTGCAAGCCGGTGAGAATAATGGACACGGTCGGATTTTTGACAAACACGGACAGGCGATCCTCGATTTCAGAGGACAGCTTCGAAGGCGTCTTGCCCGCCGCCATCATTTCTCCAATCAGCGGCAGGGTGATTTTGCCATCGGGTCGAATCGGCTGGGTGACTGACAACTCCGGATTTTTCCAGACATTGATCTGCACCTGATCCGACACCGCCAGTCTGTAATTATCGACCAGCACGCTGGGGCCGCTGCCCGGCGTTTGCCAGGCCTTGGGCAGGCGCGGCTTGTCGGCGGCGCAACCCGCGAGCAAAATCATTGATAGCAAACCTGCAATGTAAGGTAACTTCATATCCATTCTCATCTTCACTTCATTTTTTCCAGATTGTGGCGCGCATAAGCGCGGCCCGTGTTGTGTTTTCAGCTGTGATTGATTATCTGGCCGATATGCGCGATATCGCGCGGCCTGACCCTGCTGTGGGCCGGCAGGGTCAGCAATCTGCCGGCAAAGTCTACCGCATTCGGGTATTGTGACCTAATCGCCTCGCGCGCGCCCTGCCGCATAGCCAGCGAGTCGGGCAGTCCGTCGATTTCCGGCAGAATCGCTGGATACAATACTGACGCGCCCAGCCCGGCGGCGTTCAGCCGCGCCAGAATGCGCTCTCGCCTGCCCGGCTCGACCAGCAACGGATAGCGCAGCAAGCGGCGTGTTGCAGGCGTGTTGCACGCTGGCGCCAGTTTCAGCACGCCATCGGCTTTAATTGCCTCATCCAGCTGTTGCTGCCCCTCCGCGCCGGCGCGCTGGTAGTTTTCGATGTTATCAGGCAACAAAGCGTGGCGCATGGCGTCCATCCCGGCCAGCGATGTCAGCGGGTTAAAACGGGTTTCACCGAGATGCAGAAACGGCATCGCCAGCAGCATCCAGTACAGGCGCGGGTGAATCAGGTGATTGTACAAACCCGCCTTGAAACGAGTGCTTGCGCGCTGCATTGCGGTCACCGGTGTGATTGCGCGACGCGGCAGGCCATCCGGCTGTCGGCTCAGCACCGCGCCGCCGCCCAGCAAACTGACCGGCTTGCCGCGGCCGAAGCTGACCACCACGGTATCCGCGCGCCAGTAGTCATGCTCTCCGGCCTGCGGGAAACCCTGCGCGCTGTCTTCAAGCACCGTCGCGCCAACGCTGTGCGCCAGTTGTTGAATCGCTTCAATCCGCTCGGCGATGCCGAACAAATTGACCGCGATAACTGCGACCGTCTGCTCGCCCAGCTTGCGCTGCAATTGCGTCAGGCTCATCCAAGGGCGCTCCGCCTCCAGATCCACCAGCACCGGCGTGGCGCCGGCATACAGCACCGCGCTGATCAAATCCGGGCAGGCGTAGGCCGGCAGCAGCACTTCCGGCTGCTCACAGGGGCGCTGCGCCATCGCGGCGATTACCGCCGCCGCCAGCGCTGCGGTACCGGACTGGTAAAAAAACGGCTGATAACCTGCGGCGATGGATTGCAGGCAGGCCTCGGCCGATTGTTCAGAGTGCGAGGTTGTTTTTACCGGATTCCCGACCGGGGGCAACTGATAGAACATGGCGTCAACGTTGCGAGGGCGTCCACACGGTCATACGCTTGCCGGAAAGAAACTGCACGGTCGCCACCGCCAGCGCCAGATTGGTTTGCACAAAAAAGTAGATCAGCCGCACCAGGGTGTTCTCGCGCGCCAGCGGCAGCAACCAGCCCGCCAGCGCCAGGCCGTAAAAGGCAAGTTGCGCGTACAGCGCCAGCGTATACACCCAGCCCTGCCCCTGCATCAACAGGGTGATGATGGCGAAGGCCAGCATGAACCAGGGCACGCCCCAGCGCATGATTTTGTGGCTCCACACCTGAAACGCAAAGCCGCCCATGCGGAAAGGATTGAGCACTTCGGGATGACGGGCGATGGCGGTGATGCCGCGAATCACGGTGCGCATCTTGCGGCGGTATTCCAGCCCCGGATCCTTGACGTCCTTGTAGATGCCGAGCACATCAGGACAGGTAATCGCCACCATGCCGAGTTTGGCGCAGTTGAGCGCGGTATTGAAATCGCTGGGCGCGCAAATGTCCCACTGCTCGCACACTTCACGCCGGGCGGCGAAAAACGAACCGCTGAGGCCGACCAGCCCGGCGCGGCGTGATTCCAGCCGCCGCAGCCACATTTCGTATTTGACATAGGCGCCCTCGCCCACCACGCGGCCATCGTTGCTGATGAACTGGTCCTCGCTGGACACTGCGCCGACAACGTCATCGCAAAACCGCGCCGCCAGCAATCGCAGCGCGTCCTGTGGAATTTGCGTAGCGACATCGGAGAACACCAGAATCTCGCCGCTGGAAGCGCGAATGCCGCACAGCTGGGCGTATTCCTTGCCCTTGCGTTCGTCGGCGCGCACCAGTTTGACGCCTTTATCGGCATAAGACTCGACAATGGATTCGGTATCGTCCGTGGAAAAATCGGAAGCCACGATGATTTCGAGCCGCTCCTGCGGGTAATCGATTGCCAGCGAATTTTCCAGCTTGTCCCGAATGCGCGCCTGCTCGTTGTGCACGGTGATAATGAGGCTCAATACCGGCAGCGCATCATCCGCCGGCGGCGGGCAATTCACCGGCTCGCGCTCCGGCAACAGTTTCAGAATCAGCGGATACAGAAAATAACTGTATGCGCACATGACGGCTGTCAGATAAAACAAAAATTCCATATATCGTTATAGTCTATTCAATCCGCACAATGCAGAAAGCGAAGCTCTGCAGAAATGCCTATAATGTGGCCTTGCTGGCGACGCCTTGCAGTGAACAGCCAGCAGGGATACCAAAAGCCGCAAACTTTATCATATTCAAGAAATCACCCCATGCCGCCAAGTTCGCCTGTTCACGTCATGCACATTGCCTCCGGCGACCTGTGGGCTGGCGCCGAAGTGCAATTATTCACCCTCGCCAGTCAGCAGCAGCGCTGTCAAGACACCCAGGTCACCGTCGTGTTGCTCAACCCAGGCCGGCTGCAGCAGGAACTGCAAGCGCGTGGCATAAGCGTCATCGTGGTCAATGAAAGCCAGTACCATGCCGGCAGCATCTTCATGCAATTACTGCATATTCTGCACAAGCATAGACCGGATATCGTGCATACGCACCGGGTCAAGGAAAATATCTTGGGCGGCTTTGCCGCCTGGCTGCAAGGCATCCCGTCTGTTCGCACCATTCATGGCGCCAGCGAACATCTACCCAAATGGAGCCAACCGCACAAACATGTGCAAAAGTTTCTGGACTGGTTCAGTGGCCGGTTTGTGCAAAAAGCCATTATTGCAGTGTCCAGAGAACTCGCAGACAAGCTGGCGGACAGCTTCACGCGCAATCAAATCAGGGTGATTGAAAACGGCATCGATATTGAAGCAACACTCGAAGCGGCCCAGAAAAGCGCCACACAGGAGGCGGAAAACGATCATCCCCCCTTTTCTGTTGGCATCGTAGGCCGCCTGGTCGAGGTGAAACGCATCGACCTGTTTATTGATATCGCCAACATCATCGCTGATAACCACCCCGACAAGGCTATCCGTTTCAAAATCTATGGCGATGGCCCGTTGCTGATCAGCATGCAAAACTACGGCGCCAGGCTGATTGACAGTGGTCAACTAGATTTTATGGGGCACTGCGACAACATCCAGCAGGAACTGCGAAAGCTGGATGCATTGCTGATAACATCGGATCACGAAGGCCTTCCCATGGTGCTGCTGGAAGCGATGTGCCTGAAGACCTGCGTGATTACGCATGCGGTTGGCGCAATTCCGGAAGTGCTGGATCACGGCCGCTGCGGCATACTCATTCCCAACCAGCAGCCGGCGGATTATGCTGCGGCATTACTGTCAATCGAAAAAAACCGCAAGCAGCTCGTGTCACTGACCGAAAACGCCTGTGAGCGCGTCAGCCGCCATTACAACGCCGCCAGCAATGCTGACGCGATCGCTGGCTTGTACCGGCAATACGCCAACTGAGGACATGTCCTCCATGCCTGGCGCCCGAACACTACTTCTTGCTCTCGCCATTGCGATTGTGGGCATCGTCAGCAGCGTGGCGTTTTTATTCACACCGGAGCCTGCATATACCTTTCTCACCTGGGAAACAGAAGACACCTCACACAATATGGTGGTCAATTACGCCACCACACAACAGCTCGACAAGCTGGTTGTCTACTATGACAGCAAGCCCCGGCAGGGGCAACTGAAGCAATACGCACATGCAGTTTCCACCACCCTGCGTCAGCGCAGCGGCATAACGCTGAAAGTGCATTCAGCCAAACTGCACTCGTTGCAGTCTGGCAAGGATTATTATTTTGTGGTCAGTGATGGCGATTCTGTGTTGACCGATGAAAGAAAGTTTCAAACTGTACCAGAGACTGGCGCCATACGCTTTATTGCTGGCGGCGACACCCGGATTACGCCTGCACTGGAACAGTTAACGCAACTGGCAGCCGAAACCCGTCCGCACTTTGCTGTTATCGGTGGCGATATCGCCTACGCCGATGGCGACCCGGAAAAGCAATCACGCTGGCAACAACTGCTGGCTATCTGGCAACGCAACATGATTACGCCTGATGGTTATACGATTCCAGTCATTGCAGCAGTGGGCAATCATGATGTCAATACCGCCATGCTTTCGGTGACGCAAGCTGACTACCAGCCAGACATCAATACCGCGCCGTTTTATGAGTTGTTGTTTCACCCGGCTGGCGACAAAAGTTTCTTCAAGCGCCGGCTGGGTGAACATGGCGTGCTGCTGGTGCTGGATACGGAACACGTTTACCCTGCTGACGGCGAGCAACGGCGCTGGCTGCAAACCAGCCTGCAAAGTCAGGATACCGGCCACTTTCGATTCGCCGCATACCATGTCCCGTTGTACCCGAGTTATTACCCGGCCGATGGCGCGCCATCGCAAAGACTGCGCCAGTTCTGGCTGCCGCTATTCGATCGTTATGCGCTGGATCTGGCGTTTGAGAATCACGAACACACGTTAAAAAAAACCTATCGTCTGAAAAACAATCAACGCAGCAACACAGATGACGGAACGATATATATTGGTGACGGCAACTGGGGAACGGATTCACGCACGCCAAAACAGCGCTGGTATATGGAAAACATCGCGCCGCTCAACCATGTATGGCTGGTCACGCTGGACAGCGGGCGCGCCCGCGTTGAACCTATTTCCACAAGCCCTGCGCCAGATACTTTCGCTTTTGAGCTGCAGCCCCGAAACCGGTAACCAGCCTGTTACCAGGCGTGTGAAATCAGGCTGATGGTGTGCACCCCGACCATATACTTTGAATGCCGGCTCACACGCAGCGGGATGCCCTGGATAATTTGCGATGCATAGTCCTGCTGATTACGGTCAAACTTGATTTCGACGACAATCGTATCGCATAAATTCGCCGGGTGTTTGTAGTTGGGATAGGGCTTGTAGCGCTGATCCCAGACACGTTGGTTACGATCAATTGTGAGGCGCACGATGCCGTCGTGAGTAACAAAATATTTTCTGTCATAACGGTTGATCAGAACCGGGTTGGGATTTTTGCGCAGCACATGCCGCCCCTTGTCTGGCAGCGCGCATAGCATGTGCTCGCGAATTTGCCGCCAGTTGAGGCCGCCGGTGTCGGGCTGCTGCCCCACCCGGTAATGCTGTTTCCAGCCAAAATAATTCCGCTTGCATTTCACCTCGAGCACACCGGCATCAAGCTGTACACTGTCGCCATACCATCGGTAACGCACTTTTCTGCGCGCACTGGCACCGCTCAGGTTTTCCGCATAGGCATGACAATCCTGGGTATCAAAATATACATTATTGATGCGCCGATCCGGATACGGGCTGACAAATGCAGCAGGATGCACCCTTACCCATTGCATCAACTGGTGAAACTCGCTCGGCCGCGCAACAAACTTGATTTCATAACGCGCGTTTTCGGGCACCATGTTCACGGTTATTTCAATCCTTTTTTCATAACCGTTTTGTACATTTGCTTGACGTTAAGATCAACCGTATCAACAGCCTCACCATCCAGCAGAATGACGCTGCCTTTCTGTGCGCGCGCCTGCGTGGATACATCGGCAAATGACACATTTTCAGCTTCGATGCGCGCCGGGCCATATTCCGGTTTTTTGATGTATGCCATCAAACCGGCGACGCGTACACCGTCGATTTGCGTGTCTTTCAGTATCAGCTCTGAACCATCCTTGCTGGCGGCAGTGGTGCCGGCATTGCGTATCTCCAGACTGGCTGCCTGCATATGACTTTTTTCACCGACCGACACCGCCTTGTCATCGATATTGACAAAGCGGCTCGCCGTTACCCGAATTTGGGTGCCACTCACGTCTATTGCATCGCCACCGCCAGCCAGACCGATGTTTTCAAACAGCCCGCCCTTGATTTCACCTTTTGAAAAGTCCGAATCGAAAGCATCCGATGCCGTTGTCCGAATGGTTATGTCATCAAGCAAAAATTCGGAATGCACTATATTCAATGCGTCTTCACCGCGGCTGTCTTCAAGCAAGCTGGATTGCAGCAGCACATCACTCTGATAAAACGTGACCCCGCCGGTCAGGCTCCATTCGCTGGTGAACTTGCCGTTGGTTGCTGATATTCGGGTATGTATCAGCCGTGATTTACCGGGTGCGTCTATGACAGCCATGCCTGGCCAGGCGGCATCATTGATGCCAGACAGGATGACTGGCGCCTGTTCAGTGCCCAGCGATTCCACTGTGCCGTACGCAACAATCACAGCCGAGCCGGCGCACTGCAATTGCGTTCCTGCCTGCAACTGCAGGTGATAACCAGACGGCACGATAAGACTTTTCTGCAGTTGCCATTTACCCTGCCTAACGGTCAGCAATTTTGCTGTTGTGTCCAGTTGCAGATAGGGTTGATGTATGGCCAGTTGCTGCTCGACAGTGGATGCCGGCAACAATGGCTTGTGCATCGGCGCATAATACGGCTTCACCTTGACGCGGTATGACCGGTGGCCGGGGTTAACCGTCACCTGCAGCACAATACCGGATTTTTTATCGGGCGCTGGCCCATTGAAAGGCAGCCGGATGCACTCGGGCCGCATCAGGTGGGGAGATGGCGGCAATGTCAGCGGCAGCCGTTTGGCGTCAATAAACTGTTTTATTGCCGGCATGCCTTTCTTGCTGACCTGTTCGATCGCCGTCACAGTCAACGCAGAAGGCGTGATATTCGCCAGCTCAATATAGGTTTTCTTGCCGTCATTAACCAGGTAGGCCTGCAACAGCGCCGGGTACGTATTGTTGATATCATATCACTAGTGTCCCATTAAGAACCTACAAAAAAGGCCTGAAAACCCGCTTGTTTTGATACAATGAAATCGCGACAAATCATTGAAAAACAAGAAGGAGTGCAGGCCTTGAGTCATCATAATACCGTG